>CAIMBE010000111.1 GCA_903839085.1 uncultured beta proteobacterium | reverse complement strand
TCGATCGACAGCGGAGCCTCGGCCTGCGAGATGGAAACGGTATGGCCATTTTCCACATCGAGTTGGGCAAAGGCGTCCTCCGACAGGCCGAGTTCGTGACAGGCCACCAGCGCGGCGTCGTCAACCACGTTCAAGGTGGCCAGAATGTGCCGGCCGTTGGCCCGCACTTCGACTTTGGAGAGCGCCTGAAAACCCTCGGCGCGGTAGGCGCTGCAATCGCGGTGCAGATAGGCCACGTTCTCCCGGTAGGTATCGATCGCGACGCGCCGCACAGCCAGGCTCGACGCCGTCGGCGACATGAGCGTTCGGGCCGTCGGCGCCAACTCGGAATCAGGTGCATTGCTCATGGCGCTAGCCTACACCGGTTTGGCGCGCGGCGTCCATGCCAGGCCGGCAAGGAAGTTGCTGAAAATCAAAAAAAAAGGACCTCCTGGAAGTCCTTCTTGCGACCGGCCAGGCCGGTTTGCTCAGACCCGTTTGCGGTATTCGCCGGTGCGGGTATCGATCTCGACCTTGTCGCCCTGCGCGACAAAAATCGGCACGCCGATATCAAAGCCGGTGGCGATCTTCGCCGGCTTGAGCACCTTGCCCGAGGTGTCGCCCTTGACAGCCGGCTCGGTCCAGGTGATCTCGCGCACGACACTGGTGGGCAACTCGACCGAAATCGCCTTGCCGTCGTAGAACACCACTTCCACCGTCATGCCGTCTTCGAGGTAACTGAGCGAGTCGCCCATGTTTTCGGCTTCGACCTCGTACTGGTTGAATTCGGCATCCATGCAGACGTACATTGGGTCGGCAAAGTAGGAATAGGTGCACTCCTTCTTGTCCAGGATGACCTGGTCAATCTTGTCGTCGGCCTTGAACACGACTTCGGTGCCGAAGTTGGCGATCAGGCTCTTGAGCTTCATGCGCACGGTGGCTGAGTTGCGCCCGCCGCGGCTGTATTCTGTCTTGAGGACGACCATCGGGTCTTTGCCGTGCATGATGACATTGCCGGCGCGAATTTCTTGAGCGGTTTTCATAGAGAGTGTGTGAAGGTTGGCCGCTGTTCTGGCGGCGAGGACGGCAAGGACCGGGGGTAAATTCGGTCAAGTTCCGTAAAGTGATGGATTTTAATGGTTTTTTTGCACAAAATGAAGAAGCCTGCTGACAAGGTCGTCCTGCTCCAGCAGCCGCTGCCGCGCGGCGCTGATGGCGCGTTGCCACGGCGCCGGTTCCAGCGCCGGCAGCACGGCCTCAGCGCCGCCGTTCCAGACTTCATGGACCGCTCGCAGCGAAGGCGGGGCCTCGAGCCAGTCCAGAAATGCGTCGAGCTTGCGATGGTGGGCACCGTCAGTCTGGGGGTAGATTTGCCAGACCAGCGGTTTGCCGGCCCACAGGGCGCGCAACAGCGAGTCCTCACCGCGCACAAAATTCAGGTCGCAGGACCACAGCAGATGGTCAAAGTCGTCTTGGGTCAGCGCCGGCAAACTCGAAATCAGCAGATGTTCGCGCTGGTTCCAACCCGGCTGGCGCGCGTTTGCGCCCTCGATGCAGGCCTTGACCGCGGCGCTGGCGCGGCCGTGCGTGACCAGCAGGCGCGTCGGCAGGGGGGCGTCGGCCAGGCCGGTCAGCAGTTGCGCCAGCGCCGGCGGCTCGTAGCAGAACAGCGAAACCAGGCGCTCGCCCTGAAAGTCGATGCCCATCTGGCGCAGCCAGTCGGCGCGCTCAAAGCGGGCCTGGCGCGCGGCCAGCTCGGGTTCGCGCAGCAGGCCCCCGGTCGCCGCGGTGAAGCCGGGGTAATAAAAGTACTTGGCGAGGCCGGCGCCCGGACCGCCCGCCACGGGCGAGCGCAGGCCGTGGCTGCGCTCCACGAAGGCTTCGGCGCTCAGGTACTCCAGGTTGATCCACAGGCCGCTGCGGCCGCTGGCGGCGGCCTTGCGCGCAAAGGCGGCGACAAAGATCGGGTCGATCTCGCAGCCAAAGGCCTCCAGCAGGACGTCGCCCGCCGTAACGCCGTCCAGCGCCAGGGCCCCGCTCCAGACCCTGACCTCGACCCCCGAGGCGCCGGCAGGCGCCATCCATTGCAGCGCGCTGGCGTCGTCGAGCCACAGGCGCACGCGCTCACCGCGCGCCGCCAGACCCGATGCCAGGCGCCAGCCGACGCCGATGTCACCGTAGTTGTCGATGACCCGGCAAAAGATGTCCCAAAGTTTTCCTTCTTTCACGTCCCGGATTGTCCACAATACGCACTTATGCCAGATTTGAAAGCGTCGCCACCCCAGCAGGGCCTCGAAGCGTCCGTCGCGCCTGCCCATTCGGCGCAGTTGCTCGGCGAGGTGGCAGGCCTGCCGCCCTTGCCGGGTGTCTATCGCTACTTCGACGCCGCTGGCGCCGTGCTCTATGTCGGCAAGGCGAACAACCTGAAGAAGCGGGTTTCCAGCTATTTTCAGAAGAACCACGGCGGCACGCGCATCGGCCACATGGTCAGCAAGATCGCCCGGCTCGAGACCACGGTGGTGCGTTCCGAGGCCGAGGCCCTGCTGCTCGAAAACAATCTGATCAAGACCCTTAGCCCCAAGTACAACATCCTGTTTCGGGACGACAAGAGCTACCCCTACCTGAAGATCACTGGTGTTGCGGCGCCGGCCAATGCGAGTTCCGCATTTGCCCAGGTGTCCTACTACCGGGGCGCGGTCGAAAAAAAGCATCGCTATTTCGGCCCCTATCCCAGCGCCTGGGCGGTGAAGGAGGCGATCTTGCTGATGCAAAAGGTCTTTCGCCTGCGCACCTGCGACGATCCGGTTTTCAACAACCGCAGCCGGCCTTGCCTGCTGTACCAGATCAAGCGCTGTTCGGCGCCCTGCGTCGGGCATATCTCGGCGCCGGACTATGCGCATGATGTGGCCAACGCCGAGCGCTTTCTGCGCGGCGACGCGCAGCAGGTGCTCGAAGCGCTGGAAGCGCGCATGCTGGCGCACGCGCAAGCCCTGCAGTTCGAACAGGCGGCCGAACTGCGCAACCAGATCGCTGCGCTGTCCAATGTGCTGCATCAGCAGTCGGTTGACAACGTATCGGACCGCGACGTCGACATTCTGGCGGTCAAGGTGCAAGGCGGGAGGGCCTGCGTCAACCTGGCCATGGTGCGCGGTGGCCGCCATCTCGGCGACCGGCCCTATTTTCCGGTTCATGTTGACGAAGCCGCCGGGGTCTACTGGGACGACGATGCGGCCGGCCGCCGTGCCGCTGCGGCACCATCGGTCGAGGCCCAGGTGCTGGAGGCCTTTGTGGCGCAGCACTACCTGCAGGTTCCGGTGCCGCCCTCGCTGGTGCTCAGTGAGCCGGTGAGCCCGGACCTGATCCAGGCGTTGTCGATCCAGTCCGGTGTCAAGGTCAGTGCCGTGAACCAGCCGCGCGAGCAGCGCCGGCAGTGGTTGGAGATGGCGCAGACCAACGCCGAACTGCAGCTCGCACGCCTGCTCTCCGAAGAGGGTTCGCAGCAGGCGCGAACGCGCGCACTGGCCGATGCGCTCGACCTGCCGTGGGACGACCTAGAGCAGCTTCGCATCGAATGTTTTGATATTTCCCATACCGCGGGCGAGGCAACCCAGGCGTCCTGCGTCGTTTTTCAGAACCACAAGATGCAGAACGCCGAGTACCGGCGCTTCTCGATCGACGGCATTACGCCGGGCGATGACTACGCCGCCATGCGCCAGGTGCTGCTGCGCCGCTATGGCAAGTTGGCCGAGGTCCTGCGCGAGACCCCGCTGGCCGCAGAGATGGCCGGCGCCCGGGGCCGACTGCCGGAACTGGTGCTGGTCGACGGAGGCCAGGGTCAGGTCTCGGTGGCGCGAGAGGTCTTCGAGCAGCTCGGCCTGCCGCTCGCTCTGATTGTCGGCGTCGAGAAGGGGGAGGGGCGCAAAGTCGGCCTGGAGGAACTCGTTTTCGCCGACGGCCGCGACAAGGTCTATCTGGGGCGGGACTCCGCGGCCCTGATGATGGTGGCGCAGATTCGGGACGAGGCGCACCGCTTCGCCATCACCGGCATGCGCGCCAAACGAGCCCGGGTGCGCGTCGATGGCGGCAAGCTCGAGGAGATCCCGGGCATCGGCGCCAAACGGCGCGCCAAATTGCTGCAACGTTTTGGCGGGGTGCGGGGTGTGGCCATGGCGGGCATCGATGATCTGGCCACGGTCGATGGCATATCGCGCGAGCTGGCAGAGCAAATATACCGGGCGCTGCACTGAGCGCGGCGTGCTGATCGCCTGCCAGCCGTGCCACAATTGCGCCGTATGTTTTTCAACACGCCTACCCTCATGACATGGGCCCGCATCGCTGCGATCCCGTTGATTGTTGGCGTCTTCTACCTGCCGATCGAACCGGCCAGCTGCAACCTGATCGCGACCAGCATGTTCGTGCTGTCAGCGGTGACCGACTGGCTTGACGGCTATCTGGCGCGCAGGCTCAACCAGGTGTCTTCCTTCGGCGCCTTCCTCGATCCGGTGGCCGACAAGATACTGGTCTGCGCCAGCGTGCTGGTTCTGGTGCACCTGGGGCGCGCCGATGTCTTTGTCGCGCTCATCATCATCGGGCGCGAGATCGCAATCTCGGCCCTGCGCGAATGGATGGCGCAGATTGGCGCCGCCAAGAGCGTCGCCGTGCACATGATAGGCAAGCTCAAAACCGTGGTGCAGATGGTGGCGATCCCGTTCCTGCTATTCAATGGCCAACTGTTCGGCGTCATCGACACCCACCTGTGGGGCGTCTGGCTGATCTGGATTGCCGCCGTGATGACAGTCTGGTCGATGGTCTATTACCTGCGCAAGGCCTTGCCGGAGATCCGGGCGCGGGCCAAGTGAGCGAGCCTGACGACGGCGCCCTGATCCGGGCCATGCCGGCCCTGTTCGTGGTGATCTGGAGCACCGGCTTTATCGTTGCCCGGTACGGCATGCCGCACGCGCCGCCACTGAAATTTCTGCTGCTTCGTTATGTCCTGTCGATTGCATGTTTTTTGCCATGGATTGCGCTGGCGCGGGTCAAGTGGCCCGCGACCCGAAGCCAGTGGGGACATCTGGCCGTGATCGGCGTGCTGATGCATGCCGGATACCTTGGCGGCGTGTGGTCGGCGGTGAAGGCGGGCATGGGGTCCGGTCTTTCGGCCCTGATCGTTGGCTTGCAGCCGGTGCTGACGGCCCTCTGGCTGTCCTGCTCCGGCGGGCGAATCAGCGCCCGGCAATGGAGCGGACTTCTGCTCGGCCTGCTCGGCCTGGTCCTGGTCGTGTCGCGCAAGTTCGGGCAGGGTGGCGAGGCCAACTTGCAGAACATGGCGATGGTGTTGGGCGCCTTGTTCAGCATCACGCTGGGCACCCTGTACCAGAAAAGATTCCTGCAACCCTGTGACGTGCGCACGGCCAACGCGGTTCAGCTTGGCGCCGCATGCCTGGCCACCTTGCCGCTGGCTTTGCTGGAGAGCGAGTCGATGCGCTGGAATGCCGAACTTGCTGGCGCCATGGCGTGGTCGGTGCTCATCCTGACGCTGGGCGGCAGTTCACTGCTCTACCTGCTGATTCAGCGCGGCGCCGCGGCGTCGGTGAGCAGCCTGATGTACCTGGTGCCGCCAGCCACGGCCATCATTGCCTGGCTGTTGTTTGCCGAGCCGGTCAGTGCGATCACGATTGCGGGCACGGCGGTCACCGTGATCGGTGTCGCCCTGGTGGTTCGCCCGCCGGCTTCGTCGACCGCCAGGCCGCTCGCTGCCAACGGAAAGTTTCGCCATTGATTCAAGAGGATCCTTTATGAGAAAAAAGAGAATCGCCGTGATCGCCGGAGACGGTATCGGCAAGGAGGTGATGCCTGAGGGCATCCGGGTTATGGAGCAGGCGGCAATCAAATACGGCATCGACCTGCAGTTCGACCACTTCGATTTTTCCAGTTGGGACTATTTCGAGAAGCACGGCAAGATGTTGCCCGACAACTGGAAGGACCTGATTGGCGGCCACGACGCGATTTACTTTGGCGCCGTTGGCTGGCCGGAGAAGATCCTGGATCACGTCTCCCTGTGGGGCTCGCTGCTGCTGTTTCGCCGCGAGTTCGACCAGTATGTGAACCTGCGGCCGGCGCGCCTGATGCCGGGCATCATTGCCCCCGTGGTCAGGCGCGACGGCAGCCGGCGCCTGCCGGGCGAGATCGACATGCTGATCGTGCGCGAGAACACCGAGGGCGAGTACTCAAGCATCGGCGGGCGCATGTACCCCGGTACCGCGCGCGAGATCGTGATGCAGGAAACCGTCATGTCCCGCGTCGGTGTCGACCGGGTCCTGAAGTTCGCGTTCGAGCTTGCGCAGTCGCGGCCGAAGAAGCACCTGACCAGCGCAACCAAGTCCAACGGCATCGCCATCACCATGCCGTACTGGGACGAGCGCGTGACCGAGATGGCGCGCAGCTACCCCGATGTCACGGTGGACAAGTTTCACATCGATATCCTGAGCGCCCACTTTGTACAGCGGCCAGACTTCTTTGACGTGGTGGTGGCCAGCAATCTGTTTGGCGATATCCTGAGCGACCTCGGTCCTGCCTGCACCGGCACCATTGGCATCGCCCCCAGCGCCAACCTCGACCCCGAGCGCAGATTTCCGTCGCTCTTTGAGCCGGTGCACGGCTCGGCGCCGGACATCGCGGGCAAGGGCGTTGCCAACCCGATCGGCCAGATTTGGTGCGGTGCCATGATGCTCGATTTTCTGGGCCACCGCGATGCGCATGACGGCGTGCTGGCCGCCATAGAGAGCGTGCTGGAGCCGCAAAGTGGTGCGCCGCGCACGCCAGACATCGGCGGTACGGCCGGCACCCGCGACCTTGGACTGGCAATTTGCCAGGCGCTTTGATCAGGGGCCAATCGGCAGTGGAATATATGTCTGCGCACGCGTGAAAAAGATCTAGAATTCGCCTCCGCACTGCCACAAAGCCAGGGCTCAAATGACCCGGTGAGGCGGTCATCAAATTTTTCTAAGAGACACTTTGATCAACTCGATTTCAACAAGAAGGGTTTAACGTGAACAAGACAGAATTGATTGAGCACATTGCAACGAATGCAGACATTTCCAAGGCGGCGGCGAACCGGGCCCTCGAATCGGTCATTGGCGCAGTGAAGACGACCTTGAAGAAAGGCGGTTCGGTGTCGCTGGTCGGTTTTGGCACTTTTGCCGTGACCAAGCGTGCCTCGCGTGTCGGGCGAAATCCGCGCACCGGCGCTGCGATTAAAATCAAGGCAGCCAAGGTCCCGAAGTTTCGTCCCGGCAAGGCCTTGAAGGATGCATTGAATTGACAGCCGGTTAAGGTGGGGTGCTTAGCTCAGTTGGTAGAGCGGCGCCCTTACAAGGCGTAGGTCGGCGGTTCGAGCCCGTCAGCACCCACCACCCTGGCAAAGGCGAACAAGGTGTTCGCCTTTTTTTGTTTTCTATTGGAGAAGTTGCGCATGTTTGATTTTGTCCGAAAGCATACGAAGATCATGATGGGCTTGATGTTCCTGCTGATCATCCCGTCCTTTGTGCTGTTTGGCATCGATGGATACAACCGCATGCGCGAGAAGGGCGACGCGGTCGCGCGCGTCGGCGGCAACGACATCACCCAGGGCGAGTGGGATGCGGCGCACAAGGCCGAGGCAGAGCGCCTGCGCGCATCGGTCCCCAACCTCGACGCCAAACTGCTTGACTCTGCGGAGGCACGCTATTCCACTCTGGAGAAACTGGTGCGCGAGCGCGTGCTGGCGCAGGCGGCCGACAACTTTCGCCTGACCACCAGCGACAGCCGGCTGGCCCGCAACCTGCAGGAAGACCAGACCATTGCCTCGCTGCGCCTGCCTGATGGCAAACTTGACATGGAGCGCTATCGTCAACTGGCGGCCAGCCAGGGTCTGACGCCCGAAGGGTTCGAGGCCCGGGTGCGCCGCGACCTCTCGGTGCGGCAGGTGGAAAATGGCGTGACCAGCACCGGCTTTGCGGCAGCGGGCGTTGCCGACGTCGCGCTGAACGCTTTCTTTGAAAGGCGTGAGGTCCAGATCGCCAATTTTCTGAGCTCGGATTTTGAAGCCAGGATCAATCCCGGCGAAGCCGATCTGGAGGCGTTTTACAAAGCCAATCAGGCGCTGTTTCAGGCGCCCGAGCAGGCCAGCATCGAGTATGTCGTGCTCGACCTGGAGTCGGTCAAGAAAAACATTTCGATCAATGAGGCCGACCTCAGGTCCTATTACGACCAGAACGCCGCACGTCTGAGCGGTACCGAGGAGCGCCGGGCAAGCCACATTCTGATCAACGCCGCCAAGGATGCTCCAGCGGTCGAGCGCGAGAAGGCCAGGGCGCGTGCCCAGGAACTGCTGCAGGAGGTGCGCAAGGCGCCGGACAGCTTTGCCGAAGTGGCGAAGAAAAATTCGCAGGACACCGGTTCCGCCGTCAAGGGCGGTGATCTTGATTTCTTCGCCCGCGGCGCCATGGTCAAGCCCTTCGAGAATGCTGTTTTCGCCATGAAGAAAGGCGATATCAGCGAGTTGGTCGAGTCTGAATTCGGCTACCACATTATCAAGCTCACCGATATCAAGGCTCCGAAACAAAAGACCTTTGAAGAACTGCGAGCGGGCATCGAGGCGGATCTCAAGACGCAGCAGGCGCAGCGCAAGTTTGCAGAAACGGCGGAGGCGTTTACCAACGGCGTTTATGAGCAGTCCGATAGTCTGAAACCTGTGGCCGACAAGCTCAAGCTCGAAATCAGAAGTGCCGGCAATGTCACCCGTAAACCGGGGGGCGGCGCGACCGGCTTGCTTGCCAATGCCAAATTTCTGGCGGCGATTTTCGCACCCGACGCGATCGAGAAGAAGCGCAATACCGAAGCGATCGAAACAGCGCCGAACCAGTTGGCCGCAGGACGCATCACGCAGTATGTGGCCGCCAGAACCATCCCGTTTGTCGATGTTCGCGCCAGTGTGCGTGAGCGCGTTGTGACGGCCAGGGCGGCCGAAATGGCCAACAAGGAAGGCGCCGAAAAGCTGGTTGCCTGGAAGGCGGCGCCGGCCAGCGCGCAGTTGCCGGCAGCGCTGGTGCTGTCGCGCGATCAGCCGCAAAACATTGCACCCCAGATCCTCAGCGCCGTGTTGCGCGCGGATACGGCGAGCCTGCCGGTTTTTGTCGGGGTCAATCTGGGTCCAAGGGGATACGCCGTGGTCAAGGTCAACAAGATTTTGGCGCGTCCGGCATCGGCCGAGCCTGCGCTGAAGCAGGACCGGGGACAGTATGCGCAGTGGTGGACCGCGGCCGAAAGTCAGGCCTACTACGGCCTCATCAAAGAGCGCTTCAAGGTCGAAATTCTGGTGCCCCGACCGGCGCGCGGCGCAGCCGACGCGCCTGTCCCGGCAGCCGGGTAGACCTCAGTCGGTATAATCGTACGCACGGTGGCTGTAGCTCAGTTGGTAGAGTCCAGGATTGTGATTCCTGTTGTCGTGGGTTCGAGCCCCATCAGCCACCCCATCATCCAAATCTTTCATGTAAGTCCTTGATTTCCTTATAAAGCAAGGGGTTGCAGCCGGGTATGAACCCCGGTTGTTACACAGCCTGTTAC
>CAIMBE010000110.1 GCA_903839085.1 uncultured beta proteobacterium | reverse complement strand
GCATATGGCCGCGCTCATGGCTGGCGCCCGTGAAGCCGCCGGCGATGTCCGGCGCTCTGGCGCAGCCGAGCAGCGGCAGGGTGCTGGCGGCGATGAAGTGGCGGCGTTTCAAGGTGCAGGGACGATTCACTGCGCTGCCACCACAATAATCGCCACGTCTATATTTTTACGACCGATGGTTGAAGAGACCAAAAGCACCAGTGAAACTGCGTCAGGCGCGCGTAGACCGCCGAATACGCGAACGAGCACAGCACCAAACCGAGCACCAACGCTGATGTGTCGGTAAAGAAGTAAAGCGCGATGGTGGCAGGCAACAACCCGGCTCCCCACATGAGGGCACCGGTGGCCGAATTACGCGCCAGTCGGCTTCCCTTGGGCAGTAGTCGCCTGACCAGGCGACGATTGACCAGACTGTGCAGGTGCAGTCGGTCTGGCGCCCCGATGGCCTGATGGCGCCGCCAGCGACGCCGGATGCTGAACAAGACCTCCAGAATCGGGAAGCCGCAGATCAAGAGGGGTGCCCAGGCAGACACTTCAGGGTGACGCGCCAACAGCAGAACAGCCAGCCAGGCGACACTAAAGCCCAGAAAATAGGCCCCCGCATCGCCCAGAAAAATCTTGCCCAAGGGCCAGTTGATCAGCATGAAGCCCAATACGCCAGCGCCCAGAACGACACAGGTCTGGACCAGTGCGGCATCGCCAAGAGCATGACTGATCAGCGCGAAAATGCACAGATTGATGAGGATCGTGCCGCTGGCCAGGCCGTTCATGCCGTCGATGATGTTCACGGCGTTGGCCACCCCGGCCACGGCAAAGGCAGTAAACGCCACTGACAGCAGCGGGGCGCCCAGCAACCAGTCGATCCCGGGAATGTTCACCGCTGTAATCGAATGCCCGGTAAGAACGTAACCCAGGACGCCACAGGCCATGGTGGCCAGCAAGCGGGAGCGCACACTGACCTTTTTCGTCAGGTCTTCGGCCAATCCGAAGACAAACGCAGGCACACCTGCCAGCATCAGGGACCCGAGCAAGCTCTGGCTCGCTTCAGGCGTCAGCGTCCACCCGGCCAGAACACCTGCCAGCACTGCAACGCCACCCACACGTGGCGTTGTCTGACTGTGATTTCTTTGCACGCCCGTGCTGCTGTCCAGGCTCAGATGGCCATGCCAGCGCAGGGTGGCGAGCAGCAACAGGTTCACCAGCAAGGCCATTCCCGTCGCAAGCGCTGCGGGCGCCAGCAAATTTAATGGATGCAAGATGAGTCTCCCCCTATTCGTTTTGGGAGTGCAGTTTGCTCCTAATCGAGACTGGTGTCTATCCCCCATTTGGGGGATCCGCGCAGCTTTACTTGACTCTTCCCCACTCCGCCTCGTAGGTCGTCACCAGCACCTGGTTCGACAGGCGGTTCACCTCGGCCGGCAGGCGCGCCATGTCGAGCGGAAAATCGAACAGCGCCGGCAGGCTTTCCAGGCTCAGGAAGCGCAGGCCGGAAGGCAGGGCGTCTGGCTGACGGTAGGGGCGTCGACTGGCCAGCACGTAGCCCCACTCGCCAAAGCTGGGCACGTGCGCGTGGTAGGGGGTGGCCGTGAGTCCGACCGACTCGATGGTGCTGACGACGGTCCAGAAACTCTTGCGCGCCACCAGCGGCGAGGTGGTCTGGACCACGGCGTAACCGCTGGCGGCCAGATGCTTGTCGAGCAGCGCATAGAACGAATTGGTGTAGAGCTTGCCGATCGAAAAATTGGTCGGATCGGGGAAGTCGACGACGATGACATCGAAGCCCTCTTCGCTCGTCTCCAGCCAGCTGAAGGCGTCGGCGTTGATGATCCTGACCTTGGGCGACTGCAGGGCACCGCCGTTGAGCTGCACCAGCGCCGGTTGCTGTGAGAACAGGTCGGTCATGGCGGGGTCAAGTTCGACCAGGGTCACGCTCTGGACGCCCGGGTATTTCAGGATTTCGCGCACCGCCATGCCGTCGCCGCCGCCGAGCACCGCCACTTTGCGGGCGCCGCCGTGGGCCGCCATCGCCGGGTGCACCAGCGCCTCGTGGTAGCGGTACTCGTCGCGCTGCGAAAATTGCAGATTGCCGTTCAGGAACAGCTTGTAGCCGGCACCACCCTCCCCGCCGCCGTGGGTCACGACGATGCGCTGGTAGGGCGAACTGCTGGCAAACACGGCGGCGTCCTGGTACATGCGGTCCTCGGCCCAGCTGGTGATCTGCTGCGCGCCCGCCATGCCGGCGCCAAGCGCGCCCAGCGTCATCGCGCAAGCCAGCGCGTGGGCTCGAAACTGGCGCAACTCATCACGAAACAGCCACAGCGCCCAGAGCGCGACGGCGGCGTTCATCAGCCCGAACAGCAGGCCGGTGCGGATCAGGCCGAGTTGCGGCACCAGCAGCAGCGGAAATGCCAGCGACACCGCCAGCGCGCCGAGGTAGTCAAAGGTCAGCACCTGAGAGACCAGGTCTTTCAGCGCCACATTGCGCTTGAGGATGCGCATCACGAGCGGAATCTCGAGCCCGACCAGCGTGCCCACCAGCAGCACCAGCGCATACAGGACGAAGCGAAAGGAGGCCGGCAGCCAGGCGTGCGCGACAAAGAGCAGGGCTGGCAGGGCGCCGCCGACCAGCGCCACCAGCAACTCGATGCGCAGGAAATGGGCTGGCAACTGGCGCTCGAAGTGGCGCGACAGGTAGGAGCCGACGCCCATCGCGAACAGGTAAGTGCCGATGACAGTGGAGAACTGCAGCACCGAGTCGCCCAGCAGGTAGGACGCGAGGGCACCGGCCGCCAGTTCATAGACCAGGCCGCAGGCCGAGACAACGAAAACCGAGGCCAGCAGCGCGACCTCGAGCGGACGCGGGCCCGCTGCCGAACCCGCCATCAGTGGATGGCGGCCGCGACGATGATGCAGATGCCCAGCGACATGGCGGCCACCACCAGCGCCAGCGCCCGGTTTTGCTTGTGCACGATCTCCTCCCACAGGTTGTAGGGCGTGAGCTTGTCGATGATCAGGAAACACAGCCAGAAGATGAGCACGCCCATCAGCGCAAAGACAAGGGAGCCCAACAGGACTCCGGGTTTGATCCATTCCATACCCATGCAATTCTCCTTAAGAAATTCAAAGTTTCGTCATTGCGAGCGCAGCGCGGCAATCCAGCCTGCATGGATCACCACGCTGCGCTCGCAATGACATCCGCGCTTCATTTGTGTCCGCCACCGCTCGAATAGCCACCGTACGAACCGCCCGAACTGCGAGCGCTGCCGCTGGCGCTGCAGTTCTCGGTTGCCGGATCACAGCCCGAGCAGCGACTGAGCAGTACAAGAACCAGCAGCAGGACCACAAGCAGCACAATCACGGTGCCAATGCCGACACTTTTTGCGGCACTGAAGGGGCCGACGTCGCTGCGCTGGAGCAGCTCTTTGCGGCCTTCGAGCTTGAATGCCCTGGCGACCAGATCGCTGTCGATCCGGCTGCCTGCCGACCAGGTGACCTCATTGCTTGACTGCTCCATGGTCAACAGGCTCTTGCCGCTGACAAAGTCGCGGTTCCAGGTCTTTTGTCCGCGACTGACCTGCCAGTAGAACTCGCCGGCGACGTAGGTGGTCTCGGCGTTGTAGCTTTCCTTGAGCTGGTAGCTGCTGCCCCGGTAGCTCGCGCTCTGCTGGCCGTCGCTCATCTCCGGGGCCCCGGTGCAGGGCTGCACCACGCTCCAGCCCTCGGTCGAATCGACCAGAAAGATGAAGCCGCGCTGGGCGTTGTAAAGCAGGTACTCGTCCCAGCCGAAAAGTTCGTCAGGGTCGTTCGGCTCGCTGCCCATGCGATGCTGGAAACCGACCACCTGCCACTGCGCGCCCTGCAGGGCGCCCTGGCTGCCCAGCGCAATCAGGGGCGATACCGGTTCGTCCTGCACGGCGTGCCGGAGCTCGGCGCCGATGCCCTGCGACAGATCGATGATGCTGTGGCAGGAGTCGCAGGTCATGCTCTTGCTGCTGGCCAGCAGCGCGGTCAGTTGCGCTGCGCAGTGGGGGCAATTGAACTGGCGACCGGTCTCATTCTTCACGGACTCGTCACGCAGGCCGCTGAGCCCCAGTTCCTCGAGCCGGACCGACTGGCCGATCGAGACGTCAGGCGGCTGGCTGCTGTAATCAATGCTGAGCACCTCGCCCTGGGCATGCCCGCTGGCGCCGGCGCCCTGGCTGCGCAGTTCGACCAGCGTGAAGGCGCGGCCGAGCTCGGGCAGCCGTGGCAATTCGCCCTGCGCCGAAAGCAGGGCGACCTGGCTGTTGGAGGCGACGTTGAACGGCCTGCCGCCGATGGCGGTCGTTGCGCCGACCCGGAAATGTTCAGCGGCTGGCAGTTCGCGCGGGCTGGGCAGCGGCGTGGCAAAAACGTAGGCGCCGTTGTCCTCGCTCAGGCAGGCGCTGGAGCCGTCCTCCAGCAGCGCGTGCCACTCGGTCCAGCTGCCTTCGTCGTACTTGTACTGCAGTCGGCCGACCAGCGTGAAGGCCTTGTTCTTCCAGCGGCCCGACGCCTGCAGTTGCAGCGGGCTGTGGTCGTCGAACAATTCGGCCATCTTGCCCAGGCGCGCCAGCGTGTCGCCCTGACGCACCACCATGCTCTGACAATAGGCGCAGACGGCGTGGGTCGACTGCGCGCTGCGAAACTCGACCGGCGCGCCGCAGCCCGGGCACGGCGCCCGGTAAGCGCGTTGGGGGGAGGAGGCACCGGCCATGGGTTATGCCTTTGTCATTGCGAGCGCAGCGCGGCAATCCATGGCGCTGGCACTCCAATGTGGTTGGCCACGACCGGCGGTCTCGCGATGACGAAGGTTCTGTCTTAAACCAGCTTCTTCAGCAACTCCGCCTTCTTGGCGTCAAATTCTTCCTGCGTCAGGATGCCCTTGGTTTTGAGGTCGCCGAGTTTTTCGAGCGTCGCCATCACATCTTCGGCCTTCACGCCGGCGCTCGGCGCTGGTCCGGCGTTTGCGTTGCCCTGCAACCCGCTGGCCAGGTTTTGCGCCAGCACCTGGCCCAAAGCGACGCCGGCACCGAGTCCCATCGCGTCGCCGGCAATGCCGCCGCCACCCGAGCCGGCACCTTCGGCAAATTTCGGTATCGCCTGCGCCGTCTGGTATTGCATGAATTTGGCCATGTCGTTGCCGACCATGCCCATGCCGATCTTCTGGTCCAGAATTTTTTGCAGGTCTTCGGGCAAGGAGAGGTTTTGCACCGTCATGCCCTCGAGCTTCAGCCCCAGCCTGGCAAACTCGGGCGTCAACTGGCTTGCCATCGCCTGGGCAAAGGCCAGCTGGTTGGACGCCAGGTCCAGAAACGGGATGCCGCTGCTGGCAATCGCGTTGCTGATGTTCTGCAGCACCAGGCCGCGCAGCTGGCCGTCCAGATCGGACACCTCATAGCGCTCGCGCGTGCCCGAGATCTCGGTGTGAAACAGCTTGGGGTCGGCGACACGGAAGCTGTAGTTGCCAAAGGCGCGCAGGCGCACGGCCCCAAAGTCCTTGTCACGGATCGTGATCGGCTGCGGCGTGCCCCACTTCTGGTCGACCTGCTGGCGTGTGCTGAAAAAATAGACGTCGCTCTTGAAGGGCGATTCGAACAGCTTGTCCCAGTTCTTCAGGTAGGTCAGCACCGGCAGCGTTTGTGTCGTGAGCTTGTGCGTGCCGGGGCCGAACACGTCGGCCACCTTGCCCTCGTTCACAAACAGCGCCAGTTGCGACTCCCGTACCGTGAGTGAAGCGCCGTTCTGGATTTCCATGTCGGCCATCGGAAAACGCCAGGCCAGCGTGCCGTCCGAATCTTCGGTCCAGGCGATGATGTCAATGAACTGTTTCTTGACGAAGTCCATCAGTCCCATTTGCAGCTCCCGTTGGTGTGAACCAGGCTGCATGATACCCGTTGAGCAGGGCGCCTGCGGGCGGCGCAGGGCCAATGGCCCGGGGCCCGGGCGGCCATCAGATCAGCAGTGCGGCCAGGGCGCAAAGGGCAGCGGTTTCGGCGCGCAAGGTGCGCGGGCCGAGCGTGACCGGGACAAAGCCGCAGGCCAGGGCGGCCTCTTCTTCCGCGTTGCTCAGGCCGCCCTCGGGACCGGATAGAAAGGTGATCGTTCCCGCCTGAGTCGGCGTGCCAGCGTGGCGCAGGCCAGCGGCGCCGCTGCGAAGGGATAACAGGAACAAGGACCCGTTGTGTGCGGGCTGGCTCAGAGCGCGCTGTTTGATCCAGTCGGTCAGGCCCGCCACCTCATGGACCCGGGGCACCTGGTTGCCGCCGCATTGTTCGCAGGCTGAAATGGCGACGCTCTGCCAGTGCGCCACCTTTTTTTGGGCGCGCTCGCCGGCGAGCCGAAGCACGCTGCGCTCGGTCATCAGCGGCTGGATGCTGGCCACGCCCAGCTCGGTGGCCTTTTCCACCAGCCAGTCCATGCGCTCGTTGGCCGGCATGCCCAGGGCCAGATGCACCGACAGAACCGGCTCGCGTTGTGCCCGATGGTGCACGCCGACCAGCACCTGCACGTCGCTGCGGCCCATGCGCAGGATGTTCGCGCTGAACTCCCTGACGCCGTCCGCGCCGCCCGCCTCGCCGTTGAACAGCGTGATGCGGTCACCGGGCTGCAGACGCAGCACCTGAACATGACGGGCGGCGGCGGCCGGCAGCTCGAGCAGTTCACCGCTGACAAGCGGCGTAGGGCAGTAGAAGCGGGACATGGCGCGGTACCTAGACCCGTCCAAAGGCGTAGCTGCTTTCCACCTTGATGCCTTCGATCCGCTCGATCAGGCGCAGCAGCGGTTTGAGTTCGCGGTAGCGGGCGCAGGTGGCGCGGATGTAGTTGATAAAACGCGGCGTGTCGGCCAGGTACTGCGGCTTGCCGTCGCGCAGCGTCAGGCGGGCAAAAATACCGGCCACTTTCAAGTGGCGCTGCAGCCCCATCCACTCGACGCCGCGATAGAACTCGCCGAAGTCGTCGCCCACCGGCAGTCCGGCCTTGCGCGCTTTTTCCCAGTAGCGGATCGTGATGTCCAGGCAAAAATCTTCCTCCCAGCTGAGGAAGGCGTCACGCATCAGGCTCGCTATATCGTAGGTGATGGGGCCATAGACCGCGTCCTGGAAGTCGAGCACGCCCATACCCTGTGGACCCGGCATCAGGTTTCTGGGCATGTAGTCGCGGTGCACGTAGGTGCGGGGCCAGGCCAGGTTGTCGCGGATGATCAGGCCGAAGGACTCGTCGAGCGTGCGGCGCAGCTCGCCTTCCACCGCCACGCCACGGTGCCGGGCCACGTACCACTCGGGGAACAGTTCCATTTCACGGCGCAGCAGCGCTTCATCGTAGGGCGGCAGCACGCCCGCGGCCGATGCGCCCTGCCAGGCAATCAGCGCGTCGATCGCCTGCAGGTACCACTGCTGATTGTTGCCGGGCACCTCGCGGTCCATTCCTTGCAGCATGGTCTGGGGGCCGAGGTCGGTGAGCAGCAGAAAGCCCCGGGCTTCATCCCAGGCCAGCACCTGCGGCACCCTGAGCTGCGCTGCCTGCATCAGTTTTGCCACCTGGACAAAGGGCCGGCTGTCCTCGAGCGCCGGCGGCGCATCCATGATGATGCGGCTGCCATGTTCGGAATCGATTCGAAAATAGCGCCTGAAACTGGCGTCCGCGGAGGCGCTGCGCAGCGAGCTGATTCTGAGTCCTTGCGCCGGCGCCAGTTGGCCCAGCCAGCGCTTGAATTCGGCTTCTCGAAGGACGTCGGGCCAGAGTGGCGCGCTGCTCGGGGTCGGTTCGGGGGCGGCGGCGTGGCTCATGGATAATCCATTCTACAAAGCTTGATCTGTCCCTCCCATCCATCGTTCTCAAGTTCGTTTTCAAACCGCCCGCCCGATCGATACCGCCGCTGCATCCATGCGCATTTTGCCGCTCGACCTGAAGAACAGCCTGCCAGCCCTGATCGCTTGCGCTGCCCTGCAGGCAAGCTCGCTGTGCGCGCAAGAGACGCCGGAGATGGCCACCCTGGCGCTTGGCAGCAGCCCCTCGCTGAAGGAGGAAATGGCGGCCCCGATCAGCGCCTTGCCGACGTTTGTCTTCGGGGAGCGCATGTCTGGCCGCCCCGACCTGGAAACTGTGGTCGAGGGCAAGGCCGTGCTGCGTCGCGGTGACCTGGTGATCAAGGCCGATCGGCTCGAGTACGACCAGCCGGCCGATCTGGCGCGGGCACGCGGCGAGGTTCGCATCAACCGCGCCGGCAATGTCTATGAGGGACCGTTGCTGGAGCTCAAGCTGGGCGACTTCAAGGGGTTCTTCAGCGAACCGAGCTACTTCTTTCCCCGCAACGACGCCAACGGCCGCGCTGACCGCATCGACTTCATCGATGAGCAGAGATCGACCATTCACAACGCCACGCTGACGAGTTGTCGGCGCCTGCCTGGACCGGACTGGATGCCGGACTGGATCCTGCGCGCCGCGACGCTGCAACTCGACAACGAGTCCGAGACCGGCACCGCGCAGGGCGCCTTGCTGAGCTTCAAGGGGCTGCCCCTGCTGCCCATTCCCTATCTCAGCTTTCCCTTGAGCGACAAGCGCAAGTCAGGATTCATGCCGCCGACCGTGGGACTCGACAACGTCAACGGCGTGGAGCTGTCCGTTCCCTACTATTGGAACATTGCTCCGAACCGGGACGCGACGCTCACGCCCACGGTCATGAGCAAGCGCGGGGTCAATCTGGGCACCGAGTTTCGCTATCTGGAGGCCGGTTATTCGGGCCGCCTGCTGTTCGACCTGATGCCCGCGGATCAGCTGCGCGACAGCAACCGCTGGGGTCTGGTGCTCGGGCACCAGGCCGGGATCAGGAACGGCCTGACAGACCTTGTGACAAAGGATGCCGTGGCTTTGAACCTGAGCCTGAACCGTGTCAGTGACGACAATTACTGGCGCGATTTCACCGGTGCTTCCACGCCGGCGTCCTTGACGCAAAGGCTTTTGGCCAATGATGCCCTGCTTTCCTGGAACAACGGCAATTTCGCGAACAGTTTGCGGATGGTCAAGTGGCAGACCCTGCAGGACTTGACGGCGCCCATCACGCCCCCCTATGACCGCTTGCCGCAGCTGACGACGCGCTACGTGAAAAACGATGTCAAAGGTTTTGACTATTCGCTGGAGGCGGATTACACGCGTTTTCAGTCCGACAGCGTCATCACCCTGCAGCCCAATGCCCAGCGAGTTTTCTCCCTGTTGCAAATCAGCCGGCCGTGGCAGGCGGCGGCGGGATTCATCACCCCGAAGTTGCAGTTGCACGCCACCAACTATCTATTCGACGCGCCATTGCGCAACCTGGCGACCGCCGCCAGCGTTGCGGTGCCGACCTTCAGCCTGGACAGCGGTCTGGTGTTTGAGCGCGACGCCGCCTATTTCGGCACCCCTTTTCGCCAGACCCTGGAGCCGCGCGCCTTTTATGTCTATACGCCCTACCGCGATCAGAGTTTGCTGCCCAACTACGACTCCGGCGCGAAGGATTTCAACTTTGCAACCATCTATACCGAAAACGCGTTTGTCGGCAACGACCGTATTTCTGACAGCAATTTGCTGACGCTGGGCGTTTCCACGCGGTTGCTCAATCCGGCGACTGGCGCCGAGGCAGCCCGGTTCGGCATTGCCCAGCGCCTGCGTTTCAAGGACCAGAACGTGACCTTGCTGGCGACCGATCCGCCGGTGGTCGACCGGATCAGCGACCTGCTGCTGGGTGCCTCGGTCAATTGGGATCCGACTTGGGCCTTCGAGTCGACCTTGCAGTTCAACCCCAAGACAGAACGCTCGACACTCGCGACGATTGGCGCCCGATACAACCCCGGTCACTACCGCGCGCTGACCGGGAGCTACCGTTATCAAAGGGACGTCAGCGAGCAGATTGACGTTGGCTGGCAATGGCCGCTCAACGATTTGTGGGGCGACCGGGGCCAGGATCTGGGGCCCGGGCGCGGGCAGGGCGAGGGCCGCTGGTACAGCGTGGGGCGCCTCAACTACAGCCTCGACGAGCGCAAGCTCGTGAACGCGCTGGTTGGTTTTGAGTACGATGCGGGGTGCTGGCTTGGCCGTGCCGTGCTGGAAAGGCTGCAGACCAGCAACTCGACGGCGAGTCAACGCGTGATGTTTCAGCTCGAGTTTGTCGGCTTCGCGCGATTGGGCGCGAGCCCCTTGAAAACCTTGAAAGAGAACATTCCAAGCTACCAGTATCTGCGCGAGCAGCAGAATTCTTCCAGTCGTTTCAGTAATTACGAATAATCCATCATGACCCATCGCCTTGCCGCCCTGATCGTCGCCAGTTGTTCCGTTCTCGCCAGTTTGCCGTCGCCGGCGCAGGGACTGCGCCCGTCGTCGGGTGCCGGCGCCCTGGCGCCAGGCGCTCGAGCGCAGCCCGAGGCCCAGCGAGCGGCAGACTACATTGTGGCGGTGGTCAACTCGGAGCCGATCACCAACAGCGAAGTGCAGCGCGAGCTGCAGCGGGTGATCCAGCAACTTGCGCAACAGCGCAGGCCGGTGCCCGAGCGCAAGGAAATGGCGCGCGAGGTGCTGGAGAACCTGATCAATCAAAAAGTGCAGTTGCAGTCGGCCAATGAGACCGGTATCCGGGTCGATGACGCTGCGATTGACCAGGCGGTGCAAAACATTGCGCGGCAAAATCAGATGGACGTGGCTCAACTGCGGCGCCGGATTGCAGATGACGGGTTGGCCTTCAGTCAGTTTCGCGCGCAGTTGCGCGACCAACTTGTGCTGACGCGTCTGCGGGAACGCGAAGTGGAGCCGCGCGTGCGGGTTTCCGACCTGGAAATCGACCAGTATCTGCGCGACCAGCAAAGCGTCAAGGATCCGGCGAATATTGAGCTCAATCTGGCCCATATCCTGGTGAGCGTGCCGGAATCGGCCACGGCCGCTCAGATTGGCGCCCAGCAGGGGAAGGCGCAGAAATTACTCGAACGAGCCCGCGGCGGCGAAGACTTTGTCGCCCTTGTGCGCGATTTTTCGGATGCCCCGGATCGCGCCAATGGCGGACAGATCGGCCTGCGCACGGCCGACCGCTACCCGCCGCTGTTTCTGGATGCAACACAAGCCCTGGAGGTCGGGGCGATTGCGGGATTGGTGCGCTCGGGCGCCGGTTTTCACATTCTCAAGGTGATCGAGAAGAAGAGCGCCGGGTTGCCTGCGATGACGGTTGCACAGAGCCGGGCGCGCCACATTCTGCTGCGCGTCAGCCCGCAGCTCAGCGAGAGCGCTGCGCAGGCGAAGCTTGCCGAGTTCAAGAAGCGTATTCTGGCCGGGCAGGCAGATTTTGCCGAACTTGCCCGCAGCAACTCCCAGGATGGCAGCGCCGCCCAGGGCGGCGATCTGGGCTGGACCAATCCGGGCATGTTCGTGCCTGAGTTTGAGGAAGTGATGAACCGTCTGGCCATTGGTCAGGTCAGCGACCCGCTGGTATCGCGTTTTGGCGTTCATCTGATCCAGCTGATGGAGCGCCGCAATGCCGCGCTGAGTCCGCGTGAGCAGCGCGAGGCGGTGCGCTCGCTGCTGCGCGAAAAGAAGCTCGATGACACCTACGTCAATTGGGCGCAGGATTTGCGCGGGCGCGCTTACATCGAAATGCGCGAGTCGCCACAGTAAGCGTTCAATGAATCCCATGCTAAGCGCATGAAACATATTCCGCGCAAGCGCTTTGGCCAGCATTTCCTGGCTGATGCGGGCGTTGTGGAGGCGATTGTCAGCGTGATCGGCCCCGCCCCCGGGCAGTCCATGGTGGAAATCGGGCCCGGTCTGGGGGCACTGACGCAGCCCCTGGTCGAGCGCCTGGGGCACCTCACCGTGATCGAGCTCGATCGCGATCTGGCCGCGCGCCTGCGCCTGCATAAGCAGCTCAGCGTGATCGAGGCCGATGTCCTGAACGTCGACTTTGCCCAACTGGCCGGCATGGGATCCTCAAAGCTGCGGGTGGTTGGCAATTTGCCATACAACATTTCGACGCCGATTCTGTTTCATTTGCTCGATTTTGTCGATGTCATCGAGGATCAGCATTTCATGCTGCAGAAAGAAGTGATTGACCGAATGGTGGCACGACCGGCGAGCGCCGAGTACGGTCGTTTGAGCGTCATGTTGCAGTGGCGATATGCCATGGAAGATGTGCTCTTTGTGCCGCCGCAGAGCTTTCGGCCGCCACCCCGGGTCGACAGCGCCATCGTGCGCATGGTGCCGCACGCCAACCCGGCTGCGCTGGACGCCGGACGCTTGAGTGAAATTGTTCGCGTGGCTTTCAGTCAGCGGCGAAAATTATTGCGTCATACGCTGGGCACATGGCTGCAGGAGAAGCACTACAGCGGCGAATTTGATATTCAGCGCCGGGCCGAGGAAGTCCCCGTAGCGCAATACGTCGCCCTGGCCCAAGCCATTGGCGCACTGTGACGCCAATGGCAATCTTCCGCCGAAGATGAGCCCCCTCGGGGGGCAGCGCAGTACGCGCAGCGACCAGCGTGGGGGCTAATTACCTCAAGCTGCGGTCAGCCAGTAGCCCGCATTGAACGGGCTGCTCATGCGCAGCGCCAGGGGCGAAATGTCCAGTAGTTTGTCAGTCGGCATTCTCTCGCCGGAATCTGTCGTGAGCTCGATGCCGGCGATGACCTGGCTGCCCGGATCGCTGTCTTTTGCCTCGTTCGCCCGTTCTGCTTGGCTGGTGTGTGCAGAACGGGCTACAGAAAAGAATAGAAACATCGAAACGGAATCTTTCGATCGCCCCAATAATCCGCGGCATCGCGGAAGATGTCGAGCAGTTGTTCGCGTGCTTCCTTGTCGAACTTGGCATTGGCCGGTATATGTTCGAGCACCACGATAAAGCCGGGCTGCGGTCCTGATTTGTGCACCGGATCGGTCATGCTGTCATAGAGCGCATCGAAATTCTTGCCGACGTGGAGCGCCAGCATGAATTGTTGCCCGATGAGGTCCAGAACGTCCTGCTTGGTCTGGGCATTCGCCAGATTTGCATACAGGAAATGCTGTCCAAGGGCCTGCGCGGCCTCCTGCAGTTCCTGCACCCGAAAGGCGCGGATCGACTGCACGATATTGGGCCTGACGCTGCGCAAGGGCACATCCGCCGAAGCAGGCTGCGCTACTGGTGTTTCTAAAGTAAGTGACATATTCATTCCCGCTTCACTCTGCAAAATGACAAAACTCAGGGGGTGATCCTGCGGAAGCTCGCATAGTGATCGCCCGTGTAATAGCATGTGTCGGGTTTGCTGGCCGGTCCCCCACACACAATGCGCCGGGCACCCCGGTCGCGCGAACCTGGTGTTGTGACGGTGTACTCACGGTAGTAACCACGTGTCTGGAGCGGTAGCAGGCGCTCACGGTTACCAAACACGACCCCATCCTTTTCATGTGCAAACGGACCGCCCTGATGAATCAGCCTGTACGTTTGCACGGCTGGTTCCGGTAACCCGGACATCGGCACCGTCGCCCCTGCACTTGCCGTGGCAGGCCCCTCAGCCTGCACCAAACCAGAGACAAACCACGTCAAAAGCAAAAAGCCAGTAAGTACTAACTTGAAGCCTATCCAACGTGACATTGAGCCTACACTTCCCACAACACTCCGGGTTTACCCCGGATTTCAAGGTTGCTAGTGTCGCGCATCTGGCCGGAAAAAGCAAGCGACTGCCTAATAAATAGGCAGTAAAAAACCCGTAAACTTATTAAAAGTTTGCGCTAACTTAGCTTGAAAAGCTTAGCGTGCAGCGTTTGCATCAGCGACAGTGAGGGCGGTCATATTGACAATCCGACGCACCGTGGCGCTGGCCGTCAAAATATGCACCGGTTTGGCCGCACCCAGCAGGACCGGGCCGATCGCGATATTGCCTCCGGCAGCGGTCTTGAGCAGGTTGTAGGAAATATTGGCGGCGTCGATATTGGGCAGCACCAGCAGATTGGCGTCGCCGGTCAAGGTGCTGTTGGGCATGAGCGCGGCGCGGGCGCTGCCGTCGAGTGCGACGTCGCCGTGCATTTCGCCGTCCACTTCGAGCCAGGGCGCCTGAAGCCGCAACAACTCCAGCGCCTGTCGCATCTTGAGCGCGCTGGGCTGGCCGCTGCTGCCAAAGTTTGAGTGCGACAGCAAGGCGGCCTTCGGCCTGATGCCAAAGCGCATCATCTCCTCGGCTGCCATGGTGGTGATTTCAGCGAGCTGTTCGGCGCTCGGGTCGTAGTTGACGTGCGTGTCGACGATAAAAAGCTGGCGCTCGGGCAGCAGCACGCAATTCATGCAAGCGTAGGTGTCGACGCCGGCGCGCTTGCCGATGACCTGATCGAGGTACTGCAAGTGCATCGCCGTCGTGCCCCAGGTGCCGCAAATCATGCCGTCGACGTCACCCTTTTGCAGCAGCATGGCGCCTATCAGCGTCAGGCGACGGCGCATCTCGATCTTGGCGACCTGGGCCGTCATGCCCTTGCGCTCGGTCATGCGGTGATAGGTCTGCCAGAAATCCCGGTAGCGATGGTCCTGCTCGACATTGACGACGTTGTAGTCGTCATCCTGACGCAGGCGCAGGCCAAACTTTTCAATGCGCTCGGCAATCACATGGGGGCGCCCGATCAGGGTTGGCAGCGCCAGTCCCTCGTCGACCACGATCTGTGCGGCGCGCAGCACGCGCTCCTCTTCGCCCTCGGCGTAGGCAATGCGTTTCTTCAGTCCCACCTTGGCGGCCGTGAAAATCGGCTTCATCACGGTGCCAGAGGCGTAGACGAAGCTTTGCAGTTTTTCGCGGTAGGCGTTCATGTCCTTGACCGGTCTCTGGGCGACGCCGCTGTCAGCCGCCGCCTGAGCCACAGCCGGGGCAATCTTCATCATCAAGCGCGGATCAAAGGGCTTGGGAATCAGGTACTCGGGGCCGAAGGCGAGCTTCTCGCCGGCGTAGGCCGCTGCCACCACCTCGCTTTGCTCGGCCTGCGCCAGCTCGGCAATCGCGTGCACCGCGGCAATTTCCATCTCGACCGTGATGGTGGAGGCGCCGGCATCGAGCGCGCCACGAAAGATGTAAGGGAAACACAGGACATTGTTGACCTGGTTCGGATAGTCCGAGCGGCCGGTGGCGATGATGGCGTCATCGCGCACCGCCTTGACTTCCTCGGGAAGAATTTCTGGTGTCGGATTTGCCAGCGCAAAGATCAGCGGCTTGGCGGCCATCTTCTTCACCATGTCGGCCTTGAGGACGCCGCCGGCTGACAGTCCCAGGAAAACGTCGGCGCCTTCGATCATTTCGCCGAGCGTGCGGGCCGTCGTCTCCTGCGCAAAGACGATCTTGTCCTCATCCATCAGCTCGGTGCGACCACGGTAGACCACGCCGGCCAGATCGGTGACAAAAATATTCTGGCGCGGAATACCCAGTTTGACCAGCAGACCCAGGCAAGCCAGCGCTGCCGCGCCAGCGCCCGACGTGACGAGCTTGATGCTTTTCGGGTCCTTGCCGACCACCTTCAGGCCATTGAGGATGGCCGCGCCAACACAGATGGCGGTGCCGTGCTGGTCGTCATGGAAGACCGGAATCTTCATTCGTTCGCGCAGCTTGCGCTCGACATAGAAGCAGTCAGGCGCCTTGATATCCTCCAGGTTGATGCCGCCGAAGGTGGGCTCCAGGGACGCAATGATGTCAACCAGCTTGTCGAGGTCGTGCTTCTCGTTGATCTCGATGTCAAAGACGTCGATGCCGGCGAATTTCTTGAACAGAACGCCCTTGCCTTCCATGACCGGCTTGGCGGCCAGCGGTCCAATATCACCGAGGCCGAGGACGGCGGTGCCGTTGGTGATGACGGCGACGAGGTTGCCGCGGCTGGTGTACTTGAAAGCGTTATTCGGGTCCTTGACAATTTCCTCGCAGGGTGCGGCGACACCGGGGGAGTAGGCCAACCCGAGGTCATGCTGGTTGACCAGTTGTTTGGTGGCGGCTATGCGGATCTTGCCGGGAGTCGGAAATTCATGGTATTCCAGGGCGGCGCGCCTCAGGATGGCGCGTTTTTCCTCGGCGCTGACGGGGGTTTGGGGCATGGGTGTCTCCTGCTGAAATCAGGACGGCCAAAATGGCAGCCCGTCAGCGTTTGTAAACGCCTGAAATTGTAGACGCTCGCCTCGTCAGGTTCGGGCAAGTGCATCGTGCAAGCGTCTGCCCCTGATCACTGCGTCTGCCGCGCCGCCTGTAGAAGCCAAGCGAGAAAACTTGTCATCACGGGTCGCTCGTCGGCGCGTTCGGGCGTCACCAGGTAGTAGGCGCGCTCGCTTTCTACCACGCGATCGCATGCCACGATCAACTCGCCACGTCGCAGTTCGGCCTGGATCAGCAGGCGTGGCAGCAGCGCAAGTCCCAAGCCCTGCGCCGCTGCTGCTGCCGTCATTGAAAACAATTCATAGCGCGGACCCGACAGGGCCAGAGGCGCCGCCACGCCCACGGCGTCGAACCATTGGCGCCAGGCGCCTGGCCGGGTGCTCTGCTGCAGCAGCGGGAGGTGGGCGATCGATTCGGGCGACAGCGCGGCCTGCGCTGCCAGGAACTTCGCGCTGCACACCGGCACCATCTCTTCGCCCAGCAATCGCACCGCCCGCGTGCCAGCCCAGTTGCCAATCTGATCGGCTGACGCCGCGTGCAGCGCCGCGTCAAACGAGGTGTCGGCAAACATGAAAGCGCGCGTTCGTGTCTCGATGTGGACAGTGATCTCCGGGTGCAAGGCGGCCAGCGACGGCAAGAGCGGTATCAGCCAGCGCGTCGCAAACGTCGGCACTGCGGCCAGATGGATGTTGCCGCCGCTGCCGGGTGTGGACATCACGTCCAGGGTGTCCTGCTCCAGTGCCTGAAGCCGCGGCGCGATCTGGGCCGCGTACTCGGCGCCACGCTCGGTCAGTGCGACACCGTGCCGGGTGCGCCGAAACAGGGCCACGCCAAGAAAGGCCTCCAGTGCGCCGACTTGTCGCGAGACCGCACTTTGCGTCAGCGCCAGCTCTTGCGCCGCGCGCGTGTAGCTCTCGTGGCGCGCGGCGGCATCAAAGCAGGCCAGTGCCTGCAGCGAAGGGATTTTTCTGCGCATGATGTGCTACTTGTACACAATATATATTTGGGGACTGTTCAAATTGCTATCTTATAAGGAGCGTTAAGTCCAATATTGTTAATGCTATTTGAGCATATCCGCAGAAATTGCCAGTTTCCGAGGTTGAAGATTCAAAACTTAAATATGAATTAAGCGCATATCTATGTGAAGATAAATCGTTTGCCATGGTTTCATGGTGAACGTTACCATGCGTGCTTCGGCACCCCTTTGCCGCGAATTTTCGATTTATCAACCGGAGTACCTGCATGGCCCACGCATCCTTCAACTGGCAAGACCCGTTTTTGCTTGATCTGCAACTCAGCGACGAGGAGCGCATGGTGCGCGATGCCGCGGCGGCCTACTGCCAGGACAAACTTCAGCCGCGCGTCACGGAAGCGTTTCGTGCCGGAACCACCGATGCGGCCATTTTTCGTGAAATGGGGGCGCTGGGCTTGCTCGGACCGACCATACCCGAGGCCTATGGCGGGCCGGCCTTGAATTACGTGGCCTACGGCCTGATTGCGCGCGAGGTGGAGCGGGTCGACTCCGGTTACCGCTCCATGATGAGCGTGCAGAGCTCGCTCGTGATGCTGCCGATATTTGAGTTCGGTACCGAGGCGCAACGGCAGAAATACCTGCCCAGGCTCGCGAGCGGTGAATGGATTGGCTGTTTCGGCCTGACCGAACCCGACCATGGCTCCGATCCCGGTTCGATGGCTTCACGCGCCCACAAGGTGGACGGTGGCTACACGCTGTCGGGCTCCAAGATGTGGATCTCCAACAGCCCGATTGCCGATGTCTTCGTGGTCTGGGCCAAGGAGGTGAGCGCCACCGGCCAGGTCGGTCCGATCCGCGGCTTCGTGCTGGAAAAGGGGGCCAAGGGCCTGAGCGCGCCCACGATCCACGGCAAGGTCGGCCTGCGCGCCAGCATCACGGGTGAAATCGTGATGGATGGCGTCTTTTGCCCGGAGGAAAATGCCTTCCCCGAGGTGCAGGGCCTCAAGGGCCCCTTCACCTGCCTGAATTCCGCGCGCTATGGCATTGCCTGGGGCGCGCTGGGCGCCGCCGAAGACTGCTGGCACCGTGCCCGGCAGTATGTGCTCGACCGCAAGCAGTTCGGCCGCCCGCTGGCGGCCAACCAATTGATCCAGAAGAAACTGGCCGATATGCAGACCGAGATCGCGCTGGGTCTGCAGGGTTGCCTTCGCCTGGGCCGCATGAAGGACGAGGGCACGGCGTCGGTCGAAATCACCTCGATCCTGAAGCGCAATTCCTGCGGCAAGGCGCTCGACGTGGCGCGTCTGGCGCGTGACATGATGGGCGGCAACGGCATCTCCGACGAGTTCGGCGTGGCGCGGCATCTGGTCAACCTTGAAGTGGTCAATACCTATGAAGGTACGCACGACATCCATGCCCTGATTTTGGGTCGGGCGCAAACGGGCATTGCGGCGTTTGCGAATTGAAAGTTCGCTGCTTGTAATGGTGGCAGCGCGCGGGGTACTGGCCCCCGCCTCATACTGTCAAATGCCCAGAAATCGGCGGGGACCAATACCCCGCACGCTGCTGCGCAGGTACAAGGTCGCCAGCAAGGAAAATCAATGCCGGCGCGCTGCATTTGATTTTCTGGTTGCAAGCAACGCACCGAGCACGCCATGAAGGGTTGGGGCGGGGACCGATTTCTGGGCCTTTGACGGTATGAGGGCCCCGCCCCAACCCTTCATGGCAGGCCAACAAGCGACGACGGAAAACAGGAGGCGACATTCATGAAAGATCGGCAGTCAGCACTCGGACACATCAAGGTCCTTGACCTTTCGCGCGTGCTCGCTGGCCCCTGGTGCACCCAGATGCTGGCGGACCTGGGCGCGGACGTGATCAAGGTCGAGCGCCCGGGCATGGGGGATGACACGCGCCAGTGGGGCCCGCCCTTCCTGAAGGATGAACACGGAAACGACAGCGCGCAGGCCACCTATTTCACCGCCTGCAACCGCAACAAGCGATCCATCACCATCGACATGGCCCAGACCGAAGGGCAGAAGCTGATCCGTCAGATGGCGTGCCAAAGCGACATCCTGGTCGAGAATTTCAAGGTTGGCGGCTTGCAGCAATACGGGCTCGACTACGCCAGCCTGAAGGACCTCAACCCGCGCCTGATTTATTGCTCGGTGACGGGCTTTGGACAGGACGGCCCGTATGCCGAGCGCGCTGGCTATGACCTGATGATCCAGGCCATGACCGGCATGATGAGCATCACGGGGCGCGCCGACGATGTTGCGGGCGGCGGACCGCAGCGCGTCGGTGTGGCCGTAACGGATATTTTTACCGGGGTCTATGCCTGCAGTGCCATTCTTGCCGCCATGGAGGTGCGCCATCGCACCGGGCAAGGTCAATACATCGACATGGCGCTGCTCGATGTCGGCATGGCCGTTCTCGGCAACCAGGCCGCCGGCTACCTCAATACCGGCAAGGTGCCGCAGCGCCAGGGCAACAGTCACCCCAGCCTGGCGCCGTATCAGGATTTTCAGACGCTCGATGGAGCCATGCTGCTGGCCATCGGCAATGAAGGCCAGTTCGCCCGCTTCTGCGAGGCCGCCGCCCAGCCGCAGTGGGCCGCCGACCCCCGATTTGCCAGCAACACGCTGCGCGTGCGCAACCGCGAAGTGCTGATCCCCCTGATGCAGTCCGTCACCCGCAGCCGCAGCACGGCACAGTGGATTGCGCTGCTGGAGGACAAGGCGGTGCCCTGCGGTCCGATCAACGACATGGGCCAGGCCTTTGCCGATGCCCAGGTCAAGGCGCGCGGTCTGGTGGTAGAGCAGACGCTGGCCCCAGCGGCGACGGCGACGACCTCGGTGCAATCCATTGCCACCGTCGCCAGTCCCCTGCGTCTGATGGCAACGCCGCCGGTGCTGCAGCGGGCCCCTCCCGCGCTCGGCGAGCACACCGAGGAAGTGCTGGCCGAGTTGGGGCTGGACCGTGCTGCCATTGCCGCCTTGCGCTCGTCGGGCGTGGTGTGAGCCCGGTTCGGCCTATGCGCCGGCTTTGCGGTTCACCAGCACGATGCCCGCGGCCACCATGCCCAGGGCGGCGATCAGGTTGACGGTCACCGGCTCGTGCAGCCAGAGTGCGCCAAAGAGCAGCGCAAAGACCGGCGTCAAGAAAACAAAGGCTGAAATGCGGGTCGCCGGGTAGCGCCCCAGCATCCACATCCAGGCCAGATAACTTGCAAAGGCGCCGATCACGGTTTGCAGAGCCAGCGAGAGGCTGCTGAAGGCACTGAAGGTCCAGACCCAATGCTCGCCCATCAGCAGGGACAGTAGCGGCAGCGTCACGGCACTGACGCCGACCTGGTAGAAGAGCAGTTTCTCGGGCGCGACGCGGGTCAGGCCGGTGCTGCGGATGACAACGGTGGTCAGGCCCCAAAACATGCCGGCCGCCAGTGCCAGCAGGTCGCCGCGCCACTGGTCTGCGCGGGCGGCTGAGGCCGATCCTTCGCCCAGGGCAAAGGCCACCGCTGCAAACGCCAGGGCCAGGCCCAGCCACT
>CAIMBE010000109.1 GCA_903839085.1 uncultured beta proteobacterium | reverse complement strand
GGCCTGCAGGTCGGCCATCTGCGCCTCCAACTGCTTTTGGTGCTCGGCGATCACGAGCAGGAATTTCTGCAATTGCGGCCCGGTATCGCGCGGGCTGTCGTACATGTCGATGATGTCCTTGGCCTCAGTCAGGCTCAGCCCGAGCCGCTTGGCGCGCAGCGTCAGCTTCAATCGCGTGCGGTCGCGCCCGCTGTAGACCCGCGTGCGAGCGCCCGGGCCGCAGCGCTCGGGTTGCAGCAGGCCCATGTCTTCATAAAAGCGCATGGCGCGGGTGGTCAGGTCAAACTCGCGCGCCAGATCGCTGATGCTGTAGGTGATGGCCATGACTGGTGTTCTGCAAAGGTGACTCGGGCAAGCAGTGCCCTCACCTACAATGTCTGTCCTGGTTGACGTTTACGTAAACGTCAATTATGTCGCAAATCAGGAGTCTTTTTGAACCAAGCTGTCAACGAACTTGAAAAGCAACTGCACTACCCGCTCGGTGATGCGCTGCCGGCGCCGGGCGCGGCATTGAACGTGGCGCCGGGCGTGAAGTGGCTGCGCATGGCCTTGCCGTTTGCCCTGAACCACATCAACCTGTGGCTGCTGCGCGACGAGATCGACGGCCGCGCCGGCTGGAGCGTGGTGGACTGCTGCATCGGCATCGACAGCGCCAAGGCGCAATGGGAGCAGATTTTCACGAACGAGCTCGAAGGCCTGCCGATCCTGCGCGTGATCGTGACCCACATGCACCCCGACCATATCGGGCTGGCCGACTGGCTGTGCCGGCGCTGGAATGTGAGCCTGTGGATCAGCGCCACCGACTTCAACCTGGCGCGCATCGGCTCCGAGGGACCGACCGGCTTTGGCGGCGAAGCGGCCGCCCTCTTCTTCGCCTCGCATGGACTGAACGACCCGGCGTCGGTGGAAAAGGTCAAGGGTCGCGCCAGTTATTACCAGGCCCTGGTGCCCTCGGTACCGCGGCGTTTTCGGCGCATGATGGACGGCGACACGCTGCGCATCGGCGGTCGGCAGTGGGACTGCATCGGCGGCTACGGCCACGCGCCCGAGCACATCTCGCTGTACTGCGGCGAACTCAAGGTTCTGATCGGCGGCGACATGATGCTGCCGCGCATCTCAACCAATGTCAGCGTCTACGACCAGGAACCGGAGTCCAATCCGCTCAAGCTGTTTCTGGATTCGATCGACAGGTTCCGCGCGCTCGACGCCACCACCCTGACCCTGCCGGCGCACGGCAAGCCCTTCACCGGGCTGCACCAGCGCATCGAGCAATTGCACGATCACCACCGCGAGCGCCTGGCCGAAGTGATGGCCGCCTGCCGCCTCAAGCCCGGCAGTGGCGCCGACATGGTGCCGGTGCTGTTCAAGCGCCCGCTCGACCTGCACCAGACTACCTTCGCCATGGGCGAGTCGATCGCCCACCTGCACGCGCTGTGGTTCGAAGGCCGCCTGACGCGGACACTCGGGGACGACGGCGTCTACCGGTTTGCCGCAAAGCACTGATCTTTCCCGAGACTATGAGGGGCGAAATCCCGCTTGACATGTGGGGGGATAAGGCTGGTGGGGCACTCAGCTCCGCGGCTGTCCCCCGCCCTTTGGGCTCCTCCTTGATGCCGCTGCGCTGAGT
>CAIMBE010000108.1 GCA_903839085.1 uncultured beta proteobacterium | reverse complement strand
GTCGAATGCGGCAGCCACGCGGAATTGCTGGCGGCCCAGGGCGCCTACGCGCAGTTGTACCAGATGGGATTCGCCGGCAGCCCGGTCAGGGAATAAAGACAAAGTTGTTGACATAGTCCTTGGCGTCCCAGAAGCGCTCGCTGACTTGCTTCTGATGCACTTCGGGATCAAAGCGCTCAACCGGAATCGCCACGCCCTGCCGCGCAAAGTAGCCCGAATAGACCAGTTTCCGGAAAAACTGTGAACCCTAGGAAAACTGGCGGTAGATCAGGGACTGCTCGCGCGCCACCGCGGGCCACGAGTGCTGCCGTGCAAACTGGCACGCACCCTGCGCCAACTGTTGGCGCAGCGCGGCGTCCGAAAGAACCCGTTCGATGACTTTCGCGAGCTGCGAGGCGTCGGTCGGCGACGACAGGATCATGGCGTCAAGGCCAGTTGAGAGCAGACCCGCGATGCCGCAGTAGCGCACATCGCTGAGCACCACCGGCAAGCCATGCGCCATGGCCTCCAGCACCACCATCCCAAAAGTGTCTTCCAGGGTCGGATGGGCCAGCAGGTCCGCCGCCTCGTAGAGCGCAGACACGTCTTTCAGGTGGCCCATAAAATGAACCCGTGCTCCCAGCCCCAGGCCCGCAGCCTGTTGCGCAAACCGTTCAATTTGGGCCGGGTTGCCGACCACGGCAAGATGCACGTCGGCAGGCAGCTGGCGCATAGCCTGCAGCAGCGTTGGCAGACCTTTTCTGGCGTAGTCATTGGCCACAAAAGCCAGCAAACGCCCGCTGCGCGGCAGGGCCAGACGCTCGCGGGCAAGCAGTTGGTCCCGCGCCGCCGTCGGCATCACAACGCCGGGCGCCAGCACGCGCACACGACTGTGCGGAAAGGCTTCGCGCACCAGCTCTTGCAGCGTGGGCGAGGTCAGCACGATGACTCTGCCGCTGGCCGGTGCAAAGCGCAGGCGCTCCAGGGCCAGGTAGGTCAGCAGGCGCGGGCTGGCTGCCACCTTCAGGCAACGCAGCGCCAGTCGCCAGCCGCGCAGGCCGTGAAACAGCTTGTGCTTCACGGGCAGCACATGCACGGTCTGGACCTGGCCGTGCCAGGTGTTCTCGTGCGAATGAACGACATCGAAACCGCGCCGCGTGGCCCACCAGGTGGCGCTGGCGTACCACAGCTGGTTGATCCAGCGCGGTCTTGCCAGCGGCGCTGATACCCGGTGGTAATTCACACCGGGCCAGCTGTGCTCGATTTTCTGGGCAAAGACATGAATTTCATGCTCTCGCGACAGCTGCTCGACCAGTGCCATCGAGTAGCGCTCGGCCCCGCCGCCGGTCGGAGTAAAGATCCGGCTCAGCACGGCGATGCGCAGAGGTCGGTCGGCCGTGTTCATGCGCAGCGCCGCCGATCTTCATAAGCGGTGGCGAGCTTGAGCCAGAACAGCGCCAGCACGGTTGAGCGCAATACCGGCACCCGCGGCAACTGCATCAGGTCTTCGCCGCTGTGGCAGCGGCTGCGCTGCGTGGTCGTGGCCGAAGCAAAACCGGCCTGGCGCACCATGAGGGCATGCTCCGTCGTAAAGTCGCCATAGGGGTAGCAAAAATGCCGGACCGGCGCATTCGTCAGGTCCTCCAGCTCGGTCCTGCAGCCGGCGATTTCAGCGACCGCGGCGGCGGCGTCGAGCTCTGTCAGGTGCGCGTGGTGCCGCGTGTGCGCTCCCACCTCCTGTCCGCCCGAGAGCCACTCGCGCAGTTGCGCGGCATCCATGAGCGGCGCCTGCGCGATGCCCGCGTCGCGGTCCCAGGCGTTGGTCTTGCCGACCTGTTGGCTCACGACATAGCAGGTCGATGAGAAACCATGGCGCTTCAAGACCGGCAGCGCGTGACTCAGGTTGTTCAGGTAGCCATCGTCGAAGGTGATTCCCACCACCTTGCCCGTGCGCTCGCCGCTCAAATAGGGCAGCAGCGCCGACATCGACAGGCCGCGGTAGCCCAGCACACTCAGCAATGCCATCTGGCGCGCGAAGTCGGCAGGCGTTACGTAGAGACTGCGAAAGCCGGCCCCGCGCGGCGGGCTGGTCTCGATCTGGTGGTAGGTCAGGATCGCTATCGGCGACCGGTTGGCGGAGCGAAGACCTGGCATAAGGCAGAACCCCCCGGCAACTCAGAGCAGCACAATGTCGTACTGCTCCTGCGCCATCGCAGTTTCGCTCTGCAATGACACCGGCTTGCCGATGAACTCGCTCAGACCGGCGAGGTGCTGGCTTTCCTCGTCGAGGAAGAGTTCAATCACCTTGGGCGAGGCAACCACGCGAAACTCGCGCGGGTTGAACTGGCGCGCCTCGCGCAGGATTTCGCGAAAAATATCGTAGGTCACGCTGCGCGCAGTCTTGACGATGCCCTTGCCGGTGCAGATCGGGCAGGGCTCGCACAGCACCTGCGCCAGCGACTCGCGCGTGCGCTTGCGCGTCATCTCGACCAGACCGAGCTGGGAAAATTCACCGGCCATGGTCTTGACGCGGTCGCGCTGCAACTGCTTGCGGAACTCCGCCAGCACCGATTCGCGGTGATCGTCCCTGGCCATGTCGATGAAGTCGACAATGATGATGCCCCCCAGATTGCGCAGCCTCAGTTGCCGCGCGATCGCCTGGGCCGCCTCCAGGTTGGTCTTGAAAATGGTGTCGTCAAAGTTGCGGGCGCCGACAAAGCCACCGGTATTGACGTCGACCGTCGTCAGGGCCTCGGTCTGATCGACGATCAGGTAGCCGCCCGATTTCAGGTCGACCCGGCGTCCCAGCGCCTTGGCAATCTCCTCCTCGATGGCATACAGGTCGAAAATCGGCCTCTCACCCCGGTAATGCTGCAGTTTCTTTGCGGCGACCGGCATGAACTCCAGACCAAAGGTCTGCAGCGCCTCGAACTGCTCGCGCGAATCCACTTTGATGGTTTGCGTTCCCTCGCACACCAGGTCGCGCAGCACCCGCTGCAGCAGGTTCAGGTCCTGGTGCAGCAAAGACAGGGGCGCCAGGCAAAGGGCCGCCTCCCGGATCCGCGCCCAGGCCTTGCGCAAATAGGCGATGTCTTCCGACAATTCGGCATCAGAGGCGTCCTCGCCATTGGTCCTGAGGATGAAGCCGCCGCCCTGCTCGCCAGCCAGGCCCTGCAGGCGCGAGCGCAGTTCGTCGCGCTGGTGCTGCGGGATTTTTTGCGACACCCCGACGTGATCATCCTGCGGCAGAAAGACCAGCATGCGTCCGGCGATGCTGATCTGGGTCGAGAGCCGCGCGCCCTTGCTGCCGATCGGGTCCTTGATCACCTGCACCATCAGCGCCTGGCCCTCGAACACCTGTTTCTCGATTGGCACCTGCGCCTGCGTGCTGCGCACCGCCGCGGGCGGTTCGCCATCGGGCTGGCGATGCCAGACATCGGCCACATGCAGGAAGGCCGCGCGCTCGAGCCCGATATCGACAAAGGCCGACTGCATGCCCGGCAACACCCTGGCCACCTTGCCGAGATAGACATTTCCGACCAGACCGCGCTCCAGGGCACGCTCAACGTGCAGTTCCTGCACGGCGCCGTTCTCGATGATGGCGACGCGTGTCTCCTGCGGCGACCAGTTGATCAAAATGTCTTCTTGCATAGGGGTCAAGTATATTTACCGAACGAGCGCAGCAAGGCGGCCGTCTCGAACATCGGCAGTCCCATGATGCCAGAATAGCTGCCGCTGAGATGCGAAATGAAGGCCGCCGCCCCACCCTGCACCGCGTAGGCGCCGGCCTTGCCGAGCGGCTCGCCGGTAGCGACGTAGCGCCGAATCTGATCGCGGGTCATCAGGTCGAACGTGACGCGCGATTCGGACAGGGCCTGCAGGCGCCGGCGCGGCGTGCCCACGGCAACGGCGGTCAGGACGCGGTGCGTCTTGCCGGAGAGTTCGGTCAGCATCCGTGCCGCGTCGCCGGCATCGGCCGGCTTGCCGTAGATGGTGCGCCCCCATGCCACGGTGGTGTCGGAGCACAGCACCGGCGCCACCGGCAGGCCGCGCAGCCTCAGGCGCAGCAAAGCGGCGTCGAGTTTGAGTTGCGTGACCCGCCTGACATAGGTGATCGGCGCCTCGCCCGGCAACACCGCCTCCAGCGACTCGCTGTCCTCGTCGGCACCGGGCAGCAGCAGTTCGTAGCGCACGCCCAATTGCGCCAGCAACTGGCGCCGCCGCGGACTCTGCGAGGCAAGGTAGATCAAGCGCGTGGCACGCATGACGGGCACGGTGGGCATGGTGGGCATGTCGGGCATGTCGGGCATGCTGTCAGCTTCCGGGGACTTTCGTCATCGCGAGGCCGCAGGCCGCGGCGATCCATGTCGGAATAGCAACGTGCATGGATTGCCGCGTCGCTTCGCTCCTCGCAATGACAAGTCTAGGGACCATGTAAGGGCAGCGAAGTACGCGCAGCGACAAGCGTGGGGACAGGTTTCACCGCCGGGCCGCCCCAAGGTGAAACAGCCCCCTCGGGGGGCAGCGCAGTACGCGCAGCGACAAGCGTGGGGGTGACATCACTCGCGATGGTAGGGATGATGGGCATTGATCGACCAGGCACGGTACAACTGCTCGATCAGAAGCACGCGCACCATGGCGTGCGGCAGGGTCAGGTCGGAGAGGCGAATGCGCTCGTGCGCAGCCTGCTTGAAGCCCGGGTCCAGGCCATCGGGCCCGCCGATGACCAGCGCCACATCGTCGCTCTCGAGTTGCCAGTGCGTGAGCTTTTGCGCCAGCGCCGCCGTGGTCAGGGAGGTGCCACGTTCATCGAGCGCCACGACGCGGCAGCCCTTGGGCAGGACTGCCTCGATGCGCGCGCGCTCGGCGGCGTACAGGGTTTCGACCGACCTGGAGGCGCGCGGCTCGGTCTTGACGGCGCGAAGTTCTACCTTGAGTTCGTGCGGGAAGCGTTTGATGTAGTCGTCCCAGGCGGTCTGTGCCCAATCGGGGACGCGCTGGCCGACGGCAACAATGACCAGGCGCACCGAATGAATCCGCTCAGCCCTTGCGCACGGCCGGCTTGCGCGTGGCCGCCTTCCTGGTCGCGACCTTGCGCGCCGGGACAGTGGCTGGCGGCGCCTTGGGCGCGCTCTTCCTGGCGGCGGCCTTCTTCGCCGGCGCGGTGGCGCCAGCCGACTTGGCCGCCAGCGTCTTCCTGGCCTGGGCCTTGGACGGGAACGCTTCCTGCACGCCTTTCTTGGCGGCGTTGGAGCGCTTCAGGCTGGCTTGCGGCTTGAGCGCCTCCTTGACCGGCGCGGCGGGTTTGACGGCCTTCTTGACCTCGGGCCTGGCAGCGCCGAACTTGAGGCGCACCGGCTTGTCGCCCCACAGTTCCTCGAGGTTGTAGTACTGGCGAAAGTTGGGCTGCATGACGTGCACCACGGCCTGCGCGCAATCGACGATGATCCATTCGCCGTTGGTCTCGCCTTCGATGCGCGGTTTCGGAAAACCGGCATCGCGCAGCCCGTCCCGCACGCTGCCGGCCAGGGCCCGGGTCTGCCGGTTGGAACTGCCTGAAGCGATGATGACGCGCTCAAACAGGCTCGACAGATGCTCGGTGTCGAACACCACGATGTCAACGCCTTTGACGTTTTCCAGCGCGTCGACAATGGTGCGCTGAAGTTTTTGAATGTCTCTTTTGGCAAGGGTGGTGGTGGTCATCAGTTGGTCTGGTAAAGGTGGTGGTGGTCAATATACCGCGCAATGGATTCGCTGACCAGCGAATCAAGGCTTTGATGCCCCGCGACCCGGGTCCGGATATCGGTTGCGCTGACAGGCATGGATGGCATGGGCAACTGCCTGAAGCGCGATTCATACAACTTGGGCGCCACGAACCGGGGTTTGCTCCGGTTCCAGTCGCCTCGCTCAGCTACATAAATTATAGCAAGCTGCAGGATCTGCTGCCAGGCACGCCAGCTCGGCAGGGCGCGGGCCTGGTCTTCTCCGAGGAACACAAACAGTTCGGCATCGGGCCACTGCGCCTGCAGCTCGCGCAGGGTGTCGACCGTGTAGCTGGGACCGTCGCGCTGCGTTTCGCGCGGGTCGACGATGACCTTTGGCAGATCGCCGAAGGCCAGTCTGGCCATCTCCAGCCGGTGCCGGGCCGGGCTCAGCGGTCGGGCCTTGTGCCAGGCATGGCCGGTCGGTATGACGCGCAGTTCGTCGAGTTCCAGGTCGGTCACGGCGGCACGCACCAGGGCCGCATGGGCGGCATGCGGCGGATCAAAGGCGCCACCGAAGACGCCGATGCGTCGCCTGCGGGTCTGCGCGGGCACCGCCTCCATGTCAAAGCCAGTCCCTGCGCACCAGGAAGCGGCTGTACAGTTCTGCCTCCGGCGAACCGCTGGCGGGCACGTTCTGGTACGACCAGCTCACCAGCGGCGGCATGGACAGCAGAATCGACTCGGTTCGGCCCCCTGACTGCAGCCCGAAATGGGTGCCCCGGTCCCAGACCAAGTTGAATTCGACGTAGCGGCCGCGCCGATAGAGCTGAAACGCCCGTTCGCGCTCGCCGTAGGACGAATCCCGGCGCCGCTCCACGATCGGCAGATAGGCCGCCAGGAATGAATTGCCGACGGCCTTCATCATCGCCAGGCTGCCGTCAAACCCCAGTTCGGAGAAGTCATCGAAGAAGATGCCGCCCACGCCGCGCTGCTCGGCGCGGTGCTTCAAGTAGAAATAATCGTCGCACCAGGCTTTGAAGCGCGGGTATTTGTCTGCGCCGAACGGCTCCAGCGCAGCCTTGCAGCAGCCGTGGAAATGTCGCACATCGTCTTCAAATCCATAGCAGGGCGTCAGATCCATGCCACCGCCAAACCAGCAGACCTGGCGGCCGTCCACGGCACTGGCAGCCAGCATGCGCACATTCATGTGGACCGTCGGCACATACGGATTGCGCGGGTGGAACACCAGCGACACGCCCATCGCCTCAAAGGGCGCGCCGGCCAGTTCGGGACGATGCTGGGTGGCCGACGGCGGCAATTTCGGGCCGCGCACATGGGAAAAGCCGCAGCCCGCGCGCTCAAACACCGGCCCGCCCTCCAGAATCATGGTGATGCCATCGCCCTGCAGCGGCTCCGCCGCGGCCTTGCGCCAGGCGTCGACCAGAAAGTCGCTGCCATCGACAGCCGCGATCGCCCCGGTGATGCGGGCCTGCAGATCGATCAGGTGGTGGCGCACCTCGGTCGAACTGGTCTTGTCAGGATCGGGGCTGCTCATTTGACGACGGTTTCGGAACGCGGCACGGAACGGTCGAGCAGACGGATCGGAGTCGCATTGGCCGCAATGTAACCGGTGACGCCGGCATAGACGCTGGCAATGCGCCCGAAATCCTCGGCTTCATCGCCGCTCAGGCACATGAAATCGTTGGCCAGCAGTTCGCGGCGACCGTAGTCCAGCCGCACCATGCCAAGCGGCACGCCGGCCCTGACCGCCGTCTGGTAAAATCCGCTGCGCCATCCGGGTGTGCGCTTGCGCGTGCCCTCGGGTGACAAGGCCAGCCAGAAATAGCGCCCCTGCTGGCGCGCCTGCAAAAACTGGTCGACCATGCAGCCGACGACACCCCGTGCCGAGGTGCGATCAACCGGGATGCCGCCCAGCCAATGCAACCAGTGCTTGAACAGGGGCACCCGAAAGAGCCGGTCCTTGGCCCAGAAACGCACCGAAATGCCGATCGCCCACTTGGCCAGCAGCAGGATCACGAAGTCCCAGTTGCTGGTGTGGGGATAGATCAGCAGCACGCCCTGGCGCTCGGGCAACCCGTCAAACTGCAGGCGCCAGCCCAATTGCCTGAGCAGCCAGGCGGCCAACCGGTTCCCGGAAAACCGGATCGGATGCGGCCCTGAAAACTCGATCGCGGGCATGCGGACAGTCAACCCCGGCTGGCGCGATGGCCAATATCGGTCCGATACTGCTTGCCATCAAACTCGATTCCCAGCGCGAGGTCGTAAGCGCGCTGCTGGGCCTGCTTGACGTTGTCGGCCAGCGCCGTCACGCACAGCACGCGCCCGCCCGAAGTCCGCGTCACACCCGCATCGAAGGTCGTGCCGGCATGGAAGACCACTGCATCCTCGGCGTCGACCGGCAATCCGGTGATGACATCGCCCTTGCGCGGATGCTGCGGGTAGCCGTGCGCCGCCAGCACCACGCCGAGCGCGGTGCGCCGGTCCCATTGCAGTTCGATGTCGTCCAGGCGACCATGCAGGCCCGGCTCGGTGGCCGCCAGCAGCACGTCGATCAGGTCGGTCTTCAATCGCATCAGGATCGGCTGCGCCTCCGGATCCCCCATGCGGCAATTGAACTCCAGTGTCTTTGGGTGCCCGTTGCCATCGATCATCAGCCCGGCATACAGGAAACCGCTGTAGGGAATGCCGTCCTTTTCCATGCCGCGGATCGTCGGCAGGATGATCTCGCGCATGGCGCGCGCATGCACGTCGGGTGTCACGACCGGCGCCGGAGAATAGGCGCCCATGCCGCCGGTATTGGGACCCTGGTCGTCGTTGAGCAAACGCTTGTGATCCTGGCTGGTGGCGAGCGCCAGCACGTTCCTGCCATCGCACATCACGATGAAGCTGGCCTCCTCGCCGGCCAGGAATTCCTCGATCACGACGCGCGGCGCCCGGTTTCCATCCGCGCCCTCGTTATGCAGCACGCCAGGCGCCCCGTCGGCCAGCATGAAATCCACCGCCTCGTGCGCCTCTTGCAGCGTCATGGCCACGACCACCCCTTTGCCCGCCGCCAGGCCGTCGGCCTTGACCACGATGGGCGCGCCCTTCAGGTCCAGGTAGCGGTGCGCCGTGGCCGGATCGGTAAAGGTCTCATACTCGGCGGTCGGTATGCCGTGGCGCTTCATGAAGGCCTTGGAGAAGGCCTTGGAGCTCTCCAGTTGGGCTGCGGCACGGGTCGGCCCGAAGACGCGCAGGCCATGCTTGCGAAACTGGTCGACCACGCCCGCCGCCAGCGGCGCCTCCGGGCCGACCACGGCAAGGTCGATCTCGTGCTGGCGCGCCCAGGCGCAAAGCTCGCTCACGCCCGTGATGTCGATGTTTTCAAAGCGCGCGTCGAGCGCCGTGCCGCCGTTGCCCGGCGCCACATAGATCTTTGTTGCCTTGACAGACTGCGCCAGCTTCCATGCCAGCGCATGCTCGCGACCGCCGCCGCCGATGACCAGGACTTTCATGGCGCCTCGTCGTCGATTTCAGCGTTGTGGTAGATCGCCTGCACGTCGTCGAGTTCTTCGAGCGCATCGAGCAGCTTCTGCATGCGCGCGCCCTCCTCGCCCGTGACTTCGATCGGATTGCCGGCGCGCATCGTGACCTCGGCCACATCAGGCTTCAGTGCGGCGGCCTCCATGGCGTTCTTGACCGCCTCAAAATCGGCGACTGCCGTCAGCACCTCGATCGCGCCGTCATCATCGGTGATGACATCCTGCGCGCCCGCCTCCAGCGCGACCTCCATCACCTTGTCTTCGTCCGTGCCGGGGGCAAAAATCAGCTGGCCGCAGTGCTTGAACTGGAAGACAACCGACCCCTCGGTACCCATGTTGCCACCATACTTGCTGAAGGCATGGCGCACTTCGGCCACCGTGCGCACCTTGTTGTCGGTCATGGTGTCGACCAGGATGGCGGCACCGCCAATGCCGTAGCCCTCGTAGCGAATTTCCTCGTAGGTCACGCCCTCCTGGTTGCCCGTGGCCTTGTCGATGTTGTATTTGACGCGATCTGCCGGCATGTTGGCGGCCTTGGCCCGATCGACCGCCAGGCGCAGGCGCGGGTTGGTGCCCAGATCGCCACCACCGGCACGGGCAGCGACCGTGATCTCGCGGATGATGCGGGTCCAGATCTTTCCCCGCTTTTCGTCCTGCCGACCCTTGCGGTGCTGAATATTCGCCCACTTGCTATGTCCTGCCACGGAAAATCCTTCAATAATTCGTTACGCTATCGTGTCAATTGTACTTTTTGAGGCTTCCATGTCTGATCCGATCCTGATTGCGCAACGTGACGGCGTCCAGTGCTTCCTGCGTCCCGACAAAGCCAACCGCCACGGGCTCATCACCGGCGCCACCGGAACGGGCAAGACCATCACCTTGCAGACCCTGGCCGAAGGTTTCGCCAACATCGGCGTGCCGGTCTTCATGGCCGACGTCAAGGGCGACCTGAGCGGCCTTTCCCAAGCCGGCACGCTGGGTGACAAACTGGCCGGAGTGCTGGCCGAGCGGTCGCTCGACGCGCCTGAATTTAGAGCATTTCCAACCACCTTGTGGGACGTGTTCGGCGAGCAGGGACACCCGGTGCGGGCCACCGTCAGCGATCTGGGGCCTCTGCTGCTTGCGCGCATGCTCAACCTGAACGAGACCCAGGCCGGCGTGCTGCAACTGGTTTTCAAGATCGCCGACGACGACGGCCTCCTGCTGCTCGACATGAAGGACCTGCGCGCCATGTGCCAGTTGGTGGGTGACAACGCATCGGACTACACGACCCGATACGGCAACATCAGCGCCGCGAGCATCGGCGCCATCCAGCGCGGGCTGATGCAGATCGAGGCCCAGGGCGGCGACCGGTTCTTTGGCGAGCCGATGCTCAATATCGAGGACTTCATGCAGACCGACGGCAGCGGGCGCGGCCTGATCAACGTGCTGGCGGCCGACAAGCTGATGAACTCGCCCCGGCTCTACGCCACCTTCCTGCTCTGGTTGCTCAGCGAGTTGTTCGAGAACCTGCCCGAGGTGGGCGACCTGGACAAACCGAAGATCGTCTTCTTCTTCGACGAGGCGCACCTGCTGTTCGCCGACGCGCCCAAGGTGCTGATCGAGCGCATCGAACTGGTGGTGCGGCTGGTGCGCTCCAAGGGTGTGGGCGTGTTTTTTGTGACGCAGAACCCGCTCGACATTCCGGACGCCGTGCTGGCGCAACTGGGCAACCGGGTGCAGCACGCGCTGCGCGCCTTTACCCCGCGCGACCAGAAGGCCGTCAAGTCGGCCGCCGATACCATGCGACCGAACCCGAAGCTCGACCTCGGCGCCGCCATCACCGAACTCGCCGTCGGCGAGGCGCTGGTGAGCCTGCTCGACGACAAGGGCCGGCCCGGCGTGACCGAGCGCGTCTACGTGCTGGCGCCGGCGAGCCGCATCGGCGCCATCACGCCCGAGCAGCGCAAGGCCCTGCTGGCGGATTCGATCGTGGCCGGCGTCTATGAGAAAGTACTCGATCGCGAATCTGCTTTCGAGAGAATCAAGGGCCGCACCGCCACACGCCTGGCAACAGCCGAGGCCGGCGCCGCCCCCGCCGCAGCCCCGGCCCCGGCCGGTGGCGGCCTGCTCGACAGCATCGGCTCGATTTTTGGCGGCGGCCAGGGCCGAAGTCGCACTTCCGCCGGCGAGCAGATGATCCGCAGCGCGGCCAGCGCCGTCGGTCGCGAGGTCGGGCGCCAGATCATCCGAGGGGTGCTGGGCGGCATCTTTGGAGGCTCCCGGCGTTAGGGACGGCAGTTACCATACGGCAGCAAGATCAAACCACGTTTTTTGGAGAAAAACCCACCATGAGCAGATCGGACAACACCACGGACCATCTTCATTTGATCAACCACCCGCTGGTGCAGCACAAACTGACTTTGATGCGCCAGAAAGACGCCAGCACCTACAGCTTTCGCACCCTTCTCAACGAAGTGAGCATGCTGATGGCCTACGAGGTGACGCGCGACATGCCAATGCAGGATGTGGAGATCGAGACGCCGCTGGAGAAGATGACCGCCCGCATGATTGACGGCAAGAAGCTGGTGTTTGTATCGATCCTGCGCGCAGGCACCGGCATTCTGGACGGCATGCTCAGCGTCGTGCCGGGCGCGCGGGTGGGCCACATCGGGCTTTACCGCGACCCCAAGACGCTGCAGGCGGTGGAGTACTACTTCAAGATGCCCAAGGACACGCAGGAGCGTGACGTGGTCGTCGTTGACCCGATGCTGGCCACCGGCAACTCGGCGGTGGCGGCGATTCAGCGCGTCAAGGCGCTCAAGCCCAAATCGATCAAATTCGTCTGCCTGCTGACCTGCCCGGAAGGCATCGCGACCCTGCGCAAGTCGCACCCGGATGTCGAGATCTACACCGCCGCGGTCGACCGACAACTCAACGATCACGGCTACATCCTGCCGGGACTGGGCGACGCCGGCGACCGGATCTTCGGCACGCAGTGAGTTTGCATTTGTCTTGACTGCCGGGCTTCGAATATCAGTGCTTGAAGTGGTCTTGACTGTTTGTTGTGGCAGGGGATGGGTTGGGGCGACGCCCTCATGCTGTCAAAGGCCCAGAAATCGGCCGTCGCCCCAACCCATCCCCTGCTCGCGAACGGTGTGCAACTCTGATCAGCATAAGGAATTCAGCGCATCAGATCACGGGCGGCAGTCTTTCATGCTGGAAGGTTGGTGTGGGCTTGCAATGCCTCAATGCCCTTGAGCCCCGACAACGCTGGCGGACTCAGGACGGCGCGGCGCTCAGCGCAGTGAGGTCAAGGAGGAGGCCGAAGGCCGGGGGACACGAACGGAGCTGAATGCCGTCGCTCAATCAGCCGACGGCGCGATCGACTCGGCGTAGTCGTAGAGCGCACCCAGCAGCGCTTCGCCGCGCTCGTCGGCGCTTTCCGCCAACTGGTCCAGTTCATCGAAAAACGCCGGCAGGGTACGGGCTCCCGCTTCGCCCTGCAGCAGCCGCGCGGCGCGGTGCTGCTCCCATGCCTGCTGCTCCGGCTCTGACAAACTGCGCGGAAAATTGCGCGACCGGTAACGCCACAGCAACTCGGCCAGTCGCGCATCGTCAAAGGCCGGCCTGGCGTGCGCCAACTGCTCAGGCGTGCTTTGTCGCAGCTCGTTGAGGCGGCGCCGGTCGGCGTTGCCGACAAAGCCGCCGTACAGGTCTTCGTCGACGTCGGGCCGCGCCGCGCTCTCGCGCTTGAAAACCTGCTCCCAGATCGCGCTCATGTCAGGCAGGTCGCGCGCGACTGCCGCGTACTGCAGCTGCATTGAGAGGTCGATGCCCCAGCGCTGCGCCGTGGCCTCGTTCACGACCTTGAGATTGCCCATCACCATCGGCGACTTGTTCAGATGCACCGATTTGACTGCCAGGCGCTTGACGCCCGGCGGCAGATCGGCCGCTCTGGTGAACAGACGCAAGCGCATCTGCTCGGCATTCAGCTCGGCCAGTTCGCGCGGGTCCTGCGCCAGGTCCCAGGCCAGCAACTCGTTCTTGTTGTTCGGGTGCATGGCCAGCGGCCACATCAGCGCCAGGCAGCCACGCTCCGGCCCAAACATGCCCGACACATGCCAGAAGGGCCGCGCCGTGAGCGCGCCGGTGGGCAGGCCCAACTCGGCCATGACGCGGTCCTTTCGGCGCAGCGAGAAGCAGAAATCGAACAGCTTGGGTTGCGACTGGCGCAGCAGCCGGGCCAGCGCGATGGTGGCGCGCACGTCGCTCAGCGCATCATGCGCCGCCTCGTGCGCCAGGCTATTGGCCGCCGTGAGGTCGGTCAGCTTGAAACTGGCCACACCCTCGGAGCGGGTCGGCCAGACGATGCCCTCGGGCCGCAAGGCGTACGCGGTGCGGACCACGTCGAGCAGATCCCAGCGCCCGCAGTCGTGCTGCCATTCGCGCGCATAGGGGTCGATCAGGTTGCGCCAGAACATGAAGCGGGTTATTTCGTCGTCAAAGCGGATCGTGTTGTAGCCCACACCCACCGTGCCGGGTTCGGCCAGCAGCCGCTCGATGGTCGCCGCAAACCGGTACTCGGCGACGCCTTTTTCAAGGCACAGTTGCGGCGTGATGCCGGTGATCAGGCAGGCCTGCGGATCTGGCAGGAAGTCGCTCGCTGGCTGGCAGTACAGCATCACCGGTTCACCGATCTCGTTCAGATCGGCATCGGTGCGAATCGCCGCAAACTGGGCCGGCCGGTCGCGCCGGACCTGCGTGCCAAAGGTCTCGTAATCGTGCCAGAGGAAAGTGAGCGGGGAGGATGAAGGTGCCATGGTGAAATAATCATACCCATGAAAGCCTTCCGAATCGGTTCAGGAGCCGGCTATTCTGGCGATCGCATCGATCCGGCCCAGGATCTGGCGCAGCGCGGTGCGCTCGACGCGCTGGTTTTCGAATGTCTGGCCGAACGCACGATCGCCCTGGCACAGCTGCGGCGCAGCCTCGATCCGCAGCAGGGCTACGACCCCTTGCTGCAAGAGCGGATGCGCGCGGTGCTGCCGGCCTGCCTGCGCCAGGGCATCACGGTGATCAGCAACATGGGCGCCGCCAACCCGCGCGCTGCCGGCGCTGCGGTGCTGGCGGTGGCACGCGAGCTGCGACTGCCGCGCCTGCGCGTGGCGGTGGTGCTGGGTGACGATGTACTGCCCTGGATGCAGGAGCACGAGGCGCCGCTGCTCGATTCCGAACAGACCGTGCGCAGCCTCGATGGCCGACTCATATCAGCCAACGCCTACCTCGGCGCCGAGGCCCTGCTGCCGGCCCTGCAATCCGGCGCCGACGTGGTGATCGCCGGGCGCATCGCCGATCCGGCCCTGTTCCTGGCGCCGCTGATGCACCACTTTGGCTGGGGCGCCGACAACTGGCAGCGTCTCGGGCAGGGCGTGCTGGTCGGTCACCTGCTCGAATGCGCGGCCCAGGTCAGCGGCGGCTACATCGCCGACCCCGGTTATCTGGACGTGCCGCGGCTGGCCGAGGTCGGCTTTCCGCTGGCCGAGGTGCATGCCGATGGCAGCGCCGTCATCACCAAGCTCGAGGGCAGCGGCGGCCGCCTGGATCGCCTGACCTGCACCGCCCAACTGCTCTACGAACTCGAAGACCCGGCGCGCTATCTGCAGCCCGACGTGGTGGCCGATTTTTCCGGCGTGCGTCTGCGCGAGGTCGGCGCCGACCGGGTGCGGGTCGAAGGCGCCAGCGGACACCCCCGACCCGAGCAGCTGAAGGTCACACTGGGCTATCGCGAGGGCTTCATCGGCGAGGGGCAGATTTCCTATGCCGGAGCCGGCGCCCGCGCGCGCGGCGAACTGGCGCTGGCCGTGCTCAGGAGCCGCCTGCACAAGCGCGGCCTGGACGCGCTGGACTGCCGCGCCGAGCTGATCGGGGTCAATGCCATGCACGGCCCGCTGCTGGGTGCGCAGTTCGAACCCTACGAGGTGCGCTTGCGCCTTGCCGTGCGCACCACGACACGCATGCAGGCCGAGCAGGTGGGCCAGGAGGTCGAGGCGCTGTACCTCAACGGTCCGGCCGGCGGCGGCGGCGTAACGCAGTCGGTGCGCGAAGTCATTGCCGCCGCGTCGGCGCTGATCCCGCGCGACGCGGTGCGTCCGTCCTGCGAGATCCTGGAGCTGTAGCATGAAACTGCGCGACATCGCATTGGCCCGTTCGGGCGACAAGGGCAACCGGGCCACGCTCAGCGTGATCGCGCGCGATCTGGCCGATTACCCCCTGCTCGAGCGCGCGCTGAGCGCCGAGCGCGTGCGCGCCCATTACCAGGGCCTGGTGCACGGTCCGGTTCAGCGCTACACCCTGGCGCATCTGGGCGCCCTGCATTTCGTGCTCAACGATGCGCTGGGCGGCGGTGTCACGCGCTCGCTGGCGCTCGATGCGCATGGCAAGACGCTGAGCGCCGCCATCCTTGATATCGTGCTCGACGTCGACCTGTCTTAAACTCGCCGCCTACACACCGGAATGAAGGAGATCTCCATGCGCTTTGCGTCCCCCTGGTTTGCCGTGCTCTCTGGCGCCCTGCTTTGCAGCTCGGTGGCGCTGGCCCAGCCCTATCCGAACAAGCCGATCAAGGCGATCGTGCCGTTTGCCGCCGGCAGCGCCACCGACCAGATCGGCCGCGCGTTTGCGGCCAAGATGTCCGAAACGCTGGGGCAGACCATCGTGGTCGAGAACAAGGCGGGCGTCAACGGCATGCTTGGCGCCGATGTGGTGGCCAAGGCGGCACCCGACGGCTACACGCTGCTGATCGGCACCAACAGCACCAATGCGGCGCTCAAGAGCCTGATGAAGAAGCTGCCCTACGATCAGGACAGCGCCTTTGCGCCGGTCGGCTACATGGGCTCGGTGCCGCTGATCATCGCCGTCAACAACGATGTGCCGGCCAGGACCCTGCGCGAATTTGTCGATCTGGCCAAAGCCAAACCGACCTTCGTCACGTTTGCCAGCGCCAGCACCTCGCAACTGGTGTCCTCTGAAATGATGGCCGGCATGGCCGGCATCCAGATGACCAATGTGCCCTACAAGAGCGGTCCCGCGGCGATGACCGACCTGATCGGCGGCCAGGTGATGATGTTCAGCGCCGACTTTGCCGTCATGCTGCCGCAGGTCAAGGGCGGCAAGATCCGCGGACTGGCCGTGACATCGACCAGGCGCTCGCCGGCCATCCCGGAACTGCCCTCGGTCAACGAGGCCCTGGGCCTCAAGGACTACGAACTGATCGCCTACTTCGCGTTCTTCGCGCCGGCCGGCACGCCCCCCGAGATCATTGGCAAGCTCAACCAGGCCGTCAACGCGGCCGCGCAGAGCAAGGAGATCCAGGAAAAGTTCGCCTCGATCGGATTTGCGGTCGAGCCCGGAACGCCCGACGCGCTGGCGCAGCGCAGCCGCCTGGAGACCGCCAAGTGGGCCAAGGCGATCCGCGACGCCAGGATCGAGCCGCAGTAAGGCGCGCTCGCGGGTGGCCGCTCAGCGCCGCCGTGCCGACCTGACACCTGCGAGATCCGCCACAATAGCCAGCACCTTCTGAAGGCGCCCGGACTCGGCCACCTCGACCGTGAAGGTCATCCAGGCGGTGCCCTTGACCGACTGCGTCTGAACCCCTATCACGTTCATCTTCTCCTTGGTGAAAACCTCGGAGATGTCGCGCAGCAAGCCCTGCCGATCGGCTGCCTCGATCGCCACGTCGACCGGGTAGACCGCGGCCGCGCTGGCCTTGGGCTGCCCCCATTGCACTTCGATCACCCGCTCCCCATTCTTGCTCACCATCTCGCGCAGATTGGAGCAATCGGCGCGGTGCACGCTGACGCCTTTGCCGCGCGTGACAAAACCGCAAATCGGGTCCGGCGGCGCCGGCTTGCAGCACTTGGCCAGTTGGGTCATGAGCGAGTCAATTCCGACCACCAGCAAGCCGCCCTTGCCGCCGCCGGGCGCGCCGCGCGGCTTCTTCAACTGCAAATGGTCGTCGTCGGCCAGCACCGGCTCGGGCGGGCGCAGCAGGGTCTCGATATTGCGCAGCGAAAACTCGTCCTTGCCGACCACCTCAAACAGGTCCTCAGCGGCCTTGAAACCGAGCTGCTCTGCCAGGTCATCGAGCCGGACCGCCGTCTTGCCCAGACGCTGCAGCAGCTTTTCGACCGAATCGCGCCCCTTGGCCACGGTCTCGTTCAGCGCCAGCGCGTTGAACCAGGCGCGCACCTTGGCCTTGGCACGATGGCTTGTCAGATAGCCCAGTTCGGGATTGAGCCAGTCGCGCGACGGCCCGCCCTCCTTGACCACCGTCACCTCGACGGTCTGGCCGTTCTTGAGCGGCGTATTCAATGGCATCATCACGCCGTCCAGACGCGCACCCCGGCAGCGATGTCCGAGATTGGTATGCACGCTGTAGGCAAAATCGATCGCCGTGGCACCTTGCGGCAACTCGATGATCGCGGCATCCGGCGTCAGGACATAGATCCGGTCGTCCAGAAAGCCTTGACCGGGCACGCCCGAGAAGTCACGCTCCCAGGCCAGCAACTGGCGCAGCACCGCGATCTTGGCTTCGTAGACGCCCTGCGCCGAGACGCCCGAGTAGCCCTTGATGCCCGCCTCCTTGTAGGCCCAGTGCGCGGCCACGCCAAGCTCGGCATGGTCGTGCATGCTCTGGGTGCGGATCTGGATCTCGATCGGCCGGCCGCCCGGATCCTGCACAATGGTATGCAGGGACTGGTAGCCGTTGGGCTTGGGCTTGGCGATGTAGTCGTCAAACTCCTGCGTCACCGGGGTGAACTGGCTGTGCACCCAGCTCAGGGCGGCATAGCAGTCGGGCACCGACGTCACGATGATGCGCAGGGCCCGGATGTCATAGACCTGATCAAAGCCAAGCGATTTTCCCCGCATCTTCTTGACGATGCTGTAGATGTGCTTGGGCCGCCCCTGCAGGGTGGCCGCGATGCCCTGGTCCTTCAGTTCCACCTCCAGCCGCGCTCGCAGCATCTCGATGTGCGTCTCGCGCTCCGAGCGCTTCTGGTCCAGCAACTGGGCCACCTGCCGATAGGTGTCGGGCTCGAGAAAGCGGAAGGCGAGGTCCTCCATTTCCCACTTGATCTCGCGAATGCCCAGGCGGTTGGCCAGCGGGGCAAACACCTGCAAGGCGTCCTGCGCCAGATCGGTCGGCATCGGGAGCTTGGTCGCGGCAAAAAAACGCAGGGTTTGCAGGCGTGAGGCCAGACGCAACATCACCACCCGCAAATCGCGCGAAAACGCCAGCAGCATCTTGCGGACGTTTTCGGTCTGGGCCGCCACGGTCTGCGCCATCGGTATCTGGCTAGCGGCCTGGGCTGCGCCAGCCTGGCTCACGCGTGCCAGACGCTGCACCCGCACCAGCTTGCTGGTCTCCATCGCCAGCGCGGCAAAATTGTCGCCAAAGGCCTTGGCTATGAGTTCCTGCGGCTTGTTCAGATGGTCGCACGCATAGACCAGATAACTGGCGGCCTGCATCGTCTCGGAGCCGCCGATATCGCGCAAAATGGCGGCCACCGCATCGGCGTGGGCAAGGATGTTTTCACCGGTGTCCAGCATTTCCCCGACCAGCAGCGGTTCGGCAAAGGCGCGCGCGCGCGCCAGCGCGTCGTCCTGTCCGGCGACGCCGAGTCCGGTCGCGGCGAGCAGGGGGGCCGACCCGTTCAGTTCGGCGCTGAGTCGCTTCATGTGGAACTCACTTGTGCAACAGGAATGATGCCACCGCCTGCACCTGATCGTCCGCGATCAGGGTTGGCGCGTGCCCCACGCCCTCGAACTGCACCAGTCGTGCTCTTGGGCCGCGTGCGGTCATGGCCCGCGCGGTTTCGCCAGACAGCAGGTCAGATTCTGCGCCCCGCAGCAGCAGGGTTTCGGCGCGGATGTTGTCGTACAACTGCCATAGCGCGGCTTCGCCCTGCGCCACCGACTCGGCCGTCACGCTGCGAATCGGCACGGCAATGCCCGGGTCGTAGTTCAGGGTCAGGCAGCCCGGTTGCTGCGGCAAGGGCCTGACCATCGGCGCCGACAGGGCCAACCACTGCGCCGGCGTGTGCGGACCGAAACTGCTGGACGTTGCCCACAGCGCGTCCGCGGCTTCCTGCAGCGAAGCAAACTGGCCGGTCTGGCCCAGGTACTCGCCAATGCGCTGCAGCGCCTGCCACTGCATGACCGGCCCGACGTCGTTGAGCACCAGACGGCGCACCGGAACCGGCAGCGCCAAACCGGGCTGGCCGCACAGGATCATGCCGATCACGCCGCCCATGCTGGTGCCCAGCCAGTCGAGGGTCGTGGGCCTGAGTTGCGCCAACAAGACCAGCATGTCAGCGGCGTAGGCCGGAATCTGGTAGCCCATCGGGTTCTTCAGCCAGTCGCTGCGCCCGCGACCGACGACGTCCGGGCAAACGACGCGCACTGCATGCTCTTGCCTGTTGCACAGCGCGCGCGCCAGGGTGTCAAAATCGCGGCCCTGGCGCGTCAGGCCGTGCGCGCACACCACCACATGCGGCGCCAGCGCGTCGCCCCATTGCCAATAGGCCATGCGGTGGCCGCCATCGGCATCGGGACACATTACGTAATTCAGCGTAGGTTCAAGCATGATGAAATCAGGGGTCTAATCCAGCCTGCATCCTAATTCAATCGGTCAATCGGAGAAATAACATGCTCAAAGGGAAGAACGCCCTCGTCACCGGATCCACCAGCGGCATCGGCCTGGGCATCGCCAAGGCCCTGGCGAGGCAGGGCGCCAACATTGTCCTCAACGGGTTTGGCGACGTCGACGCGCCGAGCGCGGAAGTTGCGTCGCTCGGCGTGCAGGTGGCCTACCACGGCGCCGACATGAGCAAACCGTCCGACATCGAGGACATGATGAAGTTTGCGGCGCAACGCTTTGGCCGCATCGACATCCTGGTGAACAACGCCGGCATCCAGCACGTGGCACGGATCGAGAATTTTCCGGTCGAGCGCTGGGACGCCATCATCGCCATCAACCTGAGCAGCGTCTTTCACGCCACCCGGCTGGCGCTGCCGGCGATGAGGGCGGCCAACGACGGCAAGGGCTGGGGGCGCATCATCAACGTCGCCTCGGTGCACGGACTGGTCGCCTCGGCTGAAAAGTCGGCCTATGTCACTGCCAAGCACGGCGTCGTCGGCCTGACCAAGGTCACGGCGCTGGAGAACGCCACCAGCGGCGTCACCTGCAACGCGATCTGCCCGGGCTGGGTGTTGACGCCGCTGGTGCAAAAACAGATCGATGCGAAGGCGCTTGCGCTGGGCGTCGACAACGATGCCGCCATCAAACTGCTGCTCGCCGAGAAGGAGCCGTCACTGCAGTTCACGACGCCCGAAGAGTTGGGCGATCTGGCGGTCTTCTTCTGCTCGCCGGCTGGCAACAATGTGCGCGGTGTGGCCTGGAACATGGATGGCGGCTGGACCGCACAATAAGGGCTGGTCGGGCCGGCAACGCCGTCACAAGGATTCCAGATGTCGCAATTCTCATTTGAAACCGCCCCCCGCATCGTCTGCGAGCAGGGCGGCGCCGACCGGCTGGGCGAGATCGCTGCCAGCCTGGGCATCTCGCGCCTGTTCCTGGTCACCGACACCGGTCTGATCAAGGCCGGGCTGATCAATGGCGCGCTGGCCTCGCTCAAAGCCGCCGGTCTTCAGACCACGGTGTTTTCGGGGGTCCAGGCCGACCCGCCCGAACTCAGCGTGCAGGCCGCGGTGGACGCGGCATGTGCGTGCGGAGCCGACGGCGTTGCCGGTTTTGGCGGTGGCAGCTCGCTCGATACCGCCAAGCTGGTCGCCCTGCTGGCGCGCACGCCGCAGGCCCTGCCGGCGATCTACGGCATCGGCCTGGCGCGCGGTCCGCGCCTGCCCCTGATCCAGGTGCCAACCACCGCGGGCACGGGCTCCGAGGTCACGCCGATCTCCATCCTCACAACGCCCGCGCACGAAAAGAAAGGCGTCGTCTCGCCCTTGCTGTACCCGGATGTCGCGCTGCTCGACAGCCGCCTGACGCTGGGACTGCCGCCCGCGGTGACGGCGATGACAGGGGTCGATGCGATGGTCCACGCGGTCGAAGCCTTCAGCACCCGTCTCAAGAAGAATCCGCTGTCCGACGCGCTGGCGATCAAGGCGCTGCAGCTGCTTTATGCCAACCTGCCGGCCGCTGTCGACGACGGCAAGGACGCGAGCGTGCGCGAGAACATGCTGCTGGGCTCGCTGCTCGCGGGGATGGCTTTCGCCAACGCCCCGGTCGCTGCGGTCCACGCGCTCGCCTACCCGCTGGGCGGTCACTACGGTCTGCCGCATGGTTTGACCAATTCCCTGGTCTTTGTGCCGGTGCTCAACTTCAATCTGCCGGTCGCGCAAGCGCTGTACGCCGAACTGGGGCGCGCCATTCTGCCGCAGTTGGCGGGCGCCGGCGATGCGCAGGCGGCGCAGGCCTTCGTCGCGGCCATCAGCGAGCGCGTTGCCGCCATGCCGTACGCGCAAACGCTGCGCGCGGCAGGCGTCCGGCAAGACGACCTGCCGATGCTGGCGCGCGATGCCATGAACGTGCAGCGCCTGCTGGTCAACAACCCACGTGACGTCGCCTATGCCGATGCGCTGGCGCTGTACCAGGCGGCATTCTGATCCCGCAGGGGCACTCGCCCCTGGTCCTATTGCAGTTGCACTGACCCGGAGACCGTCACCACAACCGAGGTCTTGCCGGCCTCGACCGGCACCGGCGCATCGGCGACGCTGGCGCGCGCCTCCATCGCCAGCATGCGGGGCCGCGGTGTGTAGCCCTGGTCATTGGCGCCGACGTTGACCTCGCGCAGGCTGTAGCCGGCAAAGCCGAAACTCCGGGCGATGTCCAGCGCGCGCGCCTTGAAGCGCTCGATCGCGAGACCCTGCGCCTCGCCTTCGACCCTGGCGCGCTGCTCGCGGCTGAGACTGAAACTGACGCCGCTCAGGGTCAGCGACCCGATGCGGCCCGCAGCCGCGCTGATGCGGGCAAAATCGCGCCCCTCGAGAACCAGTTCGGCCGAGCCCTGCCAGCCCAGCGGCTTGCCATCGCGGCCATAGCGCGGAGACAGGCTGAAATTTCCGGTGCGCACATCGAGCTGACCCGCTTGCGCCACCTTGCGCGCCTCGGTCAGCGCCGCGTCGATCGCCGATTTGAGCTGGTTCTGAACCACGCCGGCGTCAGTTCCGTCGCGCGTCGTGCTCAGGAAGATCGACAGCAGGTCCTGCTGCACCTCGACCGACCCGCTGGCCGAGAGCTGCACCACATTGTGCGCCGGCGCGAGCTGGATCTGCTGGCCAAAGATCGCGGCGGATCCGCTCAACAGGGCGCATGCGGTGATGATCCTGATGCTGTTCTTCAAAATGCCTGCTCCCAAAAATGCTTGCCACCCCCTGGGTCAGTGGCGCTCTGGTTTCCCGTCTGGCCACTGCTGGCGCAGCTGCTGTCGCAGGTCAGCGCGTTCCTGTGCCGACAAATGCCGGTTCGGCGTGTTGCCAGCCGCTTCGGTCACCTTCGCGCCCTTCTGGGCGCCACTGCCCGTCATCAGGGCCTCGCGCAACTCGGTACGCCGCTTCTCCGATACCGGTTGAGAGGCAGGCGCCTGCGGGCTGACCGCCGGCTGCGCCGACGCGCCCGCAGCGAGCAGCAGAAACAGGAGAAATCTGGGAAACTTCATGACAGGGCACATTGTTCTACCATTGGATTGCAGGCAGGCAGGATATTTGTAACAGTGTGTGAATCCCTGCCAGGAATTGTGCAATTTACCCGAGCAAGCCTGCAAAATCCGCTCTGTTACAAATTCACCGGGATCGCAATGACTCAAACTTCCCCGAAAAATGACAAGGTTCTGATTGTCGATGACGACGCCCGCATTCGCGACCTGCTGCGACGCTACCTGGCGCAGGAAGGTTTTGACGTCGTCGTGGCCGAGGACGGCAAGTCGCTGACGCGGATCCTGCTGCGCGAAGCGGTCGACCTGATCGTGCTCGACCTGATGCTGCCCGGCGAGGACGGGCTCTCCATCTGCAGGCGGCTGCGCTCGGCCAAGGACCGCACCCCGATCATCATGCTGACTGCCAAGGGCGAGGACGTCGACCGCATCGTCGGCCTGGAGGTCGGTGCCGACGACTACCTGGCCAAGCCCTTCAACCCGCGCGAACTTCTGGCCCGCATCCACGCGGTGCTGCGCCGCCGCCCGACACAGGAGGCGCCGGGTTCGCCGGCCAGCGACAACCAGGTCGTCAATTTCGGTCCTTTCTCCTTCGATCTGGGGGCGCGCACGCTGCGCCGGGGCAGTGAAGACCTGCCCCTGACGACCGGCGAATTCGCAATGCTCAAGACGCTGGTGCGCCATCCGCGACAGCCCCTGTCGCGCGAGAAACTGGCCCAACTGGCGCGTGGTCGGGAGTTCGAGCCCTTCGATCGCAGCCTCGATGTGCAGGTATCGCGCCTTCGCAAACTGGTCGAGGTCGACGCCACGGCCCCGCGCTACATCCAGACGGTCTGGGGTGTGGGCTACGTTTTTGTCCCAGACGGCGCCGGCTGATTCACTTGACGCACGACGAGGCCTCACAGTCCGAGGGCAGCGGCCCGATGCCGCTCGAGGGCACCGCCGGCGAGCGCGGGACGAACTCGCGCTGGCGCTTGAGCCTTTTCTGGCGCACCTTCTTTCTGCTGGCGGTGCTGCTGATCGGCAGCATCCTGGCCTGGCTGCAAACGCTGCGGGCGCTGGAGTTCGAGCCACGCGCGATCCAGACCGCGCAACAGATCGCAACCCTGGTGAATCTGAGCCGCGCGGCGCTGATCCACTCCGATTCGATCGCGCGGGTCTCGCTGATCAAGACCATGACCGAACAGGAAAGTGTGCGCATCGTGCCGCGCGAACCGGGCGACCGTTTCGAACCTTTTGACACCGACGCGCTGGGGCGGCGCATTTCGCAGGAACTGAGCGCCCGCCTGGGCGCCGGCACCGAACTGGCCAACAGCGTCAATCAGGACGAAGGCCTGTGGGTCGGTTTCACCATCGACGGCGATGGCTACTGGATGCGCACCGACCGGGCCCGCTTCAACCGCACCGCCGGTCGCACCTGGCTGATCTGGCTGATGACGGCCGCCGCCCTGTCGCTGGCGGGTGCCGCGCTGATCGCGCGCCTGATCAACCTGCCGCTGAAGCAACTCTCGTTTGCCGCCAGCCGCGTGCGCGAAGGTGATTTCGAGGCCAGCACGCTCGACGAAACCGTGGCCACGAGCGAAATACGGGCCGTCAACATCGGCTTCAACCGCATGACGGAAAAGCTCGCCAAGATCGAGCAGGACCGGGCCATCATGCTGGCCGGCATCTCGCACGATCTGCGCACGCCGCTGGCGCGCCTGCGTCTGGAGACCGAGCTCAGCGTGGCCGACCCCGAGGCGCGCGCGAACATGGCCACCGACATCGTCCAGCTCGATGCGATCATCGACAAGTTCCTGGACTATGCGCGCCCCGACCGGGTCAAGTTGCAGGCGGTGGCGCTCAGGGAGGTTCTGGATGCCTGCCTTTACAGCGTGCGCAATCGTGCCGACATGCGGATCAAGCTGAACCTGGGCGACAAGGAGGGCACCGACCTGATCGTGCTGGCTGACGCGGTGGAACTCGGCCGCGTGATCAACAACCTGCTGGAAAACGCCGGGCGCTATGGCAAATCGGTCGATACCGGCATCGCGGTGATCGAGATTGCCGCGCGCTGCAGGGACCGGTGGGTCCTGATGCGCCTGCGCGACCACGGCATGGGGGTTCCCGATGCCCAGTTGGGCGAACTGACCAAGCCCTTCTACCGCGGCGAGGCCGCACGCACGGCCGCCAATGGCGCCGGGCTCGGCCTGGCGATCGTCGAGAAGACCATTTTCCGCATGGGCGGCAGCTTCAGCCTGAGCAACTCGTCCTCAGGCGGTCTGTCAGCCAACATCCGTCTGCAGCGCGCCCCGACACCGTAGGTGCCGTCATCGCGAAGCATCCCGTTTCATCATCGCGAAGAATCCCTTTTCATCGTTGCTAGGCCTCCAGTTTCATCGTTGCAAGGCCGCCAGTTTCATCGTGGCGAGGCCTCCCTCGGTCACTGCGCGGCATCCTTTCGTCACTGCGAGCGAAGCGTGGCAGTCCATGCATGGATTGCCGCGTCGCTGCGCTCCTCGCAATGACAAGTTACCCTCGCCTCTTCAATGACAAGTTACCCCGGCCTCTTCAATGACAAGTGATCCTGGCCTCTTCAATCACAAGTCAACCTGGCTTCTTTCCCGCCTTGCCGCGCGGGCCGGTTGCACCTTGAGCGCGGGGCGGTAATCCGGTATGTTGCGTCAGGAGGCGCCCCTTCACGGGCGCAGCGGCGCTGGCCGGCGCAGGCGTCGAGTTCTTGCGCCGTGCGCTGCTGTAATTGCCGTCCGTCATAGGCTGAAAGGTCGGGATCAGGTGCTGCTTTCCGTTGCCGATCAGGTCGGCGCGGCCCATCGCCTTGAGCGCCTCGCGCAGCAGCGGCCAGTTGTTCGGGTCGTGGTAGCGCAAAAAGGCCTTGTGCAGGCGACGCCGGCGTTCACCGCGCACCACGTCAACCGTTTCGCTGGCGTGTGTGACCTTGCGCAGCGGGTTGCGGTTGCTGTGGTACATCGCGGTGGCGCTGGCCATCGGTGATGGGTAGAAGGTCTGCACCTGGTCGGCGCGAAAGCCGTTCTTCTTGAGCCAAAGCGCCAGTCTCATCATGTCCTCATCACTGGTGCCGGGATGCGCCGCGATGAAATATGGAATCAGAAACTGCTTCTTGCCGGCCTCGGCCGAGAACTTGTCAAACAGGACCTTGAACTTGTCGTAGGAGCCGATGCCGGGCTTCATCATCATGGCAAGCGGACCCTGCTCGGTGTGCTCGGGGGCAATCTTGAGGTAGCCTCCGACGTGATGCGTCACCAGTTCCTTCACGTACTCGGGGCTCTGCACCGCCAGGTCGTAGCGCATGCCGGAGCCGATCAGGATCTTCTTGACGCCCTTGATCGCGCGGCCGCGCCGGTACAGGTGGATCAGGGGCGCGTGGTCGGTGCCCAGGTTCTGGCAGATGCCGGGGTAGACACAACTCGGCTTGCGGCAGGCGGCCTCGATCTCCGGGCTCTTGCAGCCCAGGCGGTACATGTTGGCGGTCGGACCGCCGAGGTCGGAGATGGTGCCGGTGAAACCCTTGACCTTGTCGCGGATGTCCTCGATCTCGCGCATCACCGAATCTTCGGAGCGGCTCTGTATGATGCGGCCCTCATGCTCGGTGATCGAGCAAAAAGTGCAGCCACCAAAACAGCCGCGCATGATGTTGATCGAGAAGCGGATCATCTCCCAGGCCGGGATTTTCGTGCTGCCATCAAAACCGCCTCGCTCATCGGCGTACGCAGGATGCGGGCTGCGCGCATAGGGCAGATCGAAAACGAAATCCATTTCAGCCGTCGTCAAGGGGATCGGTGGCGGCGTGATCCAGACATCGCGCGCCGTGACACCGACACCATGCGCCTGCACCAGTGAACGCGCATTGCCCGGGTTGGTCTCCAGATGCAGCACGCGGTTGGCGTGGGCATAGAGCACGGCGTCTGCCTTGACCTGCTCGTAGCTCGGCAGGCGGATCACGGATCGATCACGCGGCGGCACCTTCACGCTGCCCTTGCCGTACAAGGCCGGGTTGGGGACAAAGGTCAGTGGCTGCACAGATGAATTGGGGTCAGAGCCCAAATCGGTAGATTGTCTTGGGCCAGATCTAACGCACAGCCCCGAATTGGGATCTGACCCCAATTCGGCGGATTTGGGCTCTGACCCCGATTCAGCGATCTCCGAAGTGCTCCGGTAAGGGTTGACATGCGTCTCGACATGACCCGGCTCGTCCACCTTCGTGGAGTCGATCTCGAACCAGCCGTGGGCCGATTCGTCATCAGGCCGGCGCACAAAGGCCGTGCCACGCACGTCTGTGATTTTTCCCACCGGCTCACGCGCCGCCAGGCGGTGCGCGACTTCCACCAGGGCACGCTCGGCGTTGCCGTACAGCAGCAGATCGCACTTGGCATCGACCACGATCGAGCGCCGCACCTTGTCCGACCAGTAGTCGTAGTGCGCGATGCGGCGCAGAGAGCCCTCGATGCCGCCCAGCACAATGGGCACGTCCTTGAAAGCTTCACGGCAGCGCTGGCTGTAGACGATGGCGGCACGGTCCGGCCGCCTGCCAGCCACGTCGCCGGGCGTGTAGGCGTCGTCGCTGCGGATCTTGCGGTCCGCCGTGTAGCGGTTGATCATCGAATCCATGTTGCCTGCCGTCACGCCCCAGAACAGGTTCGGCTTGCCCAGCACCTTGAACGGCTCGGCGCTTTGCCAGTCCGGCTGCGCAATGATGCCGACGCGAAAGCCCTGCGCTTCGAGCATGCGCCCGATCACCGCCATGCCAAAGCTCGGGTGATCGACATAGGCGTCACCCGTCACCAGAACAATGTCGCAGCTGTCCCAGCCGAGCACGTCCATCTCGGCGCGGCTCATCGGCAGGAATTTGGCCGTGCCGAAGCGAGCCGCCCAGTATCTGCGGTAGCTGGTCAGCGGTTTGGCGGTGCGCGGAAAGAAGGAAACGTCGACAAAGGCAGTCATGCGGCAAAACGGTGAGGAGCTCAGGAGTGTACGTTTTTGCGCTATCGTTGACACCTGCGACACACCAAGCCCCGCAAATCAAATGCTCAACTTCCTGCCATCCCCGCTGGTCGGCCTTGTCGCCACGCTGCTGCTCGTTCTCAATGTCCTGTTCTGGGTGCCGATCCTGCTCTTCTTTTCCTTTCTGAAGCTGGTCATTCCGCTAAAGCAGATGCGTTTGCTGATCGACCCGCTGCTGCTGCGCATCGCCGAAGCCTGGATTGCCGGCAACAGCGGCTGGATGCGCCTGACCCAGCGCGTGCAATGGGACGTGCAGGGCATCGAGGGTCTGGATTACCGAAGCTGGTACCTGGTCAATTCCAACCACCAGTCCTGGGTCGACATTCTGGTGCTGCAGCACCTGTTCAACCGGCGCATCCCGCTGCTCAAGTTTTTTCTCAAGCAGCAGTTGATCTGGGTGCCGATCATGGGTCTGGCCTGGTGGGCGCTCGAGTTTCCGTTCATGCGCCGGCACAGCGAAGAGTATTTGAGAGCGCATCCCGAGATGCGCGGCAAGGACCAGGCCACCACGCGCAAGGCCTGCGAAAAGTTCGCCCTGATTCCGACCAGCGTGATGAACTTCCTGGAAGGCACGCGCTTCACGCCGGCCAAGCACCAGCGTCAACAATCACCCTACAAACATCTCCTCAAGCCGAAGGCCGGCGGCCTGGCGCTGGCCCTCAACGCCATGGGCGACAAGTTTCAGGCGATTCTCGATGTGACCATTGTTTACCCCGACGGAACGCCGAAATTCTCGCAATTCCTGAACGGCAAAGTCCGGCGCATCATCGTGCGGGTGCGCTCATTGCCGATCCCGCAACAGCTCGCGCAAGGCGACTACGCCGGTGACCCGGCCGTGCGCGAGGCTTACCAGAAGTGGGTGCATCAGCTCTGGGCGGACAAGGATGCGCAGATCGAGGCTCTGAAGCAACTCGGTATGAAACAGGTGTAGGCCGTATTCAACTACCCGTCGCAAGCAGGACCAAACCGTTTTCAGAATGGTGGGCGGATCAGGCTGGCGGGGCACTCAGCTCCGCGGCTGTCCTCCGGCCTTCGGCCTCCCCCTTGATGCCGCTGCGCTGAGCGCCCCACCAACCTGATCCTTCAAGCGGCGAAATTGGTGTCTGACCCCGAGAACTCTGCGCTGAGTGCCCCGGCAGCCTGATTCTTCAAGCCGTGTAGGTATTCGAAGTCCGAGAGCTACACAAGCTCGGTGCCGCGGGCGATGCAGTGGGTGGCGCAGCGAAATATGAAGACTTGTGGGACAGACCTTTAGCTCTGTCCCCAACTCGAAACGGGATGTTGGAAGTCTGTAGCCCAAAGGGCGGGGGACAGCCGCGGAGCCACCCATTGCGGCGCCCTCGGCCCACACAAGACTCGACCCAACGACAACTCAGCGCAAATGCTTGAACATCTTCGCCTTGAACGACTCGCTGATGCTCAGGCGTCTGGGGCCGGGCTGCAGTTCAAAGGTCTCACCGGCGCTCAAGGTCCCGACGCGATCGACGGCCAGGTAGAACCCGCAGCAACCATTCACGGCCATGAGCTTCGAGGCGCCATTGAAGCCCATCGCCGCGTTGAACTTGTAGCAGGGCTGGCGCGACTGGGTTACGCGCAGGGTGCAGTCCGCGAAGCGCAGCACGTCACCGACCCAAACATCGGCCTCCAGCACGCCTTGCAACGTCAGGTTTTCGCCGAGCGAGCCAAAAGGCAGTGCTTCGTCGATCGCAGTCAGTCCGGCTTCGGTACGCTCTGCCAGCCAGAACGGGTAATGCTCGACGGGATAGGCATAAACCGCCTTGTCCAGACCGCCATGCACCGACAGGTCGGCCTGCTCGTCGCCGACCAGCCCCATCGCAGAAACCGCAACCGGGCCCGTCACCGCTCGCTTGTGGAACGCCGTCAGAATCGATCGTCCATCGATCTGGACACGGCGCGCCGCTGCCGCCTGGAGAGCGAGAAGTCTGGGCATCACTTGCACTGCCGGTCAGCGCGCCAGTGCGTGGCCTTGTTCCAGACCGAGCGCTCGACGTAGCCCTGCTCCTCCCATCGCGCGTGAAACGGCGCGATCTCCTTGTCGACGAAACGGCGCAAACTGTCGCGAAAGGCGATGTGCTCGGGGCTGAAAATGGTTCTCTGGATCATGGTGTCCCCTGCTTGACAGGAATCGGGCTATTTATGCAAAGCGATTGCTTGGCTAAAAGAATATACTTGAATTGTGAGTCCGTCACTGCGAGGAGCGCGGCGACGCGGCAGTCCGTGGATGGATTGCCGCGCTGCGCTCGCAATGGCGAAGCCGAAATCGCAGCTTGAAAGCAATCTCTCCAGGAGCACCCATGACCGAAGCATTTGTATTTGATGCCATCCGCACGCCGCGCGGCAAAGGCAAGAAAGACGGCAGCCTGTATGAGGTCAAACCGGTCAACCTGCTGGCCGGCGTGCTGACCGAACTCCAGCGGCGCAACGACTTCGATACCGCCAGCGTCGACGACGTGGTGATGGGCGTCGTCTCGCCGGTCGGCGAACAGGGTGCGGTCCTCGCCAAGGTGGCCGCGCTCAAGGCCGGCTGGGACTACACCTGCTCCGGGGTGCAGATCAACCGCTTCTGCGCCTCCGGCCTGGAGGCGGTCAACCTGGCGGCGCAAAAAGTGCGCTCGGGCTGGGAAGACCTGGTGGTGGCAGGCGGCGTCGAGAGCATGAGCCGGGTGCCGATTGGCTCCGACGGCGGCGCCTGGGCCATGGATCCGGAGACCAACTCGCAGACCGCCTTCGTGCCGCAGGGCATTGGCGCCGATCTGATTGCGACGCTGGAAGGTTTTTCGCGCGAGGATGTGGACGCCTTCGCGCTGGAGAGCCAGCGCCGCGCCACCCATGCCCGTGCCAGCGGCCACTTTGACCGCGCCATGGTTCCGGTGAAGGACTTCATCGGCCAGGTCATTCTGGGCCAGGACGAGTTCATCAAGCCGCAGACCACGCTCGAAGGCCTGGCTTCACTGAAACCGGCTTTCGAGCAGATGGGCGCCATGGGCTTCGATCAGGTCGCGCTGACGCGCTACCCGCAGGTCGAGCGCATCAACCACGTGCACCATGCCGGCAACTCGAGCGGCATTGTCGATGGCGCCGCCGCCCTGCTGATCGGCTCCGCCGCGGCCGGCAAGATCCATGGCTTCACGCCACGCGCGCGCATCGTCTCGGCGGCGCTGAGCGGTGCCGACCCGACCATCATGCTGACCGGCCCGATGCCGGCGGCGCGCAAGGCGCTGGCCAAGGCCGGCCTGACGATCGAGCAGATCGACCTGTTTGAGGTCAACGAGGCCTTTGCGGCCGTGGTCATGCGCTTCATGAAGGAGATGAAGGTGCCGCATGACAGGGTCAACGTCAATGGCGGCGCCATCGCGATGGGGCATCCGCTGGGCGCGACCGGCGCCATGATCCTGAGCACCCTGATCGACGAGTTGCACCGGCGCAAACTGCGCTACGGCATGGCCACGCTGTGCGTCGGCGGCGGCATGGGTATTGCCACGATCGTGGAGCGAATCTGACGAGCCCCTTATGCGCCACCGCACCTTGTCGGTCACCGCACCTTGTCGGTCACTGCACCTTGTCGGCTACCGCACCTTGTCGGTCACTGCGAGCGAAGCGCGGCAGTCCATGCAGTTCAGAGTCATGGATCGCCACGGCCTTCGGCCTCGCGATGACGGGTTTCCAAAACTTTCCAGAGTAGGCAGACTTTCATGAAGACCATCAAATACCAACTCAACGACGGCATCGCCACGGTCACCTTCGACGAGCCCGACTCGCCGGTCAACACCATGTGCCTGCAATGGCAGGAAGACCTGTCCGCGCTGGCGGCCCGGGTGCTGCAGGACAAGGATGCCATCAAGGGCATCCTGCTGACCTCGGCCAAATCAACATTTTTCGCCGGTGCCGACCTGAAGGGTGCGATGCGCCTTAAGGTGACCGACGCGAGCGCCATCTTCACCGAAATCGAACGCGTGAAGAAAAACTTCAGGACCCTCGAAACGCTGGGCAAGCCGGTGGTGAGTTGCCTCAACGGCACGGCCCTGGGCGGCGGCTGGGAGGTGGCCCTGATCGGCCATCACCGCATCGCGATCGACGACCGCAAGATCCAGTTCGGCCTGCCCGAGGTCACGCTCGGCCTGCTTCCGGGCGCCAGCGGCGTGACCAAGATGACGCGCCACCTCGGGCTGATGGGGGCGCAGCCCTACCTGGTGGAGGGCAAGACCTTCTCGCCCAAGGAAGCCAAGGGCCTGGGCCTGGTGCACGACCTGGTCGCGCCCTCCGACCAGGCCGCCACCGAGATGCGGGCCAGGGCGCTGGCCTGGATTGCCGCCAACCCGAGCGCCGAGCACCCGTGGGAGACCAAGGGCTACAAGGTGCCCGGCGGCCTGCCGTCGAGCCCGGCGGTGGCCCAGATGCTGGTGGTCGCGCCGGCGATGATCAAGAAGCAGACGCGCGGCCTCTACCCCGCGCCCGAGGCGATCATGGCCTGCATGGTCGAAGGCCTGCAGGTGGATGTGCCCACCGCGCTGCGCATCGAGAGCCGCCATCTGGCCAGGCTCATGACCGGCACCAACGCCCGCGCCATGATCAACACCTTCTTCTTCAACCTGAACGCCATCAAGAGCGCCCAGTCGCGCCCCGGCAAGTCGCCGCGCTTCAAGCCGGCAAAGGTCGGCGTGCTCGGCGCCGGCATGATGGGGGCCGGCATTGCCTTCACCCAGGCCAGCAAGGGCATCGCCACGGTCCTCAAGGACGTCAGCCAGGAGAAGGCCGAGGCCGGCAAGGCCTACAGCGCCAAGCTGACCCAGGCGCGCGTCGACAAGGGCCGCATGAGCGCCGACGATCAGCAACAACTGCTGGCGCGCATTCAGACCACCGGCGAGGCGGCCGATCTGGCCGGCTGCGACCTGATCATCGAGGCGGTGTTCGAGAACCGTGAGCTCAAAGCCAAAGTCACGCAGGAGGCCGAGCCGCTGCTGGCGCCAGGCGGCTTCTTCGCCTCCAACACCTCCACGCTGCCGATCAGCGGCCTGGCCACGGCCAGCCGCGCCCCCGAAAAATTCATCGGCATCCATTTCTTCAGCCCGGTCGACAAGATGAAACTGGTCGAGATCATTCGCGGCAAGCAGACCGACGATGAAACCGTGGCGCGCGCCTTTGACTATGTGCAGGCGATCGGCAAGATGCCGATCGTGGTGAACGACTCGCGCGGTTTCTTCACCAGCCGGGTCTTCGGCACCTTTGTCATGGAAGGCATTGCGATGCTGGGTGAAGGCATCCCGGCACCGGCAATCGAGAACGCGGCCATGCAGTGCGGCATGCCGGTGGGTCCGCTGGCGGTGATGGATGAGGTGGCCCTGAACCTGAGCCTGCACGTGATGGAGCAAACGCGCGCCGACTTCGAGGCCGAGGGCAAGACCTACGTGCCCGGCCCGGGTGAAGTGCTGGTTGCCGACATGGTGCGCAAGCACCAGCGGCCCGGTCGCGCCGCTGGCGCCGGTTTCTACGAGTACCCGAAGGAAAAGGGCGCGAAGAAGTTCCTCTGGCCGCAACTCAAACCCCTGTACGAAAAAGCGGACACCCGATGGGACCTTGCCGACATGAAGGACCGGCTGCTCTACCGCCAGGCGGTGGAGAGCGCGCGCTGCCTGAGCGAGGGCGTGCTGACCAGCGTGCACGAGGCCAACATCGGGTCCATCTTCGGCATTGGTTTTCCGGCCTGGACCGGCGGCGTCATGCAGTTCATCTACGGCATGGGCGTCGACGCCTTTGTCCAACGCGCCGATCATCTGGCGCAGCGTTTCGGCGCCGGCTTTGCACTGACGGACGAGGTCAAGGCGACGATTCGGCGCTTTGAGCCGGTATATTGAAACCTTGAAGAAAGCGCTTGTCCTGCGCGAGCGCTGCCACGGCGTCGGAGACGGTCTGGCGGGCGAGGCCTGGGAGCTCAGGCTATGAGTTCCAAACACGCGCCACCCGCTTCAGCGAGCGATCTGTTCTGGTCCTTCACCTGGCTGGCGCTGCAGGGTTTCGGCGGCGTGCTGGCCATCGTGCAGCACGAACTGGTGGAAAAAAAGCAGTGGCTGACGCGCGAGGAATTTCTCGAGGACTGGGCGGTGGCGCAAATCCTGCCGGGCCCCAATGTGGTCAACCTCTCGCTGATGATCGGCGACCGCTACTTTGGCCTGCGCGGCGCGCTGATGGCGCTGGCCGGCATGCTGACCTTCCCGCTGCTGATCGTGCTGGCGCTGGCCGCCATTTTTTCCGGCATCTCGGATTCGCCAGCGGTTCAGGGCGCTCTGCGCGGCATGGGCGCGGTGGCCGCCGGCCTGATCGCCGCCACCGGCATCAAACTGGTCGCGGCCCTGAAGAAGAACGTCATGGGTGCTGCGGTTTGCGCCGCGCTGGCGGGCGCCACCCTGGTCGCCGTGGCGCTGCTGCGCGTACCCCTGCTGTGGGTCCTGCTCGGTCCCGGCGGACTGGCCTTCGCCTGGGCCTACCACCAGCTTGGTCGGGACAGCAGACCCGAAAGTGAAACATGACGATCACTCTGACCGCTGCCGACTGGCTCGCGCTGCTCAGTCATTTTTTGTCGCTCTCCCTGCTGGCGGTCGGTGGTGCCATCACCACAGCGCCCGACATGCACCGTTACCTCGTCACGCAG
>CAIMBE010000107.1 GCA_903839085.1 uncultured beta proteobacterium | reverse complement strand
CCCACCAGATAGCCGCCGATCAGGTTGGCGGCCAGCGTGCCCAGGGGCAGCGCGGCGCCCGGGTTGAGCCACAGGCCCAGGCCCCAGCGCGCCAGCGCCCCCAGGCTGGCGCCGATGCAGATCGCGAAAACGGACAGCATGAACTCAGCGGATCATCTGCTGCGGCAGCCAGGTCACGACGCCCGGGAAGACGTAGATCAGCGCGACGGCGACGCACATCAGGAAGAACATCGGCATGGTCACGCGCGCGATCCAGGTCAGCTGGCGTCCGGTCATGCCCTGCAGCACAAAGAGGTTGAAGCCGACCGGCGGCGTGATCTGCGCCATCTCGACCACCAGCACGATAAAAATGCCGAACCAGATGGCATCGATGCCGGCCGCCTGGACGGTCGGCATCAGCACCCCCATGGTCAGCACCACCATCGAGATGCCGTCCAGGAAACAGCCCAGGATGATGTAGAAGATCGCCAGCGCCACGATCAGCTGCGCCTGGCTCAGGCCCATCGAGGCGATCCATTCCGCCAGATGGCGCGGCAGCCCGATGTAGCCCATGGCGAGTGTCAGGAAGGCGGCGCCGGCCAGGATCAGCGCAATCATGCAATACAGGCGCGTCGCACCCATGATCGCATCGCGAAAGGTGGACCAGTTCATGGAGCCCTGCAGCAGCGAGATGACGAGCGAGCCGACCACGCCAACGGCCGCGGCCTCGGTGGCGGTGGCGACGCCGGAATAGATCGAGCCCAGCACGGCAATGATCAGGGACACCACCGGGATCAGGCTGGTGGAGGCCGCGAGCTTCTGGCGGAAGGTGAATTTGCCATCGGCGGCAGGCACCTGTTTCGGGTTGCGCAGCGCCCACAGCACGATGTAGCCGGAAAACAGCATGGCCAACATGATGCCGGGCAGAACGCCGGCGATGAACAGCTTGGAGATGGAGACCTCGGCCGCCACACCGTAGACGATCATGATGATCGAAGGCGGTATCAGCAGGCCCAGCGTGCTGGCGCCAGCCAGCGTGCCGATCACCATGTGCTCCGGGTAGCCGCGCCGCGTCAGTTCGGGCAGCGTCATCTTGCCGATGGTGGCGCAGGTGGCGGCGCTCGAACCCGAGACCGCGGCAAAGATGGTGCAGCCGATCACATTGGTGTGCAGCAATCGGCCCGGCAAATTCTGCACCCAGGGTGCCAGGCCCTTGAACATGTCGTTGCTGAGCCGCGTGCGGAACAGGATCTCGCCCATCCAGACAAACAGCGGCAGCGCGGTCAGGGTCCAGCTCGACGACGAACCCCAGACGGTGACCGCCATGGCGTCGCCGGCGGGCCGCGACGAGAACAGGGTGACGGCGATCCAGGCCACGCCGGTCAGCGTCAGGCCGACCCAGACGCCGCTGCCCAGAATCAGCAAAAGGGCCGTCAGCAGGGCGGCGGTAATGGCAAGGTCATTCATTGCGCAGGGCCTCGTCACTCTGGCGCTCGACGCGCTTGCCTGAGATTTCGAGCAGCAGTTCATCGACGAAAGCGATCGCCAGAATCACCGTGCCCAGCGCCATCGCGATTTGCGGAATCCACAGCGGCGTGGCGTCGCTGGAGGTGGAGATGTCATGAAAGGAGCGCGACTGCCAGGCCAGTCGGCAGCTGTAGAAGGCAAACATCGCCGCCAGCGCCGAGGCAAAGCCATAGGCCCAGATCTCCATGCCTCTTTTCCAGCGCCCCTTGAGCGCGCTCAGCAGCAGCGTGACGCGGATGTGCTCGCCGCGCTTCAAGGTGTGCGCCAGCGCCAGAAAGCCGCAGGCGGCCATCAGGTAGCCAGCGTAGGCGTCGGTGCCCGGCACATGAAAGTGGAACTGGCGGCCAAGAATCGACAGCAGCACCATGACCAGCAAGCCAACCATGAACAGCGCCGCCAGTGCGGCGGCGCCGTCGTACAGAGCGTCAAGCGCCTTGCGCATGGGGCGCTGTGCCGATCAGGGCTTTAGGAAGGCGTCAACCAGGCTCTTGCCCTCGGGCCCGGCCTTTTCGAGCCATTCCTTGAGCATCACGTCGCCGACCTTCTTCATGTCGGCCTTGAGCTGGGCCGGGGGCGTGACGATGCTCATTCCGTTGGCCTTGAGCTTGTCCAGCGAGTCGGTATTGGCGCGCTTGGAAGCGGCCAGGCCGCGCACCTCGGCGTCGGCGGCCGCCTTCTGCAGGGCCAGCCGGGTCGGTGCGTCGAGCGCGTCAAGCGAGGCCTTGTTGACAATCACCGCATTCTTGGGCAGCCAGGCCTGGGTGTCGTACCAGTACTTGATGTGTTCATAGGTCTTGGTGTCGAAGCCGGTCGAGCCCGACGACATGTAGGACTCGATCACGCCGGTGGCCATCGCCTGCGAGAGTTCGGCCGCCTGCACCGTGACCGGCTGGGCGCCGACCAGTTCGGCGATGCGCGCGGTCGCCGGGCTGTAGGCGCGCCACTTGACGCCCTTCAGATCAGCGCCCGAGTTGATCGGTTTCTTGACGTAGATGCCCTGCGGCGGCCACGGCACCGCGTACAGCAGTGCCATGCCCTGTTCGGCCAGCTTCTTTTCCAGGAACGGCTTCTGCACCTTGTACAGCTTCATCGCCTCGTCATAGCTGTCGGCCAGAAAGGGCAGGCCATCGGCGCCAAAGAGCTGCCACTCGTTTTGAAAGTTGACCAGCAGGATTTCACCGATCTGCGCCTGACCGCCCTGCACGGCGCGCTTGATCTCGGGCGCCTTGAACAGGGAGCCATTGGCATGCACCGTGATCTTGAGCTTGCCGGCGCTGGCCTTGTCCACGTCGTTGGCGAATTGCGTCAGGTTTTCGGTGTGGAAGTTGGTCGCGGGGTAGCCTGCGGGCAGGTCCCACTTGGTCTGCGCGAAGACTGTGGTGCCCAGGCTCAGCGCGGCGGTGATAAGTACGAGTCTGAATTTCATGAAAACTCCAAAAACATCATGGTGGTAAGTACCGATAGGATAGACGAAAATTGCTTGCCGGCTCTTTTGGGGATGCCCCGACGCCGGCGGCTTCATCCGAAAAACATTGGGCGGGCCGCGAGAAGCGGTCCAGGGACACCATGCAAGACAGCAGTTTGACGAGGCACGACCGGCGCTGGCAATTCTGGATCGACCGCGGCGGCACCTTCACCGATGTGGTGGGCCGGCGTCCCGACGGCTCGCTGGTCACGCACAAGCTGCTCAGCGACAACCCCGAGCAGTACCCTGACGCGGCGGTGGCCGGCATCCGCCATCTGCTGGGCCTGCGGCCCGATCAGGCGGTGAGGCCCGAACTGGTCGAGTGCGTGAAGATGGGCACCACGGTGGCGACCAACGCGCTGCTCGAGCGCAAGGGCGAGCCGACGCTGCTGGTGACGACGCAGGGTTTTCGCGATGCGCTGCGCATCGCCTACCAGAACCGCCCGCGCATTTTTGATCGCAACATCGTCCTGCCAGAGCTGCTCTACAGCGCGGTGGTGCAGGCGCGCGAGCGTGTTGGCGCGCATGGCGATGTGATCGTGCCGCTGGACGAAGCGCACCTCAGGCGCGAACTGCAGGCGCAGTACGACCAGGGTCTGCGCAGCGTGGCCATCGTCTTCCTTCACGGCTACCGCTACACGGCGCATGAACTGGCAGCGCGCGCCATTGCGGCGGCGGTCGGCTTCGCGCAGATCAGCACCTCGCACGAAACCAGCCCGATGATGAAGTTCGTCAGTCGCGGCGACACGACGGTGGTCGATGCCTATTTGTCACCGATCCTGCGCCGCTACGTGGCGCAGGTGGCGCTGCAGATGCCGGGCGTCAAGCTCTTCTTCATGCAGTCTTCCGGCGGTCTGACCGACGCCCACGCCTTTGCCGGCAAGGATGCGATCCTGAGCGGTCCGGCCGGTGGCATTGTCGGCATGGCGCGCACCGCGGCGATGGCCGGCATAGAGAAAGTGATCGGCTTTGACATGGGCGGCACTTCGACCGATGTCTCGCATTTCGCCGGCGAGTTCGAGCGCGAGTTCGAGACCCAGGTCGCCGGCGTGCGCATGCGCGCGCCGATGATGAGCATCCACACGGTGGCGGCCGGCGGCGGCTCGATCCTGGCTTTTGACGGTTCGCGCTTTCGCGTCGGCCCCCAGAGCGCCGGGGCCAATCCGGGGCCCGCGAGCTACCGCCGCGGCGGCCCGCTCGCCGTCACCGATGCCAATGTGATGGTCGGCAAGATCGTGCCGCGCCATTTTCCGAAGGTCTTCGGTCCCGAGGCGAACCAGGCGCTCGATGACGCCGTGGTGCGCGAAAAATTCGCCGTGCTGGCAGCGCAGACCGGCCGGAGCGCAGAGGACGTGGCCGAAGGCTTCATCCGCATCGCCGTGCAGCAGATGGCCAATGCCATCAAGAAGATTTCGGTGGCGCGCGGTTACGACGTGACACGCTACACGCTGCAATGCTTTGGCGGCGCGGGTGGCCAGCACGCCTGCCTGGTGGCCGACGCGCTTGGCATGACGCGGGTTTTCGTGCACCCGCTGGCCGGCGTTCTGTCGGCCTACGGCATGGGGCTGGCCGACCAAAGCGTGATCCGCGAGCAGGCGGTGGAGCTCAAGCTCGATGCGGCCGCGCTGCCGCGGATCGCCGCGCAACTCGAGCGCCTGGCGGCACAGGCGCGTGATGAGCTGCTGCGCCAGCAGGTCAGCCAGGGCAGCGTGGCCGTGCAGCATCGCGTACATGTGCGCTATGAGGGCAGCGACGCGGCGCTGCTGGTGGCGCATGCGCCGGCTGATGACGCCGCGCCCGAAGCCGTGGTGGCTGCCATCGTGGCCGGCTTCGAGGCCGCATACCGGCAGCGTTTCGCCTTTCTGATGCAGGGCAAGGCGCTGGTGGTGGAGGCCGTGTCGGTCGAGGCCGTGGTGGCGGGTGACGCGCCGGACGAGGCTCGTCACGCACTGCAGGCGCGGCGTGATCTGCGCTCGGTGGCGCGCGAAACGGTGCCGATCTACAGCGGCGGACGCTGGCTGCAAGCCGCGCTGCTGCTGCGCGCAGACCTGCGCCCGGGCGACTGCGTGCGTGGTCCCGCCATCATCGCCGAGCAGAATGCCACCACCGTGGTCGAAGACGGCTGGGACGCCGAAGTGAGCGCCTTCGATCACCTCGCCCTGAGCCGCAGCGTGCCGCGCGCGCAGAGCTTTGCCGCCGGTACCACGGTGGATCCGGTGCTGCTGGAGGTCTTCAACAACCTGTTCATGAACATCGCCGAGCAGATGGGGCTGCAGCTTCAGAACACCGCCTACTCGGTCAACATCAAGGAGCGGCTGGACTTCAGCTGCGCCCTGTTCGACGCGGCCGGCAACCTGATCGCGAACGCGCCGCACATGCCGGTGCACCTGGGCTCGATGGGCGAGAGCATCAAGACCGTGGTGCGCGAGAACGCCGCCAGCATGCAGCCGGGCGATGTCTACGTGCTCAACGATCCGTATCACGGCGGCACCCACCTGCCCGACATCACGGTCATCACACCGGTGTACCTCGCCGAACGGCCGACCTTCTACGTCGGCTCGCGCGGGCACCACGCCGACATCGGCGGCACCACGCCGGGCTCGATGCCGCCGTTCTCGACCAGAATTGAAGAGGAGGGCGTGCAGATCAACAACGTCAAGCTGGTCGACCGCGGCGTGCTGCAGGAGGAAAAAATCATTGCGTTGCTCAGTGGGCGCGCCGTCGCCGGGCCGCCCCAAGACGGCGCAGCCCCCTCGGGGGGCAGCGAGGACACGTCAGTGCCGAGCGTGGGGGCCAGATACCCGTCGCGCAACCCGCAGCAGAACCTGGCCGACCTGAAAGCCCAGATCGCCGCCAACGAAAAGGGCGTGCAGGAACTGCGCAAGATGGTCGAGCATTTTGGCCTGGATATGGTGCAGGCCTACATGGGGCATGTACAGGACAACGCCGAGGAGTCCGTGCGCCGCGTCATTCAATTAATTGGGGTCAGACACCAATTATTGGAGGAGGAACATCAGGCGGCGAAGAAGGCTGGAAATAATTGGAGTCTGACCCCAATTAATTCCTACACGCTGCCACTCGATAACGGCGCCCAGATCCAGGTCGCGATTCGGGTCAACGCGGCCGAGCGCAGCGCGGTGATCGATTTCAGCGGCACCTCAATGCAGCAGAGCAACAACTTCAATGCGCCGACCGCCGTCTGCATGGCCGCCGTGCTCTACGTGTTTCGCAGCCTGGTGGATGACGACATCCCGCTCAATGCCGGTTGCCTCAAGCCCCTGTCGGTCATCATCCCGGCCGGCTCGATGCTGAACCCCAACCCGCCGGCCTCGGTGGTGGCAGGCAATGTGGAGACCTCGAGTTGCATCACCAACGCGCTCTATGGCGCGCTCGGCGTGATGGCGGCAAGCCAGTGCACCATGAACAATTTCACCTTCGGCAATGCGCGCTACCAGTACTATGAAACGATCTCGGGCGGCTCGGGCGCGGGCGACGGCTTCAACGGCACCGATGTCGTTCAGACGCACATGACCAATTCGCGCCTGACCGATCCCGAGGTGCTGGAGTTCCGCTTTCCGGTGCGGCTTGACAGCTACGAAATCCGCGCCGGTTCGGGCGGCGCCGGGCGCTGGCATGGCGGCAACGGCGGCACCCGGCGCGTGCGCTTCCTGGAGGCCATGACCGCCAGCATTCTGTCCAACGGGCGCGTGCACGGCGCCTTCGGTGCGGCTGGCGGCGAGCCCGGCGAGGTCGGGCGCAACCGCGTGCTGCGTGCCGACGGGCGGGTTGAAGAGCTGGCCCACATCGGGCAGGCCGAGATGCAGCCGGGCGATGTGTTCGAGATCTGCACGCCGGGGGGCGGGGGCTTTGGAAGTCCGTGATGCATCGGTGTCAGGTTTCAGAGGGGAGATGGTGGGGCCAGTAGGGTTATTTGTTGGGGCGTTTGCAATTTCGCGCCATTGGCGCCCAATGCGGCCTCAAGTCGCCAGTTCCGGCGCTTGAGTCACGTCACCCATCAGGCAATCGCCATGCTTGTGGCAATCGTCCGTGTGCCGTGATGCAGCCGTCCACAGCCTTCAAAGGACCATCGCCATGAACCTGAAGCTTTATTACAACGTTGCATCCACCTATTCCCAAAAAGCCCTGCTGGCATTTTTCGAGAAGGGCGTTCCCTTTACCGCGGCGGTGGTCAGCATGCAGGATCCGGTCGCCCGGGCCGAATACAAGAAACTTTACCCGGTAGGAAAGATTCCCTTGCTCACAGGCGACGATGTCTTCATTCCAGAATCGAGCATCATCATTGAATACCTGGAAAACGAGTTTCCCGACTCCGGCACAACGCTTATCCCGCACGACAAGACGGCGGCACGGCGGGTGCGCTTCAAGGACCGCGTGACGGACCTTTACCTCAATGACCCGGTGGCCAGCATTTTCTTTGATGGTCTCAAGCCGCCCGAGGCGCGCAACGCCGAAGCCGTGGCCAAGGCGCGGGAGACCATTGGCCTCACCTATGGCTACATGGAGAGCGCCCTTGCCAAGAACCCGGATGCCGGTGGCGCTGACTTCAACATGTCCGACTGCGCGGCATTTGCGCCCTTGTTCTACGCCCAGAGGCTGCACCCGTTTCACGATTACCCGAACATCGTCGCCTATTTTGGGCGCCTGATGGCGCGCCCGAGCGTGCAAAGACTGATGCCTGAACTATTGCCCGCTCTCGAGCGCTTCAACGTCAAGTAATCTGATCTATTGAGACTTTCATAAATCATGACAGTCCGGATCGTCATTGCGAGGAGCCTGGCGACGCGGCGATCCAGGAAGTCATGGGGCATGGATCGCCACGGCCTGCGGCCTCGCGATGACGAAAGCAAGAGTCTTGAATTCTGGAAAGATCAATGATTGGCCATAAGCACCCGACACACGGCGTATGCTCTTCCCATGAAGTTCAGGTGTCTGCTGATGTGCATCGCCTTGCTGGCCGGCAAGGCAGACGCGCGCGAGACCTTCCTTGGGCAGGTCACCCATGTCACCGATGGTGACACGCTCTGGGTGCAGCCCGACGAAGGCGGGCCGGCGCGCAAGCTTCGCCTGCGCGGGCTCGACGCGCCCGAAATCTGCCAGCAGGGCGGCATGGCGGCGCGCGAGTTTCTGGTGCAACTGGCGCTGCGCCGGCGCGTCACGGTGAATGTTGTGACCGACGACCCGTGGGGCCGCGGCGTGGCGACGATCGCGCTGGATGGCAGGGACCTGGGCGCCGAGATCGTGCGCGCCGGACTGGCCTGGTCCTATGGCTGGCGCGGCAGGGCCGGCGTCTATGCCGCCCAAGAGGCGCTGGCGCGCGGGTCAGGGCAGGGTGTGTTTGCGCTGCCCGAGCCCCAGTCGCCGCGCGATTTTCGCAAGCGCCACGGCTCGTGCCGCGCCGTCGCGCCGTGAGGCGGCGAATCAGCCGGCAGAACCGCAGACCGTGCAGGCGGCCTGGCGCTTGAGGCGCACCTCGGTGAACTCCATGGCGCGGCCATCGATCATCAGCAGGCGTCCGGTCAGCGGTTGACCGGCCAGGCTGAGCAATTTGAGGGCCTCGGCCGCCTGCATCGAGCCGACCACGCCCACCAACGGCGCGAAGACGCCCATCGTGGCGCAGCGCGTTTCCTCAAAGTTCGCGTCCGGTGGAAAAATGCAGGCGTAGCAGGGCGAACTGCGGTCGCGCGGGTCATAGACGCAGACCTGTCCGTCAAAGCGGATGGCAGCGCCCGAGACCAGCGGCTTGCGGTGCTTGACGCAGGCGGCGTTGATGTTGTGCCGGGTGGCAAAGTTGTCGCAGCAGTCCAGCACCACATCGGCCTGCGTCACCAGAGAATCGAGCAGCGCGGCGTCGGCGCGCGCGACGATCGGCGTCACCTGCACCTGCGGGTTGATGGCCGCGATCGCGGTTTGTGCCGATAGCACCTTGGGCTGGCCGACGCGGCCCATGGTGTGGGCGATCTGGCGCTGCAGATTGGTCATGTCGACGAGGTCGTGGTCGACCACCGTGATGTGGCCGACGCCGGCGGAGCCGAGATACAGCGCGACCGGCGAACCCAGACCGCCGGCCCCGATGATCAGGGCGTGGCTGCCCAGAATCCGTTCCTGGCCTTCGATCCCGATTTCTTCGAGCAGGATGTGGCGCGAATACCGCAGCAACTGTTCGTCGGTCATGCGCGCTTATTCTTCCGTCTTTTCTTCCTTGCGCTCGACCAGGGTCTTGCTGACGATCACCGGGCGACCCCTGAGCTGGTTGATGGCCTGTGCCAGCTGAAAATCCTTCTCGGTGCCGTACTCCGGCAGCCGTCGCTCGGACAGCGGCTTCTTGAGCTCGGCCTCGAGCTTGGCGCGCGCTTCCTCGCGCGCCTTGTCGCGGCTCTCGTCCTTCTTTTCCTCGCCCTGGCCGCTGTTGAGGTGCTTCTCAAGATCGGCCTCGCGCGTGCGCAGCGCGGCGAACAGGTTGCCTTCTTCGGTCTCGTCGATCATGACGTCGGGCACGATGCCCTTGGCCTGAATCGATTTTCCGCTGGGCGTGTAGTAGCGGCTGGTGGTGAGCTTGAGGCCTGCGGTCGGGCAGTTGTCCATGCGGTAGGCCGGGTCCAGGCAGACCGCCGTCTGCACCGAGCCCTTGCCGAAGGTCTGGTTGCCCAGCAGCATGGCGCGCTTGTGGTCCTGCAGCGCGCCGGCCACGATTTCGCTGGCCGAGGCCGAACCCTCGTTGACCAGCACCACCAGCGGCACGGTCTTGAGCGCCCCCTTGGTGACTTCCTGCAGGTGCTTGAGCGGATCGGCGCCGCCGCGGCGGTGGTAGAACTCGGCCGAGGCCTTGTGCACGAACTTGCTCTCGGCCAGCTGGCCATTGGCCGAGACGATGGTCACGTTCTCCGGCAGGAACGCGGCCGAGACCGCGACCGCGGCGTCCAGATAACCGCCCGGGTCATTGCGCAGGTCCAGCACCAGGCCCTTGAGCTGCGGCTCCTGCTTGTAGATCTCCTCGATCTTGCGCGCAAAGTCCTCGACCGTGCGCTCCTGAAACTGGCTCAGGCGAATCCAGGCATAGCCGGGTTCGATCACCTTGGCGCGCACCGACTGGGTGCGGATTTCCTCGCGCGTGATCAGCACTGGGAACGTGCGGCTCTCGTCCTTGCGGAAGATCGACAGCAGCACCTTGGTGTTGGGCTCGCCGCGCATGCGCTTGACGCCCTCGTTGAGCGGCAGCCCCTTGACCGGCGTGTCGTCGATCTTGACGATCAGGTCGTTGGGCTTGATGCCCGCGCGAAAGGCCGGCGAGCCCTCGATCGGCGACACCACCTTGATCAGCCCGTCTTCCTGCGCGATCTCGATGCCGACGCCGACAAACTTGCCGGTCGTGCCTTCGTTGAATTCCTTGAGCGCCTTCTTGTCGAGGTACTGCGAGTGCGGATCCAGGCTCGACACCATGCCGATGATGGCGTCGGTGATCAGCTTCTTGTCGTTCACCGGCTCGACGTAATTGCTCTTGACCATGCCGAAGACCGCCGCCAGCTGCTGCAGTTCCTCCAGCGGCAGCGGTGCCAGCGCGCCGCGCGCCACGGTCTGGAGCGAAACAGTCGTCAGCGCACCGGCAATGACGCCGAGCGAAATCCAGCCTGCAGTTTTCAATTTATGGCCCATAAAAGTCTTTGTGATCGGTTGCGGCCCGAACTAAAGGTCGGTCACGCAAAGCCCTGGCGTTCAATATACACGCTTGGAGCGCTCCTCGCCGGAGTCGTTCCCGGTTTACTCAAGCTTTACCCTGCGCCGCCACCGCGGCGGCGGCCTTGGCGGCGGCCTCGGCGTCGCCCAGGTAGTAATGCCGGATCGGCCTGAGCGCATCGTCGAGCTCGTAGACCAGCGGGATGCCATTGGGTATGTTCAGGCCCACGATGTCGCTGTCCGAGATGTTGTCCAGGTACTTGACCAGCGCCCGGATCGAGTTGCCGTGCGCCGACACCAGCACCCGCTTGCCGGCCTTGATGGCGGGCGCCAGCGCCTCGCTCCAGAACGGCATGACCCGCGCCACGGTGTCCTTGAGGCACTCGGTCAGCGGAATCTGCTCGGGCTTCAATTTGGCGTAGCGCGGGTCGGCGCGCTCGCAGCGCGGGTCGGCCGGGTCGAGGGCGGGCGGCGGCGTGTCGTAGCTGCGCCGCCAGACCAGCACCTGGGCGTCGCCATACTGCCTGGCCATGTCGGCCTTGTTGAGCCCCTGCAGGGCGCCGTAGTGGCGCTCGTTGAGGCGCCAGCTGTTGACCACGGGCAGCCAGGTGCGGTCCATCGCGTCGAGCACGTGCCACAGCGTGCGCGTGGCGCGCTTGAGCACGCTGGTGTAGGCGACATCGAACTCGAAGCCCTCGGCCTTGAGCAGGCGCCCGGCGTTGTCGGCCTGTTCGATGCCGGTGGGGGTCAGGTCGACATCGGTCCAGCCGGTGAAGCGGTTGTCGAGGTTCCAGGTCGATTCGCCGTGGCGGATGAGAACGAGTTTGTGCATGATGGTTTGGCAGTGCTAAAGCGGGGAATAACAGGGGGCGACGGCGCGGTGCAGGGCTTCATTCTAAAATGAGCCACCGATTGGCACGTGGGGAGCTTTGTTTTTGCGTCATCGCGAGGCCGAAGGCCGTGGCGATCCATGATGGATTGCCGCGCTGCGCTCGCAATGGCGGGTCGGTGCAAGCACTCGTAATTCTGAAAGAAGCAATGAAGTTTATTCTCGATAACTGGATGTTGATGTCGGTCGCGCTGGTTTCGGCCAGCCTGCTGTTCTGGCCCATGATCAAGGGCGCCGGCGGCGGGTTGACGGCGCAGGGCGCGGTGCAGCTCATCAACCGCGAGAAGGCGGTCGTCATCGACGTCTGCGAAGCCGGCGAATTTGCCGCCGGTCATGTCGGCGGCGCAAAAAACATCCCGCTCAATCAGCTTGAAGAAAAACTGCCGGGCGTGGTGAAGAACAAGGCGCTGCCGGTGATACTGGTCTGCCAGTCGGGCGGGCGCTCGAACCGTGCGGTGGCGATCGCGAAAAAGCTCGGCTTCGAGCAGGCGCAGTCGCTCGCCGGCGGCCTGGGCGCCTGGCGCAGCGCCAACCTGCCGGTGGAGAAAGACTAACTGGACTTTCATGAATCATGACAGTCAGGATCGACATTGCGAGGAGCCTGGCGACGCGGCAATCCAGAAGGCGCTGGCGCATGGATCGCCGCGGCCTGCGGCCTCGCGATGACGAAAGTAGCCATCTTGAATTTTTGAAGGATCGATAACATGAACCCGGTCAAGATTTACACCACCGCCGTCTGCCCCTACTGCGTGCAGGCCAAGAAGATCCTCACGGCGCGGGGTGTTGCGCAGCTTGAGGAGATCCGCGTCGACAGCGACCCTGATGAGCGCATCAGGATGATGCAGCTCACCGGACGGCGCACCGTGCCGCAGATTTTTATCGGGCAGACCCATGTCGGCGGCTGCGATGACCTGATGGCGCTCGACGCCCGCGGCGGCCTGCTGCCCTTGCTCAACGCGGCCTGAGATAATCGGCGCTGATTTCGTTTTTCGCCCGGGTCCTTTCCGGAGCGTTTTTTTTTGACCAGAGAGAAATTCCATGTCTGACCAGCAAGATCCCGTTTTCCAGATTCAACGCGTCTACTTGAAGGGCGCCTCGATGGAGCAGCCCAACTCGCCCGCAATCCTGCTCGAGCAGGAGGCGCCGACGGTCGACATCCAGCTCGGCGTCAACGCCGTGCCGGTGGCCGAAGGCATATTCGAGGTCACGGTCACCGCCACGGTGCAGACCAAGATCAAGGAAAAGACGGTCTTCCTGGTCGAGGTCACGCAGGCCGGCATCTTCGAGATCCGCAACCTGCCGCAGGAGCAAATGGGCCAGGTGATGGGCATCGCCTGCCCGCAGATCGTCTACCCCTACCTGCGCGGCAACGTGGCCGACCTGATCCAGCGCGGCGGCTTTCCGCCGGTGCACCTGTCGGAAATCAACTTCCAGGCCATGTATGAGCAGCAGCAACAGCAGCAACTCGCTGCCGCTGAGGCGCCGGCCACCGCCTCCCAGTAAGGGCTGGCGGCACGCGGGCGCGCTCCCCCGGGCGGCGCGGCCCCCGATGCCATGAAGATCCTGATCCTGGGCGCCGGCTCATGGGGCACCGCGCTGGCTGTCAATGCGGCCGGCAACAGCGCCGGCGCGCATGCCGTCACCCTGTGGGCGCGCGATCCCGAGCAGGCCCGCGCCATGCAGGCGCAGCGCGAGAATGTGCGCTATCTGGGCGGCATCACGCTGGCGCCGGCGATCACGCTCAGCAGCGCGAGCCAGGCGCCGCTCGAGGGAATGGTCGATGCCTTCGAACTGGTGGTCATCGCCACGCCGATGGCCGGCCTGCGCCAGATGCTGACGCGCCTGCGGGCCTGCCGCGTGCCGGTGGTCTGGCTCTGCAAGGGTTTCGAGGCGGCCATCGGCGAGAACATCGGCCTGCTGGCGCACGAGGTGCAGGCGCAGGTCGCGCCCGAATTGCCGTCCGGCGTCCTGAGCGGTCCGAGCTTCGCGCTCGAGGTCGCGCGCGGCCAGCCGACCGCGCTGGTGGCTGCGAGCTCGCAGGCGCGCGTGCGCGATGCCCTGGTGCAGGCCTTTCACAGCCCGACCCTGCGCGTCTACGCCAATGACGACATCGTCGGCGTCGAGGTCGGCGGCGCGGTCAAGAACGTGCTGGCGATCGCCACCGGGCTGTGCGACGGCCTGAGTCTCGGGCTCAACGCGCGCGCCGCCCTGATCACCCGCGGCCTGGCCGAAATGACGCGCCTCGGGCTCGCCCTGGGGGCGCGCGCCGACACCTTCATGGGGCTGAGCGGCCTGGGCGACCTGGTGCTCACCGCCACCGGCGACCTCTCGCGCAACCGCCAGGTCGGGCTGGCGCTGGCGCGCGGCCAGACCCTGGCGCAGGTGCTGACCGCCCTGGGCCATGTTGCCGAGGGCGTCAACTGCGCGCGCACCGTGCTGCAGCGCGCCGTCAGCCTGGGAGTGGAGATGCCGATCACGCAGGCCGTGGTGGCCCTGCTCGATGGCCGGATCGAGCCGGCCCGCACCGTGGCCCTGCTGATGGGGCGCGGGGCCACGGCCGAGCCGGTCTGAGGCCCGGCACGGCCGCGCTCAGGCGGCCGGCGAGTAGGCCAGGCGCACGTAGATCGGGGCGAACAGCTCGGCCTGCGTGATCTCGATCAGGATCTCCTTGGCCAGCTCGAGCAGGGCGATGAAGGTCACGACCAGCACCGGCGCGCCCCGGGACGGGTCGAACAATTCCTCGAACTCGACAAAGCGCCGGCCCTGCAGCTTCTTGAGCACCAGGCTCATGTGCTCGCGCACCGAGAGCTCGGCGCGCGTGATGCGGTGGTGCTGCACCAGGCTGGCGCGCTTGAGCAGCCCGGCCCAGGCCTCCTTCAGGTCGACCGCGCTGACCTGCGGAAAGCGCGGCTGCAGCGACTGCTCGATGAAGACCTGGGCGCGCAGGAAGTCGCGGCCGAACTGCGGCATCGCATTGAGCCTGGCCGCCGCCAGCTTGATCCGCTCGTACTCGAGCAGACGGCGCACCAGCTCGGCGCGCGGGTCCTCGGCCTCCTGTCCGGCGGCCACCTTCCTGGGCGGCAGCAGCATGCGCGACTTGATCTCGATCAGCATGGCCGCCATCAGCAGGTACTCGGCCGCCAGTTCCAGGTTGCGGCTGCGGATTTCCTCGACATAGACCAGGTACTGGCGCGTCACGCCGGCCATCGGAATGTCCAGGATGTTGAAGTTCTGGCGTCGGATCAGGTACAGCAGCAGGTCCAGAGGGCCTTCAAAGGCCTCCAGGAAGACCTCCAGCGCGTCGGGCGGGATGTAGAGGTCCTGCGGCATCGAAAACAGCGGCTCGCCGTACAGGCGCGCGACGGCGACGTGATCGACCACCTCCGGCATGCCGGCCAGCTCGGGCGACGAATCAGGGGCGAGCCCGTCCAGGGCAAGCGTTGCCAAGGGCTTATTTGGCGGTCTGGTAGACGTAGGCTTGCTGTTTGACCCTGGCAGCGCCAAAGCCGCTCTGGGCATCGCGGTCGAGCGTGCGGTTCCACAACAAGGCCCGGCCCTGCACCTGCTGTCCTGCCAGCTGCGGGTTCTTTTCCTTCAACTCGTTGAGGAAGCGGGTGGTGTCGGACTGGTATTTGGGGCGATAGAAGATGTTCATGTAATGACCTCGTTGCCGCATTTTAGCGGGCTTGTGGCGGCGCGCGCCGGTCTGATCGCGCAGATCTGCCTGTAACATACGCCGTACGCGCGGTCAAAAACAGTTTTGCTTTGATCGCGATTTATTTGCCCTGAATGAACGGTTTCCCCCATCCCGCTGCCTGGGTCCATCTCGACTGGGTCCTGCTGGTCGTTGTCGCCTGGTTTGCAATCGGTGTGCTGGGCGTCGTTGCACTCAAACGCCTGCGCTTTGTCGCCACCGTGCTGTTTCCGGCCAGCGGATTTTTTTCCCTGGTTCTGCTAGGACTCTCGCTCAGCGCTGCGGGCAATGGCGCCGAGGTGGCGGTGCTGCCGATCGGGCTGCCGCAGCTGCCCTTTCACCTGCGACTGGACAGTCTGTCGAGCTTCTTCCTGATGGTCATCGGCGGTGCATCGGCCGGCGTGTCGGCCTTCGCGGCGGGCTATTTCCGCAAGGGCGAGGGAACGCCGCCGGGCCTGATCTGCCTCGAATACCACGTCTTTCTGGCGAGCCTGGCGATGGTCGTGATTGCCGACGACGCCTACGCCTTCATGGTGGTCTGGGAGACGATGGCCTTTTCGTCGTTCTTTCTGGTCATGGCGAACCATCGCATACCCGAGATTCGCAGCGCGGGCTACCTCTACATTCTGGTGGCGCACATCGGCGCGCTGGGCATTCTGCTGTGCTTTGGCGTGCTGCAGGCCAACACCGGCGACTACACCTTTGCCAACATGCGCGCCCAGCACCTGTCGCCGTTCTGGGCCTCGATCGCCTTTGTTCTCGCGGTGTTCGGCTTCGGCGCCAAGGCCGGCTTGCTGCCGCTGCACGTCTGGCTGCCCGAGGCCCATCCGGCGGCGCCGTCCCCGATGTCGGCATTGATGAGCGGCGTGATGCTGAAGATCGCCCTCTACGGCCTGCTGCGGGTGTCGTTTGACCTGCTGCAGACGCGCATCTGGTGGTGGGGCGTGCTGCTGATGGCGGTCGGCCTGGTCAGCGCCCTGTTTGGCGTCGTGTTTTCAACCGTCCAGGTGGAGATGAAACGCCTGCTGGCCTATTCGTCGATTGAAAACGTGGGCCTGATGTGCGCCGGTTTTGGACTGTCGCTGCTGTTCTCGGCCTATGGCATGAAAACCCTCTCCGCGCTGGCCCTGACCGCGTCGCTGTATCACCTGGTGAGCCACGCCTTCTTCAAGAGCCTGCTGTTCTGCAGCACCGGCGCCGTCATGCATGCCACCGGCGAGCGCAGCCTGGGCCGCCTGGGCGGGCTGATCCGCTTCATGCCCTGGGTCACCTGGCCGACGCTGATCGGCGTGCTGGCCTGCGCCGGTCTGCCCCCGCTGGGCGGCTTTGTCGCCGAGTGGCTGCTGCTGCAGAGTTTTCTGTTCACCACCGGGCTGCCGAGTTCCTTCCTCAACATGCTGGTGCCGATCCTGGCCGCGCTGATCGCCCTGATTGCGGCGCTGTCGGGCTTTACCATGGTGAAGTACTTCGGGGTCATCTTCCTGGGCCAGCCGCGCGAGGAAAAACTGTTTCATGCGCATGACGCGCGCGCCTGGGAACGCATCGGCATGCTGTGGCTGGCGGCGGGCTGCGTCGTGCTCGGCCTGTTTCCAAACCAGGTCATTGCCCTGATTGATCCGGTGACCCAACTGCTGGTGGCCGCCGGCCTGGCGCAGGCGGTGGCCGAAAGCGGCTGGCTGCTGGTGCCGGTGAGCATCGAGCGCGCCAGCTACGCGCCGGCCATCTTTCTGCTCGGTGTGATGGCCAGCTTTGCGCTGGCCTTTCTGCTCGGGCGCAAGCTGTACCGCGGGCGCACCCGGCGCGCGCCGCCGTGGGACTGCGGCTATCCCTGGCAGAGCGCGCGCATGCAGGACACGGCGGAGGGCTTCGGGCAGCCGATCCGCCAGATCTTCGAGCCCATGTTCCGCCTGCGCCGCGAACTGCCCACGCCGTGGGACGAGCAGCCGCGCTATCACGTCACGGTCGAGGACCCGCTGTGGCACTGGCTCTATCTTCCGCTGGCAGCGCTGGTGGAGCGCTGCTCGAAAGTGGTCGGACTGCTGCAGCAGGGGCGCATTGCGGTCTACCTGATGTACAGCTTTGTGACGCTGATCGTGGTGCTGCTGGTGGTCAAACAATGAGCTTTCTGGGCTTTGTCTCGCAATTGATGGAGATCGTGGTGGCGCTGCTGCTGGCGCCCCTGATGAGCGGCTGGGTCAACCAGTGGCGGGCCCGCTTGCAGAACAAGTCCGCGCCCGGACTGCTGCAGCCCTATCGCGCGCTGCACAAGCTGTTCAACAAGGAATCGGTGCTGGCCGAGCACGCCTCGCGCCTGTTTCGGATGGCGCCCTACATTGTCTTCGGCTGCATGCTGCTGGCCAGCGCCATTGTGCCGACGCTCTCCACCGACCTGCCCCTGTCGCCGGCGGCCGACGCGATCGCGCTGGTCGGCCTGTTCGCGCTGGCGCGGGTCTTCATTTCACTGGCCGCCATGGACGTCGGAACCGCCTTCGGCACGCTGGGCGCGCGGCGCGAGATGCTGGTCGGCTTCCTGGCCGAACCGGCCCTGCTGATGGTGCTTTTTTGCGCCTCGATGATTTCGCGCTCGACCTCGCTCACCACCATCGTCGACACGCTGGCCTATCGCGAACTGGCGATCTATCCCAGCTTTCTGCTGACCGGGGTCGCCTTCACCATGGTGTCGCTGGCCGAGAACGCGCGGGTGCCGGTCGACAACCCGGAAACGCATCTGGAGCTCACCATGATTCACGAGGCCCTGATCCTCGAGTATTCGGGGCGCCACCTGGCCCTGCTCGAATGGGCCGCGAGCCTCAAGCTGTTTGCCTACTCCTGCATCGGGCTGGCCCTGTTCTTCCCGTGGGGCGTGGCTCGCGCCGACGCGCCGCTGGCCTTGCTGCTGGCGTTGCCGGTGCTGGTCGCCAAGCTGGCGGTGGGCGGCGTCCTGATGGCCGTGATCGAAACCGTCAGCGCCAAGATGCGCATCTTTCGCGTGCCCGAGTTCCTTGCCACCGCCTTCCTGCTGGCGGTCATCGGCCTGCTGGTCAACATCCTGCTGGGCGTCTCATGATCAAGTATGTGCCGCAGCTGATCAACCTGTTCGCGACCCTGATCCTGATGCTGTCGTTCGCCATGATCTCGCAGCGCCGCATCGTCTCCCTGATCAATCTTTTCGCGATGCAGGGCGCGGCCCTGGTGGCGGCCTCGATCCTGCTCGGCTACGCGACGCACAACCCCGACCTCTATGTCTCCGCCGGGCTGACCCTGCTGCTCAAGGTCTTCCTGATTCCATGGATGCTGCACCGGGTCATCCGCCGGCTCAATGTGCGCTGGGATGTCGAGACTCTGATCAACATCCCGACCACCATGCTGGTGGGCATCGGGCTGGTCATTTTTTCCTTCAGCCTGGCGCTGCCGATCTCGCGCCTGTCGTCCTCGATGGCGGGCGGATCGCTGGGCATCGCGCTGGCCTGCGTGCTGCTGGCCTTCATGACCATGATCACGCGCTCCAAGGCGGTGCCCCAGGTCATCGGCTTTCTCTCGATGGAGAACGGCCTGATCTTCGCGGCCACCACGGTGACCAACGGCATGCCCATGATTGTCGAGTTCGGCATCGCCCTGGACGTGCTGGTCGGGGTGCTGATCCTGGGCGTGTTCATGTTCCAGATCCGCGAAAAGTTCGACAGCCTGGACATTCGCAACCTCGAAGCGCTCAAGGACGACTGAATTGGAAGCCCTGTTCTTTGTTCTCGGCATCCCGCTGGCGGGCGGCATGGTGCTGGGCCTGATCGGCCATCGCGATTTTGCGCGCAACGTCAACGTCGCCGTCAGCGCCGGCACCTTCCTCGCGGCCTGCGCGCTGACGGCGCAGATCATCGCCTCGGGACCGGCCCTGATGCTGCAGGACCAGTTCTTCATCGACCCGCTGAACGTCTTTCTGGTCACCCTGACCGCCTTTGTCGGGCTCACCACGGCGATCTTCTCGCGACCCTACATGCGCATCGAGCAGGACCGCGGCAAGATGACCGCGCGGCGCATGCGCCTGTACCACGGCATGTACCAGTTGTTCAGCTTCACCATGCTGCTGGCCCTGACCACCAACAACCTGGGCATCCTGTGGGTGGCGATGGAGGCCGCCACCCTGACCACCGTGCTGCTGGTCAGCGTCTACCGCACGGCGGCCAGCCTGGAGGCGGCCTGGAAATACTTCATCCTGTGCGGCGTCGGCATTGCGCTGGCGCTGTTTGGCACGGTGCTGCTCTACATGGCGGCGGAAAAAGTGCTCGGCATGCATGGCGCCACGCTGCTGTGGAGCCGGCTCGACGAGATCAAGGGGCAGCTCGACCCGGCCATTGTCACGCTCGCCTTTGCCTTTCTGCTGATCGGCTATGGCACCAAGGTCGGCATGGTGCCCCTGCACAGCTGGCTGCCCGACGCGCACGCCGAAGGCCCGACGCCGGTCTCGGCGGTGCTCTCGGGCCTGCTGCTCAACGTGGCCATGTACGCCGTGCTGCGCTGCAAGGTGCTGACCGACGGCGCGCTGCAGCGGCCGATGGCAGGCCAGCTGATGATGGGGTTTGGCCTGCTGTCGGTGGTGGTGGCGGCCTTCTTCCTGTCGCGCCAGAAGGACGTCAAGCGCATGTTTGCCTACTCCTCGGTCGAGCACATGGGTCTGATCACGTTCGCCTTCGGCATGGGCGGAGCGGTGGCCAACTTTGCCGGCTTGCTGCACATGACGGTGCATTCGCTGGTCAAGTCAGCCATCTTCTACACCGTGGGCCACGCCACGCAAAAGGCCGACACGCAGATCATGAGCGAGATCCGCGGCCTGATCAAGGTCAACCCGAAGGTCGGCTGGGGCCTGATGATTGGTGTCATGGCGATTCTGGGATTGCCGCCATTCGGCGTTTTCGCCAGCGAGTTTCTGATCCTCACGACGGCGATGCGAGAGCAGCCCTGGGCCACGCCGTTCCTGCTGCTCGGGCTCGGCGTGGCCTTTGCCTCGATGCTGATCAGGGTTCTGCCGATGGTCTTTGGCGAGACCCGGCTGGTGCCGCTGGCCCACCCGCCGGCCCTGGTGCCGGTGTTTGTTCATCTCGGCCTGAGTCTGATCCTGGGCCTGTACATTCCGCCCTACCTGAACACCTGGTACGTTCAGGCGGCGCGCATGCTGGGGGGCTGAGCCGATGAGGATTGCCGGTCTGGACGTCGAACTGCAGAGCCTGCCGGCACCGGTGCCGGTCTGGCACGCGCACGTCACGGCAGAGCTCTGGCGCGGCGCGGCCGAGCTGGCGCGCGACACCGGTGGCCGCCTGCTGGCCCTGTGGGCCGGTGCGGCGCCGGGCGGGGCTTCGGTGTCGGTGGCCTACGTGCTGGCACAGGGGCTGGTCTGGCTCGAACTGGCGCTCGACGCCAACGCGCTCAGCTACCCCGATCTGGCGAGCGCGTTTCCGGCGGCCGCCAGGATGCAGCGCGCCATGGCCGACCTGTCGGGCCTGCGCGCCCAGGGCGCCCGTGATCTGCGTCCGTGGCTCAATCATGGCGCCTGGCCGGCCGAGCACTTTCCGCTGCGCGAGGCCGCCGCCGCAGCGCAGGTGTTTGCCGATCGCAGCCTGATCGACTACCCGTTTGTTCATGTCGAAGGCGATGGCGTGCATGAGATCGCGGTCGGGCCGGTGCACGCCGGCATCATCGAACCCGGACACTTTCGATTCTCGGTGGTGGGTGAAAAAGTGCTGCGGCTCGAGCAGCGGCTCGGTTACACGCACAAGGGCATCGAGCAGCGCATGACGCAGCTCGCGCCGCTGCAGGCGCACCGCCTTGCCGGTCGCGTTTCGGGCGATTCGACGGTGGCCTACGCCTGGGCCTACTGCATGGCGCTGGAGTCGGCCGCCGGCTGCCAGATCACAGCGCGGGCGGCCAGCCTGCGCGCCCTGCTGCTGGAGCGCGAACGCGTGGCCAATCACCTGGGCGACCTGGGCGCGCTGGGCAACGACGCGGCGTTCTCCTTTGGCCTGGCGCAGTTCTCGCGCCTGCGCGAAGACTGGCTGCGCCTGTCCAAAGACCTGTTCGGGCATCGCCTGATGATGGACTGCGTGCTGCCCGGCGGTGTCGCCTGCGATGCCGATGCGCCGGCGCAGGAGCGCCTGCGACTGCAATGCGACGCGCTCGAGGCCGAGGTCCGGATTCTGCACGGCATCTACGAAGAGCATGCGGGTCTGCAGGACCGCTTCATGAACACCGGGCGCGTCAGTCCGGTGCTGGCCGCGCAACTCGGCCTGACCGGCATGGCGGGTCGGGCCAGCCGCCAGGCATGGGACCTGCGCTGCGACCACCCGTGGCCGCCCTACGCGCAACTGCAGGTCAGGATGGCGACGCAGGCGAACGGCGACGTGGCGGCGCGCGTGGCGGTGCGCTATGACGAACTGTTCGAGTCCTTGCGCCTGATCCGTGGCATTCTGGCCGAACTCCCGACCGGCGCGCTGTGCCAGGACCTTTGCCTGCCCGAGCAGGCCAGTCGCGGCATCGGCTGGGTCGAGGGCTGGCGCGGCGAAGTGATGGTGGCGCTGGAGCTGGCGGACGCCGCCGCGCAGCACCGCATCCTGCGCTGCCATTGCCACGACCCCTCGTGGCAGAACTGGCCGGTGCTCGAGCACGCCGTGATCGGCAACATCGTGCCCGACTTCCCGCTGATCAACAAGTCGTTCAACCTCAGCTATTCGGGGCAGGATCTGTGATGTGGAAGATCGTCAAACAGATCGTCAGGAGCGGCATCCGCACCGAGCCGGCGCCGAATATCGGCGCTGCCGCGCAGGCCGAGATCGGCCGCATCCAGCGCGACGTGCTCGACATTCTGGGCCGGGCGCTGACCATTCGCATGGTCGACGCCGGTTCCTGCAACGGCTGCGAGCTCGAGATCAACGCGCTGGGCAACCCCTACTACAACATCGAGGGCCTGGGCATCCGATTTGTTGCAAGCCCGCGCCACGCCGACCTGCTGCTGGTGACCGGCCCGGTGTCGCGCAACATGGAGACCGCCCTGCGGCGCACCTTCGATGCCACGCCCGCGCCCAAGCTCGTGGTGGCGGTGGGCGACTGCGGTTGCGATGGCGGCATTTTTGGCGAAAGCTACGCCAGCTGCGGACGCATCGCCAACGTGATACCGGTCGACGTCATGGTGCCGGGCTGTCCGCCGGCGCCGCTGGACATCCTGCGCGGCATCCTGATGGCGGTGCGCCGGCGCGCCTGAGCGCCAGCTTCAGTGCACCCGCATGCCGGGGCGGGCTCCGGGCGCGGCCTGCAGCAGGTAGATGCCGGGGCTCGCTTTTTCATCGGCGTGGCTGGCCGAGAGCACCATGCCCTCGCTGAGGCCGAACTTCATCTTGCGCGGCGCCAGGTTGGCCACCAGCACGGTCAGCTGGCCAATGAGGTCGGCCGGCTTGCAGGCGCCGGCGATGCCGCTGAAGACATTTCGCGTGCGGCCCTCGCCGGCGTCGAGCGTCAGGCGCAGCAGCTTGGTCGAGCCCTCGACCGCCTCGCAGTTCACGATCAGCGCGATGCGCAGGTCGAGCTTGTTGAAATCCTCGATGCCGATCGCCGGCGCGATCGCCTCGCCGCCGGGCAGCGCCGCCGCGGCCGGCGCGGTCGCCGCATCCGCCTGCGGCGCGGCGTCGGCCGGCGCAAACAGCGCCTCGAGCTGCTTCACGTCAACGCGCTGCATCAGGTGCTGGTAGTCGCCAATGCGGTGGCCCTGGCCCAGCGCTGCGGCGGCCTGGCCGAACGCCAGCGGCGCGACGCCCAGGAACGCCTCCACCTGCGCCGCCAGCGTCGGCAGCACCGGCTTGAGGTAGGTGGTGAGCACGGCAAAGGCCTCGATGCAGACGCTGCAGACGTCGTGCAGGCGCGCCTCCATGCCGGCCTGCTTGGCCAGCTCCCACGGCTTGTTGGCGTCCACGTAGGCGTTCACGCGATCGGCCAGCAGCATGGTCTCGCGCAGCGCGCGGGCGTACTCGCGGTCCTCGTACAACTCCTCGATGGTCGCCTGCTGCGCGCGCAGGGCCGCGAGCAGCGCGGCGCCGTCCTCGCTGATGGCGCCGAGCCGGCCGCCAAAACGCTTGCTGATGAAGCCGGCGGCGCGGCTCGCGATGTTGATGTACTTGCCCACCAGGTCGCTGTTGACGCGCGCCATGAAATCTTCCGGGCTGAACTCGACGTCCTCGTTGCGCGCGTTCAGCTTGGCCGCGATGTAGTAGCGCAGCCACTCCGGGTTCATGCCCAGGCTCAGGTACTTGAGCGGGTCCAGTCCGGTGCCGCGGCTCTTGCTCATCTTCTCGCTGTTGACCGTCAGGAAGCCGTGCACAAAGACCGCGCTCGGCGTCTTGCGGCCGCTGAAGTGCAGCATCGCCGGCCAGAACAGCGTGTGAAAGGTGATGATGTCCTTGCCGATGAAGTGGTACTGCTCGGTCGCCGGGTCGGCCATGAAGGCGTCGTACCGCTGCGCGCCCAGCGCGCTGTCGCCGGCGAGCTTGATGAAGCGGTTCTTCAGCGAGGCCAGGTAGCCGATCGGCGCGTCCAGCCAGACATAGAAGTACTTGCCCGGCGCGTCCGGAATCTCGATGCCGAAGTAGGGCGCGTCGCGGCTGATGTCCCAGTCGCCCAGGTCGCGCTGGCCGGCCTCGTCGGGCAGCAGCCACTCCTTGATCTTGTTGTAGACCTCGCTTTGCAGATGGGCCTGGCCGCGCCCGTTGCTGCCCTGCGTCCAGTGCTCCAGAAACTCGGCGCAGCGCGGGTCGGAGAGCTTGAAGAAGTAGTGCTCCGAGTCGCGCAGCACCGGCGTCACGCCGGTCAGGGCAGAATAGGGGTTCTTCAGCTCGGTCGGGCTGTAGACCGCGCCGCACTCCTCGCAGTTGTCGCCGTACTGGTCCTTGGCGCCGCACTTGGGGCACTCGCCCTTGATGAAGCGGTCGGGCAGGAACATGTTCTTCTCGGTGTCGAAGAACTGCGCGATCACGCGCGTCGCGATCAGCCCGGCGGCCTTCAGGTCCAGGTAGATCGCCTGCGCCAGCTGGTGGTTCTCGATGCCGTCGGTCGAGTGCCAGTTGTCGAAGCCGATGTGAAAGCCGTCCAGGTAGGGCTTGCGCCCGGCCGCGATGTCGGCCACGAACTGCTGCGGCGTCTTGCCCGCCTTCTCCGCCGCGATCATGATCGGCGCGCCGTGCGCGTCGTCGGCGCAGACAAAGTGCACCGCGTTGCCCATCATCCGCTGGTAGCGCACCCAGATGTCGGCCTGGATGTACTCCATGATGTGGCCGATATGAAAATTGCCGTTGGCGTAGGGCAGGGCGGTGGTGACAAACAGTTGGCGCGACATGGAGGCATGAACTTTCAGGAGGGATGCGCAATTTTAATCGCCGCGCTCAGAGCGAACGTGGCACGCCGGGAATCGTCGTCATCGCGAAGGCCCGCGGCGGTCCATCCACCAACCCTCGTCATCGCGAAGGCCCGCAGCGGTCCGTCCACCAACCCTCGTCATCGCGAAGGCCGAAGGCCTGTGGCGATCCATGCATGGACTGCCGCGCTGGCCGTCACTGCGAGGAGCAAAGCGACGCGGCAGTCGCAGTGACGGGAGGCGCCACCAACCTTCGTCATCGCGAAGGCCGAAGGCCTGTGGCGATCCATGCAT
>CAIMBE010000106.1 GCA_903839085.1 uncultured beta proteobacterium | reverse complement strand
GGCAGAGCGGGGCGAAGAAGCGAGGCTTCGGTGAAGCACCCGTTGATGTGGTCAGGCCCGTGCCTGTGTCGCAGTTCAACAGAGTTGCAGGTCCGCCAAAGTAATCATCAGCAGTTTGGGGTCGATGGGCGACGGTTCAAAGCCAACGTGCTCGTAAAAAACTGCGGCTTCATCTGACAGGGCTTGCACCGTGATACCCCGAATGCCGATAACGTCGGCGGCTTGCAGCACACGCATTGCAGCATCGCGCAGCAGCGCTCGTCCAAAACCCTGCCCATGCAGACTTCTGTCAACGGCCAGTCGGCCCAATACGACCACGGGAATGGGGTCCGGCATATTGCGGCGCAAGCGCCCGGTGGCTTCGTTGCACGTCACTGCGCCAGAAGCGATCGCGTAATAGGCCATGACCTGATCGGCTTGGCATACGACGTAGCTGCGGGAGGCTCCCTGAGTCTGATTCTTGAGGGCGCGACGCTTGAGCCAGGCATCCAGACTTTCGTTTCCGCAAGAAAAGTCTTCCGTCTGGTGCTGTGCTGACAGCGGCACCGGCGCCGAAAACCTCATCAACGCTCCCAGGGTGCTGGAGTTTGCATCGTTTTACGCAGGCGTTCATTGGCCTTTGGCGGCATGTCCAGCCTGGCCAGGAACTGCTTGTAGGCTTGCGGGCTGACCGAGATGATGACCTGGTCGAGCAATGCGTCTTCGGCGGCTAGCCGCGCAGCATCCAAAATGAAATCGGTGCGGTTCTTGCCCCGTGTCTTGGCTGCGCGATCAATCAGATTTCGCTCTTCGGGCTTGATGCGGATGTTGAGTGTTTCGCGTTTGACTTCAAGGGTGGCGTGCATGGAATTCTCTCCTGGCAAGGCCGGATCTTAGCATAACGTAATGACAATGTCATTCTATTTGACTGCTGCGGGAACCGACACCAGCAAGTAGGTCCATGTTTTGAAGGCCTTTATCTGGCGAATTGGTGGAAGCAGCATAAAGGAAGTCCATGTGGACGAATGCCGGCGGGGCACACATTGGTAAATAGTGAGCACAAAGTAGAATCGACGGGAATCAAGAAGGTGGCGAAGGCTGTTGATTTTGTTGTCCTGTTTTGTTTTGCATTGTTTTGGCTTGTCCCTTGAGCAAGACTTTTGATTCGTTGGTCGGGAGGTCGAATCTCCCACGTCCTACCAACCAAGCCTTATAGGCATTGAAGAACCCGCTACCTTATTGATAGCGGGCGTTTTTTTTGCAGGATCGGTGGCATTGTCGGGAGCGCTATTTTCGATGTCGATGCGAATTGGTTTTTTTCTGCTGGCGGCGGTGCTGATGGCGGCGCATTTTTTTCGGTCGGGTAGTTATCTGCTGGTGGCACTGTGCCTGGCGCTGCCGCTGATGTTTCTGCATAAAAGGCGCGCCAGCCTGCTGCTGATGCAACTGGCGGCCTATTGCGCGAGCGCGAGTTGGTTTGGGGCGATGATCACGCTGATCGATTTGCGCCAGCAGACCGGTCGGCCCTGGAGCGCGGCTGCCATCATTCTGGGCGCGGTCGCCCTCTTTACCCTCGTCACGGGCATGCTGCTGAACTCGCGCGTCATGCGTGCGCGCTATCCTTGGTCATCTTCGGGCTGAACAGATCGTCGCAGCGCGCCTGATCAGTCCATAACCGAGCAACGGAGTCAAACATGTTTCAAACAGCGATTGCAGGCAGCCTGCCCAAGCCGGCCTGGCTCTCGGAGACCGAAAAACTGTGGCCGCAGTGGCGCGCGCAGGGCGCCGAACTGCAGCAGGCCAAGGCCGATGCGACGCTGTTGTGGATCAAGGCGCAGGAAGATGCCGGGCTTGACATCATCGGCGACGGCGAACAGTCGCGCCAGCATTTCGTGCACGGTTTTCTCGAGCAGGTCGAGGGCATCGACTTCGAGCACAAGGTCACCATGGGCATCCGCAATGGCCGCTATGACGCTCAGGTGCCGCAGGTCGTGGCGCCCTTGAAGCTCAAGGGCCGCGTCCACGCCTTCGAGGCGCAACTGGCGCGCGCCCACACCCGAAAGAAGCTCAAGTTCACCTTGCCCGGGCCGCTCACGATCGTGGACACGGTGGCCGACCGCTTCTACGGCGACAAGGTCAGAATGGCGATGGCCTTTGCCGAACTGCTCAACCAGGAGGCGCTGGCCCTGCAGGCCGACGGCGTCGACATCATCCAGTTCGATGAACCGGCCTTCAACGTCTACCTGGAGGATGCCGCGGATTGGGGCGTGCGCGCCCTCGAGCGCGCGGCCCGCGGCCTGACCTGCACGACGGCCGTGCATATCTGTTACGGCTATGGCATCAAGGCGAACCTTGACTGGAAAGAGACCCTGGGCCAGGAGTGGCGCCAGTACGAGGTGATCTTTCCGGCACTCGCAAAGAGCAGCATCCAGCAGGTCAGCCTCGAGTGCTACCACTCGCATGTGCCGCCTCACCTGATGGCTTTGCTGGAGGGCAAGGACGTGATGGTGGGCGTGATCGACGTTGCCAGTGACGTGGTGGAGACGCCCGAGCAGGTGGCCGATACGATTGGCCAGGCGCTGCAGTTTGTCCCCAAGCAGCGCCTGTTTCCCTGCACCAATTGCGGCCTGGCGCCAATGAGCCGCGCGATTGCGGTGAAGAAACTCGAGGCGCTGGCGGCCGGGGCGGCGCTGGCCCGCCAGCGCTACGGCGCAGGGGGTGGCGCAGCATGAACAACCCGGTCAATCCATTCAAGCGAGCGCTGGCGCAAAAGCAGTTGCAGATCGGCCTTTGGCTGGGGCTGGCGAGCCCTTACACGACCGAGATCTGCGCCGGCGCCGGTTTTGACTGGCTGCTGATCGATGGCGAGCATGCGCCCAACGACCTGAACTCGATTCTGGCGCAGTTGCAGGCCATCGCGGGCTACCCGGCCTCGCATGCCATTGCGCGCGTGCCGGTCGGACACGGCCACGTTGGCACGGCCTTGATCAAGCAGTATCTGGACCTCGGTGTGCAGACCATTCTGGTGCCGATGGTGGATACCGCCGAGCAGGCGCGCGCCGTGGTGCAGGCAGCGCGCTACCCGCCCCAGGGCATCCGCGGCATGGCGGGTGCGCGGGCCTCGCGCTGGGGCCGCATTGCGGATTACGCGCTTCACGCGAACGAGCAGATCTGTGTGCTGGTGCAGGCCGAAACGCGAACCGCGCTGGACAATCTGGATGCCATTGCCGCGGTCGACGGCGTGGATGGCGTCTTTATCGGGCCGGCCGATCTCTCCGCTTCGCTCGGTCATGTCGGTCAGCCGGACCAGCGGCAGGTGCGCGACGCCATCGAGAATGCCTTCGAGCGCATCGCCCGCGCCGGCAAGGCGAGCGGCATTCTGATGACCGATGAGGCGCTGGCGCGTCACTACATCGGCCTGGGAGGCCTGTTCGTGGCAGTCGGTCTGGATAGCGCCCTGCTGGCGCGGCACAGCGCAGCGCTGGCGGCAAGCTACCGGGACACCGCGCCCTAGCGCGGGCGCAGCGGGTCGAGCCGACGCTCCACTGCCGGCTGTTTGCCGGGCGCGGCAGGC
>CAIMBE010000105.1 GCA_903839085.1 uncultured beta proteobacterium | reverse complement strand
GTCGCGATCAGGACGCCAGCCAGCCACAGCATGGCCCACAAGTCGGTGCGTTCGGCCGGAAGCGCGGGCAGCGTGCTCGCGTCCGTGAGGATCCATTGCACCGGCGCAGTGGCAAGCGGCAGTGTCAATTGAGCCGGTTGCGGCAGGGCGCTGGCCAGCAGGACCAGTGGCACCAGCAGCCAGCTGGCATAGACCAGACAGGCGCCGCCAAGACGACGCAGCAGCGGTCGAACCAGCAAGACCAGCAGCACGCTGGCGGAGACGATGAGCGTCAGCGCCCAGAGTCGGGTGAGCAATTCCTGGCTCATTTTTCCATGTCCTCGATCAGGCGTTTGAGTTCGGCGATGTCCTTCTTGGAGAGCTTGCGGTGCTGGCTGAAGTGCGCCACCAGCGGCGCCACGCGACCGCCAAACAGCCGGTCCAGCAAACCCGCGCTTTGCGTGCGCAGCCAGGCCTCGCGCTGCAAAACCGGGCTGTAGCGGTAACGGCGCCCTTCAGGCTCGGCGGCAAGGGCGCCCTTCTTCAGCAGGCGATTGAGCAGGGTCTTGATGGTGGCTTCCTGCCATGCCTGCTGCTCGGCCAGAGCGGCGATGATTTCGTCGGCGCCGAGCGGATGGCGCTGCCAGACGACTTCCATGACGACGGACTCCGCCTCGCTGATGCCGATGTCCGGTTGATTGTTCATATTGCTCGCCACGGCGATCGCATGTTGATTGATTACGGTTGTAATTCAAATGGATGATTACACGTGTAATTGATTTTGTCAAGCGCGGTCCGGCGTTGTTGTTGCGGGCTTGATCAGCAATTCAGTGTTTGTCTGGCACTGGATCCCGGATCAGGTCCGGGATGACGCCCCACCCGTACGGGAGGACGCTGTCGGTCCGCCTATTCCGCCTTGACGCCGGCGCTAACAATCACCTTGGCCCACTTGACGATCTCGTCGTCCAGGAACTTGGCGGCCTGCTCGGGGCTGTTGCCTGCACCTTCGATGCCCAGGCTTTCGAAGCGTGCTTTCAGCTCGGGTGAATTGACTGCCCTGGCGGTCTCGGCCGACATGCGGGCGACGATCTCGCGCGGCGTGGCCGCCGGCGCCAGAAACAAGACCCAGGTCGAGCCCTCGATGGCCGGCCCGCCGGCTTCGACGACGGTGGGAACCTCGGTGGCACCCGGAACGCGTTTGCCGGCAAAAGAGGCCATGGCCTTGATCTTGCCGCTGCGCACAAAGGGCATCAGCGCACTGGCGGTATCGGTCAGGATGTGCAGACTGCCGCCCATCAGGTCAGTCAGCGCCGGGGCCGTGCCTTTGTACGGCACATGGATCATGTCGAGTCCGGCCACCTGCTTGAACAACTCCTGCGTCAGATGGGCTGCGGCGCCGACACCCGATGAACCGAACGACACCTTGCCCGGGTTGGCCTTGGCATAGGCGATCAACTCCTTCATGTCTTTGGCGGGGAAATTGTTGTTCACCGCCATCACCAGGGGCGCAATGCCGACCAGCGATACCGGTGCGAAACTCTTCACCACGTCGTAGGGCAGGCGGCCGGCGTAAAGCGTGGCATTGGCGGCGTGCGCGCCAATCACCGTCAGAAAGGTGTAGCCGTCAGGTGCCGAGCGGGCCGCGATGTCGGCGCCCAAAATGGAATTGGCGCCGGGCTTGTTCTCTACCACAATGGTCCAGCCGGTTTGCTCCTGCACCCTTTGAATCACCATGCGCGTGGCGCTGTCGGTAATGCCACCGGGCGGATACGGAATGATCCACTTGATCGGCTTGCTGGGCCAGGCCTGCGCAAAACCGAAGGCAGGCAGTGAAACCAGCAGCGCGATAAGGACGAGCCGAAGAACAGGAAATAGTCGCATGGTGTCTCTCCTCTTGATTGTCGGAAGTCTTGGTCTGGGCAGCGTATGGTGATTCAACTGCTCCAAACCAAGTATCGCTGGTTCAGAGCTTGCAGTGGACATCTTCCCTCTGAAACAACTTTCGCACCACACCACGCAACCAGCTGTGGGCGAGGTCCGGACTGGCGCTCTGGTGCCACAACATGCTGACCTCATAACGCGATCCGTGTTCGGGCAGCTTCCAGATCTTGACCTCGTAGCGCGGCGCCAGCGAGTTGGCGTACATCAGGGGTACGATGGCCATCAGGTCGGTGCGTGTGACCAACTCGGGCAGGGCGCCGTAATGGCGGGCCCGCAGCACAATGCGCTCGTTGAGACGCAGTTCGCTGAGCATCAAGTCGATGCTGCCGTGAAAGGTGGCGGCGGGCGAGGCT
>CAIMBE010000104.1 GCA_903839085.1 uncultured beta proteobacterium | reverse complement strand
GGGCGTCAGGGTGCCGCATTGCACCAGCATGTCGCCCAGGCGCGCCATCTCGCCTTGCTGCTGGTCGATCAGGCTGACGTACTCGGAGATCAGGCTGTGCGGGGGCAGGATCAGCAAGCGGCAGTCCTCGCGCACGAATTCGAAGACTTTTTCGATCGCGGCCTTGTCCGAGCGGGTCTGAAAGGCGATCTCAAAGCCCAGGTAGCAGCTCTCGGGGTCCATCTCGGGGGCGGCGGGCAGGGCGTCCGCGAGGGTCGCGATGCCGATGATGCGCCCCATGGTCTCCAGGTAGCGGATGAAGGACAGGGGGTCCATGCCGTTTCGCAGGACATCGGCGCCAAAGCGCACCGAGATGTGCCAGTGGTCGGCGTTGACGCTGTTGGCACCAATGCGCTGGACGTCGTCGGTCTCTGGCGCGCCGGCAGTGGTTGCCAGCGTGGCGGCCCGCTCCTTGTGCGGGGCTTCGAGGTAGGCGCTCAACTGGGTGATGAGGGGCTCGCCCTGCTGCGCCAGTTCGGCGTTGCCGCTCTGTTCGCCGGCGGCTACCGCTTCGACCAGGGAGCCGATGTGGTCGCAGCAGGCCAGCAGCACCACCACCAGCTGGTCGGCGATTTTGAGCTTGCCCGCGCGCACCCGGTCGAGCACGCTCTCGACCACGTGGGTGAAGGCGACGATGTGGTCCAGGCTGAACAGGCCCGAGGAGCCCTTGATGGTGTGGGCGGCGCGAAAGATGGCGTTGACCATCTCGTCTTTCTCTTCTGCATGCTCGACCCCCAGCAGGGCGGTCTCCATGTCCTGCAGCAGTTCACGGCATTCGACGATAAACGTCTCGAGTGCGTCATCAAGATTCATTTGAGCTTCTCGCTTTCGTAGAGCCGGACGCACGACCGCTGGCGCGTGAATCCATCACCAGCGGATCGTCGAAATAGCCGGCGATGTTGAGCAGTTCGAAAACCTCGATCACGGGCGGGCTGTGCGCCATCAGCCGCAGAGATCGCCCCTCAGTCAAAGCCGTTTTCTTGGCCAGCATCAGGAGTTGCACGCCGGCGCTGTCCATTTCCGTCACGCCCGAGAGGTCGATCTCGCTCGGTGGCGGGTTGGCCAGCAGGACGGGTTTGAGCTCCATGGCGCGAAAAATGGTGAGCTCGCCTTCGATGCGCAGTGCAGCGGGTTTTTTCATGGCAGGCACAGTCGCGCGACCGCTCCGATAAGTTGTTCCGGCTGGAACGGTTTGACGACCCAGGCACGGGCGCCGGCGGCCTGGCCCTCGCGTTTCTTGGATTCCTCGGACTCGGTGGTGAGCATGATGACCGGCGTGAACTTGTAGGCCGCCATCTGCTTGACGTTCTTCAGGAAGGTGATGCCATCCATCACCGGCATGTTGACGTCGCTGATGATCATGTGCACCTTCTGACCGGTGAGCTTGCCCAGGGCGTCCTTGCCGTCGCAGCCTTCGAGCACGTCGTAGCCCGCGCCCTTGAGGGCGATTCCGACAACCCGCCGCATCGAGGCCGAGTCGTCAACAATCATGATGGTTTTAGCCATGGCTTCCTCTAGAAAAAACTGATGTCGGCGCTGTTCGTCTGCGCCTGCTTGCCGCCCTCGTGGACCGTGTGCTGATCGGACATGACGTAGGTTTCCTTCAACTCCGTCAACAAGGACTCCGGATCGAGCGGTTGCAGCTCGCCGGCCTGCGCGTATTGCGCCTGGCTCTTCTGCAGGAACTCGGGCAGGCGTTCGATGTTGTCCTTGACGTGGTTCATGATCTGACTGACCCGGTCCTGAAACTGCAACTGCACCAGGGAGTCGCTGATTTCCGACTTGATGCCGATGCTCTCGTTCTTGAGCTGCGTGCTCGAACGCAGCAGCGCGTCGGTGACGCCCTGAAAGTCCGCCAGCACGCCCTGGATGGTGGCCTGTGCCGTCAGCATCGAGTCATCCTGCTTCTGGACCGCTTCCCGCACCACGCTGCAGGTGTCGATGATGGCGCTGCTGATGATGCCCACATTGCCGGCGATGCGGCGCCCGGTTTCACCGGACTGGCCCGATAGCACGCGGAACTCGTTGGCGACGACGGCAAAGCCGCGCCCGTGAACACCGGAGCGCGCGGCCTCGATGGCGGCGTTCAGGGCCAGCAGGTTGCTTTGTTGCGAAATCTGGGCGACCTCGGTCGCCATGTCCTTGAGTTCAGAGGTGAAGCGGCCCAGGCCTTGAACTTTTTCGAGCATGCTGAGCAGACCGCTCATGCCGCTCTTTTGCGCAGTGATGACGGCACCGAGTTTCTTCTCGCTGCGGGCGAAGACGGCGACCAGCCCCTGGTCACTGTTTTCTATGGTCTGTGTTTCCATCGCCGAGGTGCTGACCGCCTGATCGAGCTTGTCGACGATGCCGCAGAAGCGCTCGGACAGGGACTCGATCGCGCTGGCCATCTGTTGGCGCGACATCTCGATGTGCCCGCTCCAGACCGGCGCCATCTGTTCGCCGAACTGGACCTGGCCGCTGAGGTAGCTCTCGATGGTCTTCAGCAAACGGGTCTCGCGTGCGGCCATGCGCTGGCCGAGGATGACGCCTGCGCCCAGCATGGCGCCGGCCAGACCACCGGCAAGCCAGCTCAGGCCGCTGGTCGCGAGGATCGCCGTGGCGCCGGCCAGCCCCAGCGCGGCGGGGTAGTACTTGGGCGGGACAGACCGATGCATGGGACTCAATCAGGTTCTCCGGTACGGTAGGGAATGACGCCGTTTTGCGCCTCTCTCCATGGCCGCTATCTTCTGTTTTTCCGGTCGTCCCGATCCGCCGAAAAGAAGTGGTTTCCCGCTTCTATTTGCCCACTTGCGGGCGAACTGATTTGTTCCAATCAGCAGGAACTTTCGTGGCCGCCAGGCTGCAGTTTGGAGAAACGGCATGAGGACAAGCGGGGCCACGGAACGTCGGCAACTCGATTTCATTCAGCGAGTCGCCCGGATCGGTTACTGGGAGTACGACGCGGCGTCGCAGTCGATGTCGCTGCCCGCCGCCTCGCTGGAGCTCTTGGGCGCGATTGCGGGCGCTGCGCCCCAGTCGCCGCGCTCGTTCATGGACGCCTTGTCCGATCTTGAGCGCAATCGCTTCCAACTCGCTCTCGAACAGGCGCACGCACGGCGACTGGCGCTCAATATCGAGGTCAAGCTGACGCGCGACGATGGTCCGCCCTGCTGCCTGATGGTCAGAGGCGTGCCGCTGGAGCTTGAGCACAATCAGATGGTCCTGGCTGGCACCTTTCAGGACATCAGCGAAGAAAAGCGGCGTCAGGCCGAGCATGAAACGGTCATCACGCAACTGCAGGCCCTGCTTGATGCGCTGCCTCAAGGCGTGAGCGTGATGGACAGGGAACTGCGCCTGATCCTGTGGAACCGGAGATTTCACGAGATTCTGGACTTTCCGCAGGATCTGGTGTTCCGCAACGCCCGCTTCGAGGACTTCATTCGCCACAACGCGCTGCGCGGTGAATACGGCCCGGGTGACCCCGAACTGCAGGTGCAGCAGACCGTCGCGCGGGCGCGGGAATTCTTGCCCCATGCCTTTGAGCGGCAGCTGACCGGCGGGCGCACCATTCTTGTGGAGGGTTATCCGTTCCGCTCGGGTGGCGCCACCTCGGGATTTGTCACCACCTACACCGACATCACGGACCACAAAGCCACCGAGGAACAACTGACCCGGCAGCGCGATGTGATGAAGACCATCATCGACAACTTCCCAGGCGGCATCTCGCTGTGCGACGCGGATCTGCGCTTCACCGCCTACAACGACCAGTTTGCGCAACTGCTTGACTTTCCGTCGACCCTGTTTTCCAGGGGCTGGGTCGATTTCGCGGATCTGGCCCGTTTCAATGCGCAAAGAGGCGAATACGGGCCGGGCGACAGCGAAGCGCAGGTTCAGGCGGTGGTTGAGCGCGCGCGCAATTTTGTGGCCCATGACATCGAGCGCGGACGTCCCAACGGGCGCTGGCTGCAGATCCGCGGCACGCCGATTCCCAGCGGTGGCTTTGTGACCAGTTACATCGACATCACTGAGCGAAAGCAAACCGCACAGTTCGAGCAATTCCGCAGCCATACCCTTGAATTGCTGGCCGGCGGTGATCTGCTGCCCGGCATCCTGCTGGCGATCGTGCAGGGCATCGAACAAATGCATCCGGCAATGCTGTGCTGCATCCTGCTGCTCGATGCTGCGGGCAGGCGCCTGGGGCAGTGCGTGGCACCCAGCCTGCCCGATTTCTACCGGCAGGCGATCGAAGGCACAGAGATCGGCATCGGCGCCTGTTCCTGCGGCACAGCCGCCTTTACCGGCGAGCGGGTGCTTGCAGACGACATCGCGCAGCATCCCTACTGGGTCGCTCGCAGAGAGCTTGCCGCCGCCGCCGGCTTGGGCTCCTGCTGGTCGCAGGCGTTGCGCTCGTCGTCGGGCGAGGTGCTGGGTACGCTGGCGATCTACCACCGCGCCGCAACGACACCGCTGCCATCCGATATCTATCTGATCGAGCAGTCGGCGCATCTGGCCAGCATCGCCATTGAGCGAAGTGTTGCTGCCCAGAAGATACGCGACAGCGAGGCCCATTTCCGCTTGCTGACCGAGGACGTGGCCGATGTGGTGTGGAAGACAGACCGTGCGCTTTGCATCAGCTACATCAGCCCGGCCGATCAGCGCCTGCGTGGCTACACGGCGAAGGAGGTGATCGGCCATCATTTCTTCGACATGCTCACTGACGAAAGTGCTGTGGTCGCGGCGGACGTGCTGCGGCAAATGCAGATGACGGGGATGCGGGCCGGGGAGGGCGGCTTCGCCACCTTCGAGGCCCAGTACACCTGCCGCGACGGTAGCCTGCTGTGGGGCGAGGTTCAGTTGAAGCCCGAGCGCGACGCGCAGGGAGCGATCACCGGCTACCACGGCATCACCAGGGAAATCACCGAGCGCAAGCAGATGCAGGATCAGGTGCGCCAACTCGCGTTCTACGACCCGCTTACCAAGCTGCCCAATCGTCGCCTGCTTAACGATCGCCTGAATCAGGCCATGATCAACAGCAAACGCAGCGCCTGCTATGGCGCGGTCATGATCCTCGATCTGGACAACTTCAAGCCGCTCAATGACACCCACGGGCATCTGGTGGGCGATCTGCTGTTGATCGAGGCGGCAAAGCGCCTTGCAAGCTGCGTGCGCCAGACCGACACGGTGGCCCGCTTCGGCGGTGACGAGTTTGTCGTGATGCTGAGCGACCTCAACACCGGTCTCGCGGAGTCGATCGCGCAGGCGGGCGTCATTGCCGAGAAGATCCGCGTCAGATTGTCGGCGCCGTATCTATTGCAGCGCGGCGACGATGGAGGGCGGCAAAGCACGGTGGCGCATCGCTGCTCGGCCAGCATCGGCGCGGTCGTCTTTATTGGCAACACGGCCAGCCAGGATGAGATTCTCAAGTGGGCCGATGCCGCCATGTACCGTGCCAAGGACCAGGGCCGCGACCTGGTGCGCTTCCATGAGTTTGTGAGCGCTTGAAGCCGGTCGCTTCGCGCGAGGTCTACTCGCGGACGAACTTGACGCCCAGGTGGCGCGTCAGCGTGTCGTAGATCTCATCGATCTGATAGGGCTTGTGCAGGATGGCGTTCATGCCTGCCGCCATGAAGGCGTCGTGCTCATCCCTCAGCACGGAGGCGGTGACGGCCACAATCATGACTTCGGCGCCGCCGTTCATCGCGCGAATCTGCCGCGTCGCTTCTATCCCGTCGAGCACCGGCATGCGGATGTCCATCAGGATCAGGTGCGGCTGCCATGTCGCAAACATCTCGACGCCTTCCCTGCCGTTCGTCGCCACCCGCAGTTGCAGACCGGGGAGTTCGAGTATTTCGGTCAGCAGCATAGAATTTTCCAGCTTGTCCTCGACGATCAGAATCCGGTATTCCCCCTGTCCCGGCGCCAGGCCGGCAACCCGACCGGGGTCTGCGGCGACAGGGTTGGGCGGCACGGCCTGCACGCCATCCACCGGCAGTTCGACACGGAACAGCGAGCCCTTGCCCAGGGCGCTCTGGACGCTGATCCGCCCGCCCATCAAGCGCACATAGCTATCGGTGATCGCCAGCCCAAGTCCGGCGCCCTGCTGCGTCGTGCTGTTGAGTTGTATGAAGGGTTCGAAGACCCTGGCCTGGTCAGCCGGACTGATGCCGACGCCGCTGTCCTCGACCTCGATTTCGAGCCACTGTTGACCCTGGCTCGCTGGCACGGCGCTCACGCGCAGCGTGATGCAGCCGTGTTCGGTGAACTTGATTGCGTTGCCAACCAGGTTCATCAGGATCTGGCGCATTTTCGACTCGTCGGTGCTGATCAGGCGCACAAGCGTGTCGGAATGCATCAGGGTCAGCTGCAGCTTCTTGCTTTGGGCACGTTCGCGCAGTAAATCGGTGATGTTGCTCAGCATCTCGTGCAGATCGAAACTTGCCTTGTTCAGGCGCAATGCGCCGGCGTCGATCTTGGCCATGTCGAGAACATCGTTGATCAAGTGCAGCAACTGCTCACCGCTGTGGCAGATGGTGTCCAGGGCTCTGCGCTGTTTTTCGGTCGCTTCGGGGCTCACGCGCAGCAGGTTGGAGAAGCCAAGCATGGCGTTCAGCGGCGTGCGGATTTCGTGGCTCATGTTGGCCAGGAAGATGCTCTTGGCAAGGTTGGCGGCCTCGGCCGCTCGCTTGGCCTGGACCAAAGCCAGTTCGGTCCGTCGCCGTGCCGCGATGGCCCACAGGCCGTTGCCGATCAGTTGCAGTTCACGGACGTCCGAATCGTCATAATCGGCGGCCTTGTTGCCAACGCCCATCAGCATGCGGACCTTGTTGCCTTCAATGACGGGTACCCCGATGTGACGCACGAGGTGGGCGTGGCCCTCGGGATAGCCCCTGCGCCCGCTCATGGCCTGGTAGTCGTTGTGCACAACCGGGCGCAGAAACCGAACCGTGTCGGCCCAGATGCCAGCCGCCGAAACCGGATAGTGATTGTCGAAGGCCGCGCTGCAATGCCTGAGGGTGCCCCTGGACCAGGTAACGAGCGTGAGCGTTTCCTGGTCGTCGTTGACAAAGTGGAGGTAACCGATTTCGCTGGCGGTCAGCCGAGCCGCCTCATCGATGCCGAATTGCAGAATCTCGCGCTCGTCGAGGTCGTGCGCCTTCTCGCTCATCGCCAGCATCGCGCTCAGGCGCTGGTCGCTCGTCGTGAGGCTGCGATTGGAAGCCTCCAGATTCTGGGTCCGCTGGTGAACCATTGCCTCCAATTCGCGGCGATAGCGCTCGAAACGGAGCTCGCTCTCGCGCAAGGCCTCATCGCTCAGCTTGAGCTGGTCCAGCATGCCATTGACATGCCGCGCCAGTTGCGCCGCCTCGTCGTCACCGCTCAAGTCAACCCGCGCATCGGTGCGACCGGCGCCTGCCGCCTCGGCCACCTCGCGGATCGCGGCCAGCCGATCGTCCAGATGCCTGCCGGCAAGGATCCGTTTGAAGTGTTCGAACATCACTGGCGCGCTTTGGCAACCGGCCTTTGAGCGCGCGCTGCCAAGAGCAGCAAGACGGGCATGCTGGCGAGGGGGGGTGTTCCGCTCATGGTTTTCAGATTGGCCCGACTGGTT
>CAIMBE010000103.1 GCA_903839085.1 uncultured beta proteobacterium | reverse complement strand
GGCGCTGCGCCGGCTCGCCGACTCGTTCGAGCCGGGCTCGGGCCAGCTGCTCGAATTCGGCACCTCCCGGCAGATCCGCGCCACTTCCATGCGGATCTTCGACCGCAGTTTTGCCGTCACCTACTGGTTGCAGGCGGTGGCCATCGGCATCGGCCTGTTCGGCGTGGCGGCGAGCTTCAGCGCGCAGGTGCTGGCGCGGCGCAAGGAGTTCGGCCTGCTCGCGCATCTGGGCCTGACGCGCCGGCAGATTCTGGCCGTCATCGCCTTCGAGGGCGTGGCCTGGACCAGCCTGGGCGCGCTGGCCGGCCTGGCGCTGGGCCTGGCCGTCTCCACGGTGCTGGTGCACGTGGTGAACCCGCAGAGCTTTCACTGGACGATGGACTTGCTGCTGCCCTGGCCGCGGCTGCTGGCGCTTTGCCTGTCGGTGGTGGCGGCCGGCACCGTGACGGCCTGGCTCGCCGGTCGGGCCGCGGCCGGGCGGGACGCCGTGCTGGCGGTCAAGGAAGACTGGTAGGCAAGCAAGCCGATCACTGGGCGCGAGCCGATCTGATTCGTGCCGCGTCGCGCGCCTCGACGCTCTTGAGCAGCAGCAGCAGCAGCGTGCCCAGCGCCATGACGCCGACCGCCAGGTAGAGGCCGGCGTCATAGCTCCCGAAGCGGGTCGCCAGCCAGCCCGTGACGGCCGGCCCGATGATCTGCGCGGCGCCGTAGGAGAGCGTCATCTTGCCCATCATCTTGGCCGGGCGCGTCGGGTAGTAGCGCCCCGCCATGGTCAGCACCAGGCTCACCATGCCGATGAACGAGCCGCCAAACAGCAGGGCCCCGAGGAGCGACGCCAGCAGGCCGCCGACCAGGACCGGCAGCAGCATGCCGGCGATCTGAAGCAGTGCGGCCAGGATCAGGGCGTTGAGGTCCCCGCTGCGCCGGGCGATGAAATCCCAGTTGATGCAGGCGGGCGCGGCGCCGATGCCGATCGCCAGAAACACCAGGTTGCCCTGCCCGCCCAGGCCCGGCAACCTGTTGACGATGGCGACGATGAAGGTGGCGCTCACCACGTAGCCGATACCGGCGCAAAAATACGCCGCCATGAACACGCGCAGATAGAGCCGGCTCGGCGGGTTGTCCTGCATCGTCGGCCCGGTGCTCGACAAGCCGCTTTGATCGGGCCGCGGCAGCCAGCGCAGCGCGGGAACCAGCAGCAGGCAGGCCAGCGCGGTGAAGGCAAACCACTGCTCTCGCCAGTCCAGATACGGGCTGAGCAGCATCACCGCGCCAGCGCAGCCGGCGATGCCGATGCCGATGCCCGCAAAGTGGATGCCGAGTTCGCTGCGGTGCTTGTGGCGCATCAGCCAGTTGAGGATCAGCCCGGTGCCCAGCAGCATGCCCGCCGAACTGCTCAGCCCGGCAACAAAGCGCGACAGGGCCCAGAGCGTGAAGTCGGTCGTGAGGCCCATGACCGCCGTGCTCAGGACCGCCAGCACCAGTCCGATGCGGTAGAGGCGGTCCTTCAGTTGCAGGTCGCTGATGAGCGAGGCGACGATCGCCCCACACAGGTAGCCGGCGTAGTTGATGGCGGCGAGCCAGCCGGCCTGTGCCACGCCCAGCCCGGCCTGCTGCTGCATCAGCGGCAGCAGGGGCGTGTAGGCAAAACGCGCCACGCCCAGCACCAGCAGCAGGCTGAAGATGCCGGCGCCCAGAACCTTGATGCGCGCGCCCTGCTCATTCATCGTCGGTTTTTTCAGTTCGCTTGCTTGTACAAACGACCAGTGTAGCGGCGAACGGCGCCGCGGCTGCACGGCGCGCGCCGCCCGCGCCCAAGCGCTATGATCCTGCCCGCAGGCGGCCTCGACAAGCGACCACCCTGCGCTCAAAATGAAAAAGAAATTTCCCCTGCACCCGGCCAATCCCGAGCGACTCTGCTGGGGCTGCGACAAGTACTGCCAGGCGGCGTCGCTGATCTGCGGCAACGGGTCGGACCGCACCCAGCATCCCTGCGAACTGTTCGGTGAAGACTGGCACGACTGGGGCAGCGACTACCGTGAAGAAGCGACGGCAACGCCGTCCGAAGATCGCCTGACGCGGCCGGACCAGGGATCTCCTTAGCGCAGGCTTGAGCGATCCAGCGGGCACGATGCCACCGGGCGCGAGAGCGCCTGGGCGCCGGCAAAACTCAGCGCCAGCAGCGCGATGAGCGCGATGCCCAGCCCGATCTCCTTGCCCTGGTACCAGAGCGCGAGGTCGGCGTGCAGCCAGCGGAGCAGGCCCAGAGCAGCCACGCCCAGGCTGATCATGGCCACCATCAGCCCCATCACGCGCGAGGCCGTGCGGGCGCGCTGGTCCGAGCGGCGCAGCAGCCGGGCGATCCATAAACCGTTGATGCCATCCATCAGCAGCATGCCGCAGGTGAAGGCCAGGCCCATCGCCAGCGCGTACATCAGGCCGCCGTGCCGGGTGGCTGTCACGGCAAACAAGGCGGCCTGGCTCATGGTGTCAAACGACAGGGCGAAGAGGGCGCCCACGGCGGCGATCGCCAGCGGGTGCGAGGCCGACTGCAAGTGCGCGAGCAGGCCGGCCTTGACACCGACCGGCGCCACCACCGCATCAGGTGGCGTGCTGAAGACGGCATGCAGATTGAGCACGCCGAGCAGGCTCAGAAAGCCGATCGAGATCCAGGTGCCGACATCCTCCATCCAGGGCGGCACCTGCCAGCGGGTCGACGCCAGACCGACCGCCAGCGCGATCAGCATCACGATGCTGCCATGCCCGAGCGAGAACAGCGAGCCGCACCAGCGCGCCCGCCCGGGCGAGCGCCGCAGGTTGTAGCGGGTCAGGCCGTCGATGGTTGCCAGATGGTCGGGATCGAGGCCGTGCCTGGCGCCAAAGACGAACACCAGGGTGAGCAATGCAATCCAGTCGCCGGGCAATTCCATGCGCCCCTCCATACAAGAACCGTGCCCGGGTCCGGGCTGGCCGGAACGCCAGTCAAAGCAATTTTGCCGGCCGTCGGCTGACGCCCGCAGAGAGCGTCAAAGTGGTTAGTTGACTGATTATTTACTAATCATTTGGATTGCCGGAGTTCAATTGCGTCGCTGCATGATCATTGTCAACACCTTGTTCCGAGAACCCGCCGACAGTTCGCAAAGTGGTGGCGCGGTATTTGCTTTTAGGTTTTTATCAGACCCAGTACGGGGCCTGACTCTAGGAGATGACATGGGCGACATGAATGACATATTCAGCCTCGGTCGCGAGGCCCTGCACGGCATTGAACAGCGTCTTGGCATGTCCCGACGCGACTATCTGCAGTTTTGCGCCACGCTGGCGGTCACCATGGGATTGCCCAAGGGTGCCGACGCCGCGGTCGCCAAGGCGATCGAATCGGCCAAACGGCCCTCGGTCATCTGGCTGCATTTTCAGGAGTGCACCGGCTGCACCGAATCCCTGCTGCGGGCCGAACACCCGACGCTCGAAAAGCTGATCCTCGACGTCATTTCGCTCGACTACCACGAGACCCTGATGGCCGCCGCGGGGCACCAGGCCGAGGCCGCGCGCAAGGATGCGATGAAGGCCAACAAGGGCAAGTATGTGCTGGTGGTCGAGGGCGCGATTCCGATCAAGGAGAACGGCAACTACTGCAAGATCGGCGGCCACACCGCCATCGACCTGCTCAAGGAATGCGCTGCCGACGCGGCGGCGGTGATCGCCATCGGTTCCTGCTCCTCCTGGGGCGGCATGCCCTCCACCGGGCCCAATCCATCGGGCGCATCGAGCGTCGCCGAGGTGCTTGGCAAGCCGGTCGTGACGATCCCGGGCTGCCCGCCCAACCCCTACAACTTCCTTGCCACCGTGGTCCACTTCCTGACCTTCGGCAAGCTGCCCGACGTCGACAAGCTCGGGCGCCCCAAGTTCGCCTACTCGCGCCTGATTCACGAGAACTGCGAACGCCGCGCGCACTTCGATGCCGGGCGCTTTGCGATCGAG
>CAIMBE010000102.1 GCA_903839085.1 uncultured beta proteobacterium | reverse complement strand
CTGCGGCGGCGCTGGCCGAAGCCTGCTGCGATACCGTGCTGGTGTCGACATAAATCGAGCCGGGCCGGGCCGCGGCCGCCACCTGCGCCGCGGCGCTGCGCAAGGCGGCGTCATTGGGCAGCGATGAAAAAATGACTTCAGCCTGCGCCATCGCCGATGTCGCGTTATCCGCGACCGCCAGGCCCTGCGCTCTGGCCAGTTCCAATCGGTCGGTGCTCAGGTCGCTGACCGTCAGCGCATGGCCCGCGGCCCGAAGGTGCATGGCCATCGGCAGGCCCATCTTGCCCACGCCAAGAAAGTGGATCAGCACGCTCACTGCGCCTTCAGGTTGGCCGCTCTGACAATCCGGGCGGCCGCTTCCATCTCGGTTCTGATGCTGGCATTGAAGGCCTCGGTGCTCTGGATAAAGGGCTCGGCGCCGAGTTTGGCCATGCGTTCCTTGAGCTCGGCCGAAGCCAGTGCCCGGGTCGCTTCGTCGTGCAGCCTTTTCATCACCACCATTGGCGTGGCGCTGGGCACGATCATGCCGACCCAAAGGGTGTAGTCCGAGCCCGCCACGCCGGCCTCGATCGATGTCGGCACCTCGGGCAGGGCCGAGGCACGCGCCTTCGTGCTGACCGAGAGCGCCTGCAGCTTGCCGTCGCGGATCAGCGGCAGGGCCGATGCCAGCGGGGCAAAGAACCAGTCATTGCTGCCGCCAATCACGTTGGTCATGGCCTCGGGCGTGCCTTTGTAGGGAACGTGCAGCGCGTCGATGCCGGCTTGCAGGCGGAAGATCTCGGCGTTGAAGTGGGTGGCGCTGCCGATTCCGGCGGACGCGTAATTGAACTGGCCCGGCTTGGCCCTGGCGGCGCCGACCAGATCGGCCTGCGTTTTCCAGCCCTTGGCCGGGTTCACCACCAGCACGTTGGGAATGGCGGCCAGCGTGGTGATGCCGGTCAGGTCCTTGAGCGTGTCGTAGCCCAGGCTGGGATAAAGGGAGGGATTGAGCACGTGCCCCGAGGCATGCACCAGCACGGTGTAGCCATCGGCCTCGCCGCGGGCCACCTGCAGCGCGGCGATGGTGCCGCCGGCGCCGAGCTTGTTGTCGATGAGGATCGGCTGGCCCATGCTCTTGCTCATCGCATCGCCCACCGTGCGGGCGATGATGTCGGTCGCGCTGCCGGCGCTGAAGGGCACGACAAACCTGATCGGCTTGGATGGATAGACGGACGCCGATCCGGCTGAAGGGCTCTGTGCCACTGCACCAGCCGCAGCCAGCGCCATCGTGGCAGCGATGGCAAAACATTTCATTCTTAGTCTCCTCGGATTTTTCAGTATAGGCCGCACCGGGCGCCCCTTCAGTCCAAGGGATTTGACAGCACCATTCAAATTTATTGAATGAGCCGAAAGCTCGCGAATCCGTCAGGCCTGTTGCAGTCCGAGCGCGCCAGCAATCTTGAGTCCGCTGGCATGAAGCGCGCGCAAGCGCGGCGGCAGGTCCACGCCGAGCAGTTTGCCGTGGCGCTTCTTCCAGCGCCCAGCGACCATGACGCTGTCGATGTTGGCCAGCGAGGCCTGCATCAGCACGCTGTTGACCGGGTCATGCACCGGTTGCATGTTCAGGTCATCGCCGCGAATCAGCACCAGGTCGGCCTGTTTGCCCGCCGCCAGCGAGCCGATGCGGTGCTCCTGCCGCAGCATGCGCGCGCCCTCCAGCGTCACCCACGAAAGCGCCTCGCGGGTCGTGATGGTCGAGGTCGGCGGGATGGTGCCGGTCGCGCCACGCCAGGCCAGGTTGTCCAGGCTGCGCTGCATGCCCAGCGCGACGCGCGCCTGCGTCAGCATGTCGCCGCTGAGAACGCTTTCCAGGTCGACGCCGAGCGAGGGCGCCTTGCCGAAGGCGCGCAGCCGGCCGGTGATCGGGTGGCCATGGCCCTGCGTCATTTCGCTCTCCGCGGCGGCCGAGAAACTCATGCCCAGCTCGCAAAAGCGCTGCAACTGGGCGTCGCTCAGCGCATGACCGTGCACGATGTTGGTCTGCGGTCCGAGCAGGCCGGCGGCCTCGAGCTGCTGCCAGCCGTCGTGCGTGCGCGCCGCGCCACCGCCCTGATGCAAGGACGCGATGATCCCCAGGTCCCTGGCCATGCGAAAGTCGTGCAGCGCCACATCCAGCGTCGAATAATGCGGGCCCAGAACGGCGGCATGAACGCTCAGCAGCGCATGGCCCTGGTGCGTCCTGAGCAGGCGCTCGAGTTCGGTGCGGGGATGCGGGGTCTCCCAGAAAGGTGTTTCGCCGGGCTTCGGATCGGGCTTGGGCGTGCCGTGAAAGAAGGCGGCCCGAATGCCGGACTCCAGCAGGCCGGCAAGCGCCGCGTCATTGTGCTCGGGCGTGCGGTTGTTGTGGCACCAGTCCACCAGCGTCGTGGTGCCGCAGTTGAGCTGGTTGAGGGCGCCCATCAGCGTGGCGATGTAGAGGTCTTGCGGCTCGAACACCGTGGCCAGCCCGGCGTGCATCTTCTGGAAATACTCGAGCAGCGTCCAGTTCGACGCCAGGCCGCGCAGCGCGGTCTGCCAGGTGTGCATATGGGCGTTGACGAGGCCGGGAATCATGATGCAGCCAGCGGCCTCGATCAGTTGCGCGTCATCGACATCGAGATGCGGCGCGATCGCCGTGATGCGCTCGCCGGTCAGCAAGATGTCACCGCTCGGCAGGTCGCCCTGCGCGTCCATGGTGATGATGGTCGCGCCGCGAATCAGGGTTCTGCCCAAAGGAGGGGCCATGGTCAGGTTTCCAGGCCGTCGCTGATCTTCAGGTCTTCGGGTTTGAGTTCCATCCCGGCGTCCCGGGCGGTCTCCATCAGCAGCACGGAGAAGTCGATGTTGTCGTAGCCGCGGCCGACCAGCCTGGACACCGACTCGCGCGTGGCCGCCGCCGCCGGCATCGCGACGCCGTAGGCCTTGGCGGTGGACAGTCCGAGGTCCATGTCCTTGAGCAGGAGCTTGGGCGTGAAGGTGACGTTCTCGAAAGTCAGATTGCTCAGGACCGGCGTCTTGTAGCGGGTGTACATGGAGCCCAGCACCGAATCGTTGATGCTTTCCAGGAACACGTGGCGGGCAATGCCGGCCTTCTCGGCCAGCACCGTGATCTCGCACAGGTTCTGGATGACGACGCCGAACATGGTGTTGTGGGCAATCTTCCAGATGCGCGCCAGTTCGCCTTCGCCGACCCACATGACCTTGCGCGCCATCGCCTGCAGGTAAGGCCGGGCCTTGTCGTACAGCGCCTTCGGCCCGGAGGACACCATCAGCAGCTTGCCGGCCTTGGCGACCTTGGCGTTGCCCGAGACCGGCGTGCACAGGTAGGCCACGCCCATGGCCTCGAGCCGGGCTCGAATCTCGGCCGAGCCGTCCTGCGAAATGGATGAGCTGTCGACCACCACCTGGGGTTTGGCGCCGCCCATCACGAGGCCGCCGTCGCCGAACAGGACTTCCTTCAGGTCATCGGTGGTCGAGACCATGGTGAACACCACCTCGCAGGCGGCGAGTTCCTGCCGGGTTGCAGCGATGCTGGCGCCGTACTCGAGCAGCGGGGTCGCCTTGGCGGATGTCCGGTTCCAGACGCTGACGCCATGGCCCGCCTTGAGCAGGCGTTTGACCATCGCCTCGCCCATGCGGCCAAGCCCGATCCAGCCGATATTGTTTGCCATGCTTTTGATTCCTGATCGTTGAAATGTGCGCCATGCTACCGCACCGGGCGTCGGCTGCGCAGCGGCGTTTGTCCCCGTGCTAGCGGCATGTACAGTACAGCTGTTGGGGAACATAAATGAGAGAGGGTCTTATGGCGCAGGGAATGGTCTGGTACAGGCGTGCGATGCTGTGGCTCTCAGTGCTGCTGGTCACGGCGCTGGCCGTCGTCGTTGGCGCGCTGCTCTATTTCGGGGTTCCCCGAAATGCGGCCGGCATGGCAGCCAAGGGCATCTGTTCGGCGGCCTTTGTTGCCGGCCGGCCGACGCCGGACCTGATGGCGCAGGATGTGCTGCCGGCGAGCCCGGTGCTGTCAATGATCACGCTGAGCATCGACCCGGCCGGCCACAGCGTCACGGCGCGCTTTGCCGGTCTGTTTGCGCGCCGCGCCGTGCTGCTTGCGGACCGCGGCTGCGTGCTCGATCTGGAGCCCGATCCATCCGTCAAGTCCTACACGCCGGCGGTCGATCCGAGCCAGCCCTGGCCGCTCGGTGAAGCGGCCTTGCCGGCAGCGCAATGGGGCGCTGGTGTCGACGCCGCCAGACTGGAAAAAGTCGCGGCCGACGCCTTCATCGGCGCCGGTGATCCGCTCGCCGCCAACGCGCGCGGCCTGGCAGTGGTGCAGCACGGCCGTTTGCTGCTGCTGCGCGACGCGCCCGGCTTTGCCGCCGGCACCCGTCTGCATGGATGGTCCATGGCCAAGACCATCACCGGCATGCTGACGCACAAGCTCGTCGCCGAGGCCGCTCTGCCGATCGATGCGCCGGTGGTCGATGCCTTCCCGGCGGGTCGCGAGCCGGCCTGGGTTGCGGACTGGCGCAAGGATGAGCGCAAGGCGATCAAGGTGTCGGACCTGCTGTACATGCGCGACGGACTGGCCAGCGTCGAGGACTATGGAACCTTCGGCGCGGTGCCGCGCATGCTGTGGGGTGCGCCCGACATCGCCGCCTGGGCCGCCGGTCACAAGGCGGAAGCGGACGCCGGCGCGCGCTGGCGCTATCTGAGCGCGACCGCCAATCTGCTGGCGGCCGTGGCGCGCGGGCGCTTTGCGTCCGACGCCGCGTACTGGGCCTACCCGCGCAAGGCCATCTTCGAGCCGATTGGCGCCAGATCGGCCGTCATGGAGACCGACACGGCGGGCAACTGGGTCGGTTCTTCCTACGTCTGGGCCAGTACAGGTGACTGGGCGCGCCTGGGGCAGCTCATGCTGCAGGATGGCAAGTGGGGCGAGCAGCAGGTGCTGCCGCCGGGCTGGCTGCAGCGCGCCAGCACCCCGTCCACGGCCAGCGGCGAAGGGCAGGGCTATGGCGCGCACGCCTGGCTTTACGGCAACCCGCAGGCCGGCCGCTGCAAAGCCGACGCCGCTGTCCCGCCCGATACCATCGTGATGGGCGGGGTCTGGGGCCAGACGGTGGCCGTGGTGCCGTCCCGGGACGCGGTCGTCGTGCGCTTGGGATGGACCTTCAAGAGCGCCCATTACGATCCCTGCAAGTTGCTGGCCGACGTCCTGTCAGCACTCCCCAAATAAGAAAGCCCGCCATGAAATTGTGGATGAAGCGAGCCGCCATCGCGGCCTGCGTGATCGGTGCTCTGGCCGGAGGCGGACTGCTTTACGTCCGCCAGAACGCCAAGCCGGAGGACCCGAAGTACCGCACCGCGCAGGTCGACGAGGGCGCCATCACGCAGGTGGTTCTGGCCACCGGCACGCTGCAGCCGGTGATCACGGTCAATGTCGGCACCCAGGTCAGCGGCACCGTGCTGGAGCGTCGCGCTGATTTCAATGACCGCGTCAGGAAGGGCCAGATCCTGCTGCGCCTGGACCCGGCCAATCTGCAGGCCCGGCTGCGCCAGACCCAGGCCCAGCTGGCCGCCGGCGAGGCGGCGCTGGTGCTGGCGCGCGCCACCTACGAGCGCAACCTGAAACTGGTCGCGGCGGGTTTTATTTCGGCCCTCACGCTGGACCAGGGCCGGCGCGAGGTGGATGCCGCTGTGGCCAACGTGGAACTGGGGCGCGCCCAGGTCGAGTCGGCGCAGACCGATCTGGACAACTCGGTCATCCGGTCGCCCATCGATGGCGTGGTGATCCGGCGCAATACCGATGTCGGGCAGACCGTGGCTGCGAGTTTTCAGACGCCCGACCTGTACCTGCTGGCGCGCGACTTGCGCCAGATGGTGATCCAGACCAACGTCAGCGAGGCCGACGTTGGCCTCATCAAGACAGGACAAGTGGTGCATTTCACGGTCGACGCCTACCCCGAGCGCGAGTTCGAGGGCCTGGTGCAGCAGTTTCGCCTGAACTCGGCCAGCGCCCAGGGCGTAGTGACCTATACGATCATCGTTGATGTCGAGAATCCGGATGAGTTGCTCAAGCCCGGAATGACAGCGCAGACACGGATCGTGGTGTCGAGCAAGCCCAAAGTCATGCGCCTGCCCACGGCCGCGCTGCGCTTTCGGCCGGACGAGGACAGCCTGAAGGCCAAGGGCGCCGCGCCAGCAGCCAGCGCCGCTTCGGCGCCGGTGACCGCAGAAGAAAAGGCGCGCGCCGATGACGACGG
>CAIMBE010000101.1 GCA_903839085.1 uncultured beta proteobacterium | reverse complement strand
GTTGAGCATCGCTGCTCTGCGAGCATCGGCGTGGTGCTGTTCTTGGACCACGAGGCCAGCGAGGAGGACATCCTCAGATGGGCCGACGCGGCGATGTACCAGGCCAAGGCCGCCGGGCGCAATGCGATTCGGTTTCATGGGCCGGACGGGGTCACCTGAATGACCGCAGTCCGCAAGACTGCTTTCCTACCGGGCGCCACAGACGTGCATGCGATCGGTGGCAGCCCACCTAAACTGCAGCAGGCCAGTACACCGTCACGGCCAACCCGCCGAGACTGCTTGAGCGGCCGGTCTGCACCTTGACGCCAAACACATCGCCAATGCGCTTCACAATCGACCAGCCCAGACCGCTGCCCGGTTGGTCGCTTCCCAGCACGCGGTAGAACCGTTCGCCCAGGCGCGACATCTCGGCCTGCGTCATGCCGGGGCCGCTGTCTTCGATGCGCAGCACCGTCTTTGCGGCCTCGGTCACCACGTTGACGAGAACGCGCGCACCATCGGGGCTGTAGCGCAGGGCATTGTCAATCAGGTTGCGTACCAGCACGCTGATCAGCATCTCGTCGCCGGTCACGCTGCACGGTTGGTCGGCCTCCAGTTCGAGGGATTGATGGCGCGCCATGGCATTTGGCGCCAGATCGGCGGCGACACGGCGGGCCACGGCGCTCAGATCCATGGCGCTGAAGCGGTTGACAGGCGCCGATTCCAGGCGCGCGAGCACGAGCAGTTGTTCGACCAGGTGCACGGCACGATCGCATGCGGCCAGCGTGACGTGCAGTGCATGGTCGCGCTGGACCTGATCGTCTCCGGCGCCGAGCGCCACCTGGGCCTGGGCGCGTATGGCTGCAATGGGGGTACGCAGTTCATGCGCAGCATCGGCGGTGAAGCGGCGCTCCGATGCCACCATGTGTTCGATGCGCTCGAACAGCGCATTGAGAGCCCGAGCCATGGGTTGCATTTCAGAAGGCATGTTCTGCAGTTCGACCGGCTCCAGCGCCAGCGCGCGCCGCTGCCCGAGCAAGCGGCTGAGCTGGCGCAGGGGCGCCAGGCCCTGGCGCACTGCCCACCAGACCGCCAGCCCCAGAAGCGGCAGGACCAGTACCAGAGGAAGCAGCAAGCTTCGCAGCACGGCCCACAGGATCGAACTGCGCGAATCGGTCTGCTCGCCCACCACCACCAGCACATCGCGCTCGGGGCCGCGCGTGACGAACACACGCCACTGGGCGCCGTCAGCCAGTCGCACTGTCTCGAAACCCACGGTGCGGGTCGACATCGGTGTGGTGCCGGCATTGGCCGAGCGCATCACCAACTGGCCGCCATGAAAGACCTGGAACGCCACCTTCGGCGCGTATTTATGCAGGGACGGGGCGTCGGCCACATCGTCATCATCGGCGTGCGTTTGCTGGACCACCAACAGAGCTGCCGCCTGGGCCAGATGGCCATCGAGCAGTTCATCGAGCTCATGGCGTGCGTCCGACCAGATCAGCAAAGCAGCTCCAAGCCAGACCAGCGTCACCAGGCCCAGCAGGAGCGCCAGCAGCCGGGCCTGCAGGGATACCGGTCGACGCAGCAGCTTCACGCCGACTCCGCTGCGCGTGGCACGGTGTACCCGACCCCGCGCACCGTCTGGATCAGGTCCGGCAGCAGCTTGCGGCGCAGATGGTGGATGTGTACTTCAATCGCATTGCTGTCGACCTCGTAGCCCCAGCTATACAACTTCTGCTCCAGTTGCTCACGCGAGAGAACGCGTCCCGCATTGAGGAACAACACGTGCAGCAGGTCAAACTCGCGCATCGAAAGCGGCACCGGCTCACCGCTCAGGCTGACCTGGCGTGATGCGGGCTCAAGCAGCACCGCACCGCAGCGCAGGGAATCACTCATCTGTCCATGCGAGCGGCGCACCAGTGAGCGCAGACGCGCGCCGAGTTCCAGCAGGTCCACGGGCTTGATGACATAGTCGTCGGCGCCCAGATCGAGGCCGCGAACCCGATCCGGCACCGCATCGCGCGCCGTCAATACCAGAACCGGCGTCGCAATCCTGCGCTCGCGCAGTGTCTTCAGAACTTCCAGCCCGTCTTTCAGTGGCAGGCCAAGATCAAGCACTGCAGCGGCATATCCGCCGCTGGCCAGCTCGCGCTCGGCAGCGACACCATCGCGCACCCAGTCCACCAGAAAACCCAGTTGACGCAGGCCGGCACAAAGCCCGTCACCGAGCATCGTGTCGTCTTCGGCCAGCAATATGCGCATCAAAACTCCAGGGTCATTCAATCGTTCTCATCGTCGTGCCGATGGTTGGCGTGCTTGCCAAGACTTGAGATGGCGGCACTGGCCACCATCCCGGCTGGCTCCGGCGCACCCTGCCACTGCAGCCACCAGAAGCCCATCACCGCCACAACAATTATCAGGGCCACGGGCCGCCAGGGCTTTTGGATGCCCTGCCCGGTCAAACCGGTCTTCTTGCCGGTGACCATCGAGCGCACCAGGTTTTCGCGGTGCAGCCAGCTCATGACCAGCGCGGCCGCCACATGGACGATCACCACCGTGAGCATGAGGTTGCCAGCCACTTCGTGCAGTTCTTCGATCAGCTTGCCGCCCAATTCGCTGTAATTGGCCCATCCGCTTGCAACCGCGGCCAGGCTCAGCAAGAGCAGCAGCACGATGCCAACGGCACCCGCCGGGTTGTGCCCGATGTGGTGCTCGGGCTTTCCTGCCAGCAGGGCGCGCGCATACCGCGCCACCACTCTGGGACCGCGCACAAAGCTGCCAAAGCGCGCGTAGCGCGTGCCCAGGAGGCCCCAGAGAATGCGAAACGCCACCAGTCCGCCCACGGTGTAGCCCAGGCTGACATGCGCCAAACGCCAGCGCTCGCTCTCGGCAGTGAGGTAGGCGCCGGCAAAGCTCAGCACCAGCAGCCAGTGAAACACGCGCACCGGGGCGTCCCACACCAGAATCTTCCTTGAATCGTCGCTCATGGTGTTCATTTGGGGACCTTGACGTCGCGTTCGTTGAAGTTGCCCTGTGCCGCGTTGCCGTGGCAGGCCACGCAATTGGCAGGGCTGCCGACGGCGCTACGCTTCCAGACGGCCGGTGCCACTTCGCCTGCGCTGTGCTTTCGCAGGAACCAGGCGGATTTGGTAATGCGGTCCTGCGGCGGCTCTTCGCTCACCCGCTTGTAAGTACCGGCATGCGTCTTGAGCCAGTCGCTGATCTCGCGCAGGCTGGCCGCATCGAGCGAAGCATCCACGCCGTAATGCTTGCCCAGGCCAGCCATCAGCCGCTGCCAGGAGGCTGCGGGAAGCAAGCCCGGCGCATAGGCCACATGGCAGGCCGCACATTCCTGTTGGTATTTGGCCAGCACCGGCACGACGGCGCCTGCCGATCCGGCCTGCGCGGTGAACACCGCTGCGGCGCTCAGAAGGACGCACAGGGTCAGCTCTTTGCTTATGTTGCTCGGTCGCATGGATGCATTTCTCCAGTGGGTTGATACGGACTCAGCGATTGAGCGTGAGCAGCCAGGCCAGCACGTCGGCTTTCTCTGCCACGGTGCATTCACGGCCCATCACATCGTTGCAGTTGCGGCGAAACCACTTTTCGGTCTTGGCGGTGTCTGTGAAGCGCTCGGCATTGAAGGCCGGTGCCATGGGAGCGATCGTCTTTCCAGTGCTGGCGTGCTTGCCTGTCACGGTCGGGGAAGCGGAGTGGCAGGTAGAGCAACTCCAGTCCTTGCCATGCCTGGTGGTGAACAGCTGCTGCCCGCGTGCTGCCTGGGCTGGTGCGGCGGCCTGGGCGCTGTAGGCCGCAAGCTGCTCGGTCGGGGTCATGGCGTGCGATAGCGGAACGGCGGCGCTTGCCCATACCAGGCACAGCGCAGTCCAACGAGAAACTGGTTTCATCAAAACTCCTTGAATGGGCGCAACTTTAAGCCGCACGGATTAAGGTTTTCTTAACGGACTGCGGTCACTGATTGAGTCCTGCATAGGACCGGATGCCGGACCTTTGAGATTGACGATTGCCCACAGTGCCACGGAACTTTGAAGATTCAGGGCATCATGGGGACCGTCGGCGCAAGGGCCGGTGGTAACGGGACGATGTGTGCGAACTTTAGGTGGACAATGTCTGCAGACTTTCTGAAAGCAATCCTGAGATGAACATGTCCAAAGGCGGTTCCGAGGCGCTTGCCAATGGTGCTGGATGGGTCGACACCTTGACGACGGAACGCACAGCGGGCAGCGCGCGCGCCTACGCCCTTGCCCGGAGGGTGCTGCTCGCCTGGTGTCTTGGTTCATCGATTTATGGGCTGCCCCTGGGCGCACAGGCGGCGCCCTACCGCATTGACCATCTGGAGCCACCCTCCTGGTGGGTGGGCATGAAGCATGGACCGCTGCAACTGATGGTGCACGGTGAGCAGATTGCGGACCTGACGCCGAGCCTGAGTTATCCCGGCCTGGCCATCAAGGAGGTGATCCGCGTTGCCAGCAGGAATTATCTTTTCATCGACCTGGAGATCAGCCAGGAGGCGCTTCCCGGCGAGTTTCTGCTTCGATTTACACAGAAGGGCCAGACCGTGCTCAGTCAGCCCTATCGACTCGACGCGCGCGCCAAGGATTCAGCCCAAAGGAGAGGTTTTGGTCCGGCCGACGCGATTTATCTGATCGTGCCGGATCGCTTTGCCAATGGCGATCAGAACAACGACAGCGTCACGCCACTGAAAGAAAAGGCGAACCGCGCTGATCCAGCCGGTCGGCACGGCGGCGATTTGCAGGGCATCGGCGCGCATCTCGACTATGTTGCCGGGATGGGCTTTACCCAGATCTGGTCGACGCCACTGACAGAAAACAATCAACCCGAGGCGTCGTACCACGGCTATGCGTCGACCAATTTGTACCAGGTAGATGCCCGCTTTGGCAGCAATGAGGAATACCGTGATCTGGTGGACAAGGCAAAACACAAAGGCTTGGGTTTCATCCAGGATGTGGTGCTCAATCACATAGGTTCCGGGCATTGGTGGATGAAGGATTTGCCGAGCGCCGACTGGCTGAATTTCCAGGACAAATTTGTCGTCACCAATCACAAGAGAACCACCATTCAGGATCCTCATGCCTCTCTTGCCGACCGCAAGCGGTTTTCCAATGGCTGGTTCGTTGAATCCATGCCGGACTTGAACCAGCGCAATCCATTGCTGGCGAACTACCTGATACAAAACAATCTCTGGTGGATTGAATATGCTGGCTTGTCGGGGTTTCGCGTTGACACCTACCCTTACTCTGACCCGCTTTTTCTAAGCAGATGGTCGCAACGCATCATCGACGAGTACCCGAATTTCAACATGGTGGGGGAGGAGTGGACCTCCAATCCGGCAATTGTTTCTTACTGGCAAAAGGGCAAGGTCAATTCTGATCACTACCTTTCCTACACACCCAGCATGATGGACTTCCCGCTCTATTACGCGCTGCAGGAAGGCTTGATGGGCGAGGACGGCGATCGAACCGGCTTGAGCGTTCTTTACGAGTCTCTGGCCAACGATTTTCAGTATCCGGCGCCGGAAAACCTGGTGATCTTTGAAGGCAATCACGACACCAACCGGATCTTCTCGGAACTGGCGCAGGATGACGGTCTTTATCGGATGGCGATGGTCTACCTGGCAACGATGCGTGGCATTCCGCAATTCACTTATGGCACCGAAATACTGATGACCAGTCCGAAGCAGCGCGACGATGGCCGCGTGCGCGCCGATTTTCCGGGTGGCTGGCCGGGCGATGCGGTCAATGCATTTTCAGGACGCGGACTTGGCAAGGCACAGAGTCAGGCGCAGCAGTTCCTGCGGCGCCTGTTGACCTGGCGAAAAGGGGCGAGCGCCATTCACGGGGGAAAGCTGATGCACTTTGTCCCCGAACAGGGAACCTACGTCTATTTCCGCTATGACGGGACCAAGCGGGTGATGGTGGTTTTTAACAAGAATCTGAAGCCGGCAACCCTGGAGCTGAGTCGCTTTCATGAGATGTTGACGCCCCAGTCGGCAGGCACCGATGTGTTCTCCGGACAGCGGTTTTCGCTGTCCCAAACACTGACATTGCCAGCTCGTTCGGCCATGATTCTGGAGGTCGAAGATTGATGTCTCCAGAATTCAAGACCCCTGCTTGCGTCATCGCGAGGCCGCAGCTTTCGTCATCGCAAGAATGCTGCCTTCGTCATCGCGAGGCCGCAGCAATCGTCATAGCAAGAATGCTGCATTCGTCCTCGCGACGCAGCAGGCCGTGGCGATCCATGCTCCCGGTTTCGTTGCTGCGAGCGTAGCGCGGCCGTCCATGCAAGCCGCAGTCATGGATTGCCGCGCTACGCTCGCAATGACGGTCGGGGGTCATGGATTGCCGCGCTACGCTCGCAATGACGGCAAAAACATCGATAGCCGCTACATGCTGTGCGAGGTCAGATGGGCCAGTGCGCCGGCGGCGCTGACGCCCGGGCTGTTCAGCGTGGGCGTGGGCTGCTGGGACAGGGATTCATCCAGCGCGGCGGTGGCCTCTGTGCTCAGGGCGGGCAGGCCCTTGACGCCGCGGCGCATGCTGACGCCAACCACCAGAATATCGATCATCAGCAGATGCAGAATGCGGCTGATCATGGGTACCTGTGTCGCCACGTCCTCCACGTGGTCAACAATCAGGGCCAGATCGGCCTTGCGTGCCAGTGGCGATTGGCTGGCAGTGATGGCGATCACGCTGGCGCCTCGCTCATGCGCTTTCTCTACCACCTCCAATAATTCCTTGACGCGCCCACTGCTGCTGATGACCACCGCCACGACGTCCGGGCGCAGCAAATTGGCTGCCAGCACTTGCAGGCGCGGGACCGTATAGGAAACAGATGAAACGCCCATGCGCAGAAATTTGAACTGCGCATCGTCAGCCACAACGCTGTAATGGCCCACGGCGTAGAACTCGACCCGCTGCGCGGCGGTAATCCATTGAACCGCCTTGTCGATCGATTCGCGATTGAGATGATCGCGCACCTGCAGGATCGAGGATGCGGTGTTGCCCAGTACCTTGACGCTGAGTTCGAGCATGCTGTCTTCGCCGGTGACCTGGGTATGGGTGATCGGCATGGTGCCAGTCAGCCCCGAGGCCAGCCTCAATTTGAAGTCCGACAAACCCTCGCAGCCCAGCGATCGGCAAAAACGGATCACCGTCGGTTGACTGACCTCGGCGGCGCGGGCGATCTGGGCGATTGGATCATTCAAGGTGGACCGCGGGTGCGCCAGCACGTGGTCTGCAACGCGCTGTTCGGCGCGTGACAAATTGACGCGAACGCGTCCGATCTGGCTCAGAATCGCCGAGCCCTGGGCCGAATCAAGGCTGCGCAACTGGGCCGCCAGAATGGCCGACACGCCCAGCAGCGTCGCATCGTCGGCCGTGATGACGAAGGTCGGAATGCCCCGCAGATAGTCGGCGAACCGGCCCTTGTCCTCAAAGCGTTGCCGGAAAATCGAGCGGTCAAAGTGGCTGCCCAGCCTTGGCACAATGCCGCCACCGATATAGATACCGCCAAACGCGCCCTGGGTCACGGCCAGGTTGGCAGCGGCCGTGCCCAGCATGCCGCAAAAGACCTCGATCACTTCGGTGCACAGTGGGTCGCTGGCGTCGAGCGCGCGCTGCGTGATGTCGGGCGCACTCAGGATCTGGTCAGGACGGGCGTTGCGCTCAGCCAGGGCACGGTAAATCAGTTCAATGCCCGGACCCGACACCAGGCGCTCGAACGAAACGTGGGCGTAGTGTCGCCAGGCGTATTGAAGAATGGCCAGTTCGCGTTCATCGCGCGGCGAGAAACTGGTGTGCCCGCCTTCGGTTCCGAGTGCCACCCAGCCGTCGTTGGCTGGAATCAGACCCGAGACGCCCAGGCCGCTGCCGGCACCAATCAAGCCAATCACGCTTCGCGGCAGCGCGGTGCCGATGCCAACCTGGCGCCGCTGGTTTGGCAGCAGGCTCGGCAGCGCCATGGCCAGCGCGGTGAAATCGTTGACCACGAGGAGATTGTCCAGGTGCAGGCGCTGGCGCATCTGTTCAATGGAAAACTGCCATGGGTAATTGGTGATTTGAATCTGGTCACCCGAGACCGGCGTGGCGATGGCAACCGCGGCATTCTTGATGCGACCGATCGATGCGCTTGCTGGCAGCGCAGACAGATAGGCTTGCACCGTCGCATGGAAGTCTTCATGGTCGGCGCAGCGCAGCGAGGCCGCGTGCTCAAAAATGCCAGGTCCCACTTCGAGCGAGAAGCGCGCATAGGTGCCGCCGATGTCGCCCAGCAGCCTCGGGTTTTCGAAAAGCGTCGATGACATGGGTGACTCCGTACTGAAGTGGCTTGCCTCAGTCAGCCGGCAGCAGGTCCAGCGCGCGCGAGGCACCCAGCAGCGCCGGCGTTGACGCCGTGATGATCCAGCAGGGGATGGCACGCAGATAGTCCTGAAAGCGTCCCTTGTCTTCGAAGCGCTGGCGAAACAGCGCCCCGTTGAAGGCGCTGCCGAGTCGCGGCACGACACCCCCTCCGATGTAGAGCCCACCGCGTGCACCCAGCGTCAGGGCCAGGTTGCCTGCTACCGTGCCCAGAAGCGCTGCAAAGTAGCGCGCGCTGGCGACGCAATCCGGGTCACTGGCGCTGCTGGCCGCCGAACTGACCTCGGGTGGCGTCATATCGCTCGGCGTGCGGCCATGGAGCTCGCACGAGACCCGGTACAGTTCGACCAGGCCGGGTCCGCTAAGCAGGCGTTCGGCGCTGATATGGCCGAAGCGCCTGCGCAGCAGGGACAGCAGGACCGCTTCGCGCTCGTCAGTGGCTGCCAGCGTGACATGACCGCCTTCACCGCTCAGGGCGCAGTACCGTCCGTCCGCCGCCGGCAACAGGCCCGAGACGCCCAGACCGGTGCCAGGTCCGATCAAGGCAATCGGTGCGCCAGCAATGGCAACACCGCCGCCAATGGGACTCAGATCGGATGCCGTGAGTCCCGGCAGGCTCATGGCCAGCGCGGTAAAGTCATTGAGGAGCAGGCAGTGCTTCACACCGAGCGATTGTTTGAGTTCGCTGATGGAAAACGTCCAGGGGTTGTTGGTCATGCGCACCACGTCGCCGGTCACGGCGGTGGCTATCCCGATGCCCGCAGATTGCGGCTGAGCATGACCGGTGGCTTCCAGATAGGTTCTTGCCGACTCGAGCAAGGTGGCGCTGGCTTGGCAGGGCTGCACTGAAATATCCTGCAGAGCTGACTTGGCGTTCTCCTGCCAGGCCCAGCGGGCATGGGTTCCGCCAATATCGCCGAGCAGTCTGGGGAAACTCTGGTTGGCGGTCACGCGGTTGGCTCCAGTTTGAAGTTAAGTTCCGGCGCGGCGAACACGACAGGCAGGACGCGCCACATCGCGCAGTCCCAGGACGCCAAGATTCGGACTGGCTTTGATTGCACTGTGTTTCCTTTGACAGAATGGATGCGAACGCCAGGGTCGGTGATCCTGAACGCATGCTCGGATGGGATCATAGTTTATACGTTATACCTGTACTTTAGCTACAAGCGTATTGAGTTGTACGCCAGACAGGACTTGAAAAAGACAAAAAATGAAGCCAAAACCACCATAATGGCGTGGTTATAGTCGATAAATGTCCAACTTTTGTTGGAAAATGCACGAAAGCAAGGGTTTCTACTATCAGCAGATAAATCTTGTTTTGGTACAAATAGCCCAAGGGATGGCGAATCCCCCTATTTCCATCCCTTGCCAGGCAAGGGCATGTGCAGCACTTGAATTAACCAGCCTCGGGAGTTTGAATGAAGATTTTGCCGGAACAGCGTTTGGTGAGGCATGCCTCGCATCGGTCCCTTTTTAAGCTTGGTCCGGTTGCTGCCGGCTGTGCACTGTTGCTGCTGGCGTCGGGCTCAGTACTGGCACAGCAGGCGGCAACCAGCGGCGACCTGAGCACCGTGACGGTGACGGGCATTCGCAAAGGCATTGAGGCCGCAATTTCGGTCAAGAAGAATTCGGATTCGATTGTCGAGGCCATTTCTGCCGAAGATATTGGCAAACTGCCCGACTCCAGCATTGCCGAGTCGATGGCCCGTTTGCCAGGCCTGACGGCACAGCGCAGTCAGGGTCGTGCCCAGCAAATCAGTATTCGCGGCATGTCGCCAGACTTTTCAACCGCTTTGCTCAACGGTCGCGAACAGGTGACCACGGGCGACAGCCGTGGCGTCGAGTTCGATCAATACCCGTCTGAATTGCTCAGCGGCGTGGTGGTTTACAAGACACCCGATGCCGGCCTGGTGGGCCAGGGCCTGTCGGGCACGGTGGATTTGCAGACGGTACGCCCGCTCGATTTTGCGAACCGGACCATTGCCGTGAACTACCGCAAGCAACGCTCCGGCATTGATACCGGCATGGCCGAAGGCACTGGCGGACGCTTCAATTTCTCCTACATCGATCAGTTTGCCGATCGCACGATTGGTGTCGCGCTCGGCTTTGCGCGCCTGCGGGAGACCGGTGCGACGACGTCGCGTTTTGACTCCTGGGGTGGTGGCACGGCCAAGGTCAACGGCGTCGGGGCCGATGTCAACGTGCCCTACAACGGTTTTGGCTGGTGGGCTGACCAGACCACGCAAACCCGTGAAGGCGCGATGGCAGTGCTGCAGTTCAAACCGAACAAGGACTTCTCCAGCACTTTGGACCTGTTTCACTCGACCTTTGACAAGTTGAAGGCGACCAAGGCATTCCAGGCGCCTTTGAACGATTCCTGGGTCGGCGGCTTCAACTACGACAAGGCCGGTGTCCTGACCAGCGCCACGCTCAATGGCAGCGATGTCACATCGGGTGTCTTCAACAATGTGCGCGGCGTGGTCCGCAACGATATTGAGAGCACGCAGGATCAGCTCAGTTCCTACGGCTGGAATACCAAACTCAAGATGGGTGAATGGACCGGCAATCTCGATCTGGCGACTTCCAAGGCGGTGCGTCGGGGTGCCATCATGGAAACGACGGCCGGCACGACGCAAAATGCCCTGGGCGGCGCCGTGCTCGACAGCGTCAGCTTCAACAACGCGCAGTCGTTCACGCCTGGCTTCAATTACGCGGATCGCAATCTCATCAAACTCACCGACGTGCAGGGCTGGGGTGGCGGCACCGGTTCACCCCAGGCCGGTTACTCCAAGCTGCCGCACGTGGAGGACAAGCTGGACTCCTACCGTGTCAGCGGCAAGCGCAATCTGCCCGACGGCTGGTTCCTGAGCTCGGTCGATGTCGGCCTGAATTTGTCGGATCGCAGCAAGTCACGCGAATACATCGAGGGGCGACTGGTGATTCGCGGCGGCAACCCGCTGGGCTTTGCCGATATGCCTGGCAGCGGCAGCACCAGCGTCGCCGGCATCAGCTTCGCCACGTTCGATCCGCTCGGGACCATTGGAACCATCTACGACGTCGTGCCCAAGCTGCATCCGGACATCTTCAACAAGGACTGGACCGTCAAGGAGAAGGTAACCACCGTGTACAGCCGCGGTGATATCGACTCCAAGCTGTTTGGCTTGCCGGTGCGTGGCAATGTTGGCCTGCAAGTCGTCAAGACCGATCAAAGCTCGACCGCCTTCAACGTGGATCGCGATTCTTCGTCCTGCGTCAGCGACCAGACCTGTCCGGCGGTGACCTCAACGGTCGGCACATCCTACAGCGACGTACTGCCCAGCACCAACCTGGTGTTTGACCTCGGTGGCGATCAAACCTTGCGTTTCGGTCTGGCGCGTCAGATGGCGCGGCCAACGCTCAACGACATGCGTGCCAGCTTTTCGTTCAGCTACGACGCGACCAAGGGGATCTACACCGGTGACGGTGGCAACCCGAACCTGAAGCCATTCCGTGCCAACGCGCTGGACCTGTCGTACGAGAAGTATTTCGGCACCAAGGCCTATATCGGCATTGCCGGTTTCTACAAGGATTTGAGTACCTACATCGTCAATATTGCCGATCCAACCTTCAACTTCTCGCAGTACGTCACCGGCAGCACACCGATCGCACCGACGCCCGTCGGACAGTTCACGCGGCCTTTCAACGGCAGCGGCGGCACCATCAAGGGGATCGAACTGTCGGCCTCGCTGCCCTTGAATCTGCTGGCCAAGCCGCTCGATGGTTTCGGCCTGGTTGGATCTTATTCAAGCACCGACAGCTCGGTCAATCTGCCGACCTCGGGCGTGTCCAACGACGGTATTTCCACTGGCACCATTCCGCTGCCGGGTCTGTCGAAGATTGTCAGCAGCGTCGCGGCCTACTACGAAATGAAGGGCTTCTCGGTGCGTGTCGCGCAGCGTCGCCGCTCCGCTTTTGTCGGCGAAGTCTCGAGCTTCACGGGCGACCGTCAGCTGACCTACATTGATGGCGAGGCCATCACCGACCTGCAGCTCGGCTATGAGTTCCAGTCCGGTCCGGCCAAGGGCTTGTCCTTCCTGTTCCAGGCGAACAACCTCAACAATGCCGAGTTTGTCCGTTACAAGGACGTGCCGACCAACGTCATCGAGAGAACCACCTACGGCAAGACCTACCTGTTCGGCATGAATTACAAGTACTGAACGTACGAACCCAGATTTCCAAGGGCTTTGCCCCTTGTCGGCTAAAGTCGGCAAGGGGCTTTTTATTTTGATCAGGAGCAGCGTGAAATGAGCAGCATGGGCTTGCAAGACATCGTGATCGTGGGCGGCGGGACATCGGGCTGGATGACAGCCACAGCCCTGGCGACCGTGCTGCGCGGCAAATACAGCATCCGTGTCGTCGAGTCTGATGAGATCGGCATCATCGGCGTGGGTGAGGCCACCATTCCGATGATTCAGCGCTTCAACAAGATTGTCGGGATTGACGAAAACGAGTTTCTGCGGCAAACCCAGGGCACCTTCAAGCTCGGTATCGAATTTGTCAACTGGGGCAAGCTGGGCGACCGCTACATGCACGGCTTCGGTGGCTTGGGCCAGGATCTCTGGACGGTTCGTTTTGACCAGTACTGGCAGAAGATGCGTCGCCTGGGCAAGGCGCACGATCTGGAAGCCTATTGCATCACCCGCATGGCGGCGAAAGCCAACAAGTTCATGCCGCCGCGTTTTGATGTGCCCAATTCGCCGCTGGCTGACCTGAACTACGCCTACCATTTTGACGCGAGCCTGTACGCGCGCTACCTGCGCAAGCTCGCGCAGGAGCGCGGTGTGCAGCGCACCGAGGGCAAGATCGTCCGGGTTGTGCAGCGCCCAAGCGACGATCATGTGGAGGCGGTGCTGCTGGCCAGCGGCGAGCGGATCGAGGGCGAGCTTTTCATCGACTGCTCCGGTTTTCGCGGCCTCTTGATCGAGGAGACCCTCAAGACCGGCTACGAGGACTGGACCGAGTGGCTGATGTGCGACACGGCGCTGGCCGTTCCCTGTGAATCGGCCTCGCAGTTGCTGCCCTACACCCGCTCCACGGCCCACCGGGCGGGCTGGCAATGGCGTATTCCCCTGCAGCACCGGATCGGCAACGGGCACGTTTACTGCAGTCAGTTTGTCAGCGACGATGAAGCCGCCGCGACCCTGCTGGCCAATCTGGACGGCAAGCCGCTGGCCGAGCCACGGCGCTTCAAGTTCGTGCCGGGATTGCGAAAGCAGTGCTGGAATCGCAACGTGGTGGCAATCGGTCTGTCCAGTGGTTTTGTCGAACCGCTGGAGTCGACTGCCATTCATCTGGTGCAGTCGCAAATCGCCAGACTCATCAACTATTTCCCGGATCAGGGCTTCAACCCGGTCGACATCCAGGAGTACAACCGGCAGTGCCGCTTTGAGTACGAACGCATCCGGGACTTCATCATCCTGCACTACAAGCTCAACCAGCGCGACGATTCAAAGTTCTGGCAGCATTGCGCGCAGATGGCGGTGCCCGACACGCTCACGCACAAGATGGAACTCTACCGCTCGCATGGCCGCTTGCTGCGGGTCGACGATGAACTTTTCGCCGAGCTTGCCTGGCTGCAGGTGATGCAGGGGCAAAATCTGGTGCCGCAGGGCTACCATCCCCTGGTGGACCTGCAATCAGAAGCCGATACCCAGGCCTACCTGGAGAGCGTGCGCGAAGTGATTGCCAAATGCGTTGGAGTGATGCCTGACCATGCCGCCTATATTGCGAACAACTGCGCTGCCCGAGCCTGAAATCGACGGCAGCAGATCGCAAAGATTCCCGCTCTGTCAGTGACTCAGCAGCAGCGTGCCAAAAAGCGGCGGCAAAGTGAATCTGAGCCGACCCCGGAGCGCCGTGTATCTGGCGCCAGTCAGCGCATCGCTGAACGCGCTGGACCTGAATTTTTCCGGCAGCTCCAGCGTCACGGTCTGCGGCGCATCTGAGTTGTTGCTGGCGCTGATCGCGATCTGCTGGCCCAGTTTGCGTCCCAGCACGATGACATGGTCGTCGAGCAGCAGAGGTGCCTCGATCGAACCTCGACGCAGCACCGGATTGTCCTTGCGCAGCTTGATCAGGCGCTTGACCTCGGCGAGCAGTTCCATGTCCGGCTGGCCGCCCTGGTCCGCCCAGGGGTAGGGTGCGCGGTTGTAGGGGTCGTCACCGCCAGTGACGCCGACCTCGTCGCCGTAGTACACGGCGGGCGCGCCGGGAAAGGTCATCTGGAAGAACAGTGCCAGCCTGAAGCGCTGCTTGGCACGCTTGATGAGCGCTGGAGCGTCGCTGTCGGCGCGCCAGCCCAGGTAGTGCAGACTGCGCGCCTGGTCATGCGTGGACAGCAGGTTCATCAGCGCATAAAAGGCCTGCGCCGGGTAGGCCTCGCGCATCATTTCAATGTTGCGATACAACTCACTGGCCTTGCCGCCTGCCGCGTACGCCAGCACGGTGCTGCGAAAGATGTAGTTCATGGTGGAATCGAACATGTCGCCAAGAAAATACTTGGAGGCGTCGAACCAGGTCTCGGCCACCGTCAGTGCGTCCGGGCGATGCTGCTTGATGGCAGTGCGCCATTCACGCCAGAAGTCGTCCGGCACCCAGGGTGCCACGTCCATGCGCCAGCCGGCCGCGCCGCGGTCGAGCCAGAGCTTCATCACCGAGTCGGCAGCGCCGTAAGCGTAGTGCCGGAACGCGGGCGCGCCTTTGTTCAGCTCGGGCAGATCGGTCACGCCGACCCAGCCCTTGTACTGCTTGTCCGGTTTCGACTGCTTCGCGTCAAACGTGTACCAGCTCGCGTAGGGCGAATCGGCGCGGATCTTGCCGTTCTCAAAGGCGCCCGCCGACTTGTGATTGCCAAAACGGTCGAAGTAGATCGAGTCGCTGCCGGTGTGGTTCAGGCTGGTGTCTGTGATGACGCGGATGCCACGCTTTGTTGCTTCTTTCGTGAGGCGGACAAAGTCCTCGTTGCTGCCAAAGCCGGCATCGATATTCTTGTAGTCGGCCGTGTCGTATTTGTGGTTGCTGGCGGCCTTGAATACCGGCGTCAGGTAGATGGTGTTGGCACCCAGATCCCTGATGTAGTCGAGCTTTTCGATGATGCCGGCCAGATCACCGCCGAAGAAGTCGTTGTTGTAGATCGCATCCGAGCCGTCGCCGCTGGCGGGCCGCCAGGGCCTGTCGAGCCAGTTGCGGTGCAACTCAACCGTCTGGTCGTGGTACCGGGCCACGCCGGGTTGCGGATCGTTGCGCGGATCGCCATTGCGGAAACGATCGGGAAAGATGTAGTAGTAGACGATGTCGCTTGCCCAGTCGGGCACCTTGAAATCCTGGTCGTAAATGGTCTGGCGAAAGCGCCGGATGGTGCCCGTCGGCGTCGGCTTGTCAGCAACTTGTCCAACCCCGCCCGAGCCCCTTTCGCGGGTCCAGAATACCGGGTCGGCGTTGTTCTGGTAGACGAAAGTCTGGCCGTTGATCTCGGCCTCAAACCAGTAGCCGTAAATGCTGGCCTCCGTGAATCGGCTGCTGGCACGCCAGCGCTCCTGACTGCCTTGAGCGCTGCGCGTCATGGCAAGGCGCGCCACCTCGGTGTATTCCAGGCGCTCCTGGTTGCCCTCCATGCGACGCTTCTCGATCACCAGGGTGAGCTTCTTGACGCCGGGCAGCGCGCTGACGTGGAAATCGATCGAGCTGCCAACCGGCATGGCGCCGAATGCGGACTTGTCAGCCAGGTCACGCGAGTCAAAACGCAGGCTCAAAGCCGTGGGGTCAGTGACGCTGCGCTCGCTGGGGTCGGCAAAAGTCCTGGGGCCGATCTCAAGCTGTGGCCTGCCGCCCGGGAAAGCCAGTCGGATCGTGTGTTCACCGCTGAAGTTGTGCGACAGGTTGCCGCTGCCGCCAGCCAGCAGGTCGGCGCCGGCGCTGCTGCCGAAGCTCGAAGCCTCTTGCCATGCGGCATCCGCGATCTTGAACTCGGAGAGCGTCAGCAGCTTGACGTTGAGGTAGTAGGCATCACAGCTGTACTTGAACGCGTACTCGTCAAGCGCCGCCCAGTTGTTCATGCTGCCGCGCAGAAACAGCGTGGTCTGCCCCAGCGGCGCGTCGGCCGGGCAGTCCTCTATGCGCACAGTGGGTTCGGTGTTGGCAGTGTCCATGGTCATGGTGAAGCGATGTACGCCAGTAAATAACTGTTGCAGTTCCGGGCCCTTGAGCGCCAGTTGTTCGGGTGCCTTGCCGCCGCCAAAATCGGCATCCGGCGACCACGCTTCGTCGGCGATCTTGAATCTGTGCGGACCCTCAATCCGGGTCACCAGTTGGTAGCGGTTGCAGACCCAGCCGAATTTCTGGCTGTCGGCCGCATTCCAACTGTTGAACGCGCCTCGCAGGTAGAGCGCGCGACCGCCCAGCGGTTGGGCCCGGCAGTTTGCGTCGGCGCCGACCGGGGCCGCCTGCGTCGCGCCCTGAGCCAGCAGCAAGGCGGCGCAGCAAGCGCTGTATCGCAGCAGCCTTCGACCATCGACCCGCACTTTCGGTCTCACCCCTTGACGCCGCCTGCCGTCAGGCCCGACACAATCCAGCGCTGCGCCATCAAAAAGACCAGGGTGATGGGAAGACCCGACAGCACGGCGGCGGCGGCGAAATCGCCCCACAGGTACTTCTGCTCATAGAGGTAGTACTTGGAGCCGACCGCCAGCGTGAGATTGGGCTCCTCGCGAAGCAGGATCGAGGCCACCGGGTATTCGATGATGGTGCCGATGAACGCCAGCACGAACACCACCATCAGGATTGGCACCGCCATGGGCAGCAGCACCAGGCGAAAGGCCTGCCAGTGCGTGGCGCCGTCCACCTTGGCGCATTCCTCGATCTCCGCCGGTATCGTTTCGAAGTAACCCTTGATGGTCCAGACATGCATGGCAACACCACCCAGGTAGGCAACGATGAGGCCGGCGTGGGTCTCGATGCCGAGCCAGGGCAGCCTGGTTCCGATACCGTCGAAGATCGCGTAGATGGCCACCAGCGCCACCGCCACCGGGAACATCTGCAGCAGCATCATGCTGTTGAGGATGAGTGCCTTGCGGGCAAATTTCAGTCGCGCAAAAGCATAGGCTGCGGTGGTCGAGATGGCGACGATGAGGCTCGCCGAAATCGTGGCGATCTTGATCGAATTCCACAGCCAGAGCAGCACCGGGAAGGGCGGTTGCGTCACGCTGCCGTCGCTCGCGGTATGGGGCATCCCCAGCGCCAGTTGCCAGTGTTCCAGACTGATGCGGCTCGGGATCAGCGAGCCGGTGGCGTAATTTCCGGGGCGCAGCGAGATGCTGAGCACTGCCAGCAAGGGGAACAGCGTCAGCGCCAGCAGCGCCCACAGACCGAGGTGCGCGGCGACGACACGCCAGCGCTGTTTCTTTCCGGTGACCATGGCCATGGGTGACTACCTGTTGTGCTCGGCCTGCCGAGTGATTCTGAGCTGCAGCAGCGCCATCAGCGCGACCATCACGAAGATCAGGGTCGAGATGGCAGCGGCCAGTCCGAAATTCTGCCCGCTGTCGGTGAAAGCAATACGGTAGGTGTAACTTACCAGGATGTCGGTGGTGCCGGCCGGCAGCTTGGTATTGAGGTAATCGGGCCGGCCGTCGGTCAGCAGCGAGATCAGCACGAAATTGTTGAAGTTGAAGGCAAAGGCGCTGATCAGGAGCGGTGTCAGCGGACGCGCAACCAGGGGCGCCGTGATCCTGAAAAAGTTGGTCAGCGGCGTGGCGCCGGCGATGGCCGAGGCCTCGTACAGGTCGCCGGGGATGGACTTGATCAGCCCGCTGCACAAAATCATGATGTAGGGGTAGCCCAGCCAGGTATTGACGATCAGGATCATGGCCTTGGCCAGCAGCGGGTCCGCAAACCACGCCGGGCGCACATCGAACAAGGCGTTCAGAATGGCGTTGATCTCACCAAAATTCTGGTTGAACAGGCCCTTGAAAACAAGAATGGAAATAAAGCCCGGCACCGCATAGGGCAGGAACAGCAGCGTGCGATACAGCGTGCGGTACTTGAGCGCCGGCCACTCCAGAAGCACGGCCAGCGTCATGCCCAGGGCCGTGGAAAGCAGCACCGTCAAGCCGGCAAACAGCACGGTCCAGACGAAGATGCTGACAAAAGGACCGCGAAAGTCGGCGTCCAGCAGCATGCGGCTGTAGTTGGCCAGCCCGATGCCCACCTTGAAACCCGGCTGCACGCGTTCGCCGCCGTCGGTCTCGAAGAAACCGCTGCCCTGGTTGGCCCGGTAGATGGTGGCGCTGGCCAACTGGGTCAGCGAGCCATCGGCATTGGCGCGCCACAAGGGCTCGATCGGGCCGAATTCGCGCAGACCCGCGTAGCGCAGCAGTTGACCGTCGGGCAGGCGTAATTGCAGTGTGCTGAGCGCGTCGCGATGCTGCAAAAGCTCGCGCAGACTCAGGGGCGCTTGCAGTGCGCTCGCGCCCAGCGCTTGCATGGGTAAGGGCTCGCTTGCAGGGCTGCGGCTCAGGTCCAGCGCGCTCGAGACCAGCGCTGCATCGCTCATGCCATCCCGGGCGCCGAGTTTCAGGCGCAGCCGGTCGCCATCGCGGTGAAGTGTGTAGGGCCGACTCCGTTCCTGATCCACCAGCGACTGCTCGAGCAGGTAGGCGCGGGCATGCTCGTAGTCCAACAGGTGGCTGGATGAAAAATTGGTGAAGCCGATCTGCACCGTGTAGAGAAGCGGAAAAGCGACAAACAGGAGCATGGCGGCGACACCCGGGAACAGGTATTTCCAGGCCACCGACTGCGCCTGGCTGTAAACCAGCAGCGCCGAGCCGCCCAGAGCCAATGCTCCCACTGCCGTCAAGGCCTGCCCGGACCACCACAGGCTGTAGCTCAGCCAAAGCAGGCACAGAATGAGCGCGGCAAGCAGTAGCCGAGTCAGGCTTCGGACCAGGGTGCGGGGGCGCCGAACGCTCGAATTCATGTCATTGGGCCAGCATGCGTGCCGCAGCGCCGTCGAGCGCGTCGCGCGCTGACTGGCGGCCGTTCGTGATGGCCTCCAGGGCGGCATCGATGGCCGGGAAGAAGCGGCCCATTTCCGGGATGTTGGGAATGGGCTCACCCGCCCTGGCGTTGGCCATGGTGGCGACGATGTTCGGATCGCTGCTCAGTTCCTGATAGTAGGCCTTGTTGGCCGGCGTTCCCAGCGGCACGTCGGCACTGATCACCTTCAGGCTCTCGAGTGTCAGCAGATGATGCTCGATGAACTCGCGCGCCACGTCCTTGTGCTTGCTGGGGGCAGCAATCATGCAGCCGAGCACGCCGACAAAGGGCTTGGCCGGCTTGCCGTCGATGCCGGGAATCGGTGCCACGCCAAACTGGATGCCGACCTTGCGCACGTTGTCCCAGGCCCACGGGCCATTGATCATCATGGCGACCTGGCCGCGCGCAAACGCGCCTTCCATCTCGGCATAGCGCGCGCCCCTGGGCATGTGACCATCCCGGATCAGACGCTCGAGCATCTGGGCGCCCTGGTAGGCGCCGGCGTTGTTGACGCCGACTTTTTTGGGATCGAGCTCACCCTGGCTGTTGCGCTCGAAGACGAAGCCGCCCGGACCGGCGAGCAGGGGCCAACTGAAAAAGGAGTTGTTATAGGCCCACAGAATGGCGTGCTTGCCTTGCGCGGCGAGCTTGCGGTCGAGTTCGATCACCTCCTCAAAGCTGCTCGGCGGCGTGGCCACCAGCGCCTTGTTGTAGATCAGGCCAATGGCTTCGATCGCCAGTGGATAACCCCAGACCTGACCGCGGTAGGTAAAAGCGCGCCAG
>CAIMBE010000100.1 GCA_903839085.1 uncultured beta proteobacterium | reverse complement strand
TGGAGGCGCGACCCAGAGTCGAACTGGGCTAGACGGATTTGCAATCCGTTGCATAACCGATTTGCTATCGCGCCGCATCTGACAAAAAAGGGAAGCCTGGGCTTCCCTTTTCGGAATCTGGAGCGGGAAAAGAGTCTCGAACTCTCGACCTCAACCTTGGCAAGGTTGCGCTCTACCAACTGAGCTATTCCCGCATTTCAAGTCGCAAATTATAGCGTAAATTTCAGTGCTTGATCGACTCTACAGGCACGGGCACGGCCGCCGCGACCTTCACCGCATCGCCTGCCGCAGCCTCTTCTTCCGGCAACGGGGTCGGCATTCTCTCCAGCGCAATTTCGAGCACCTTGTCGATCCAGCGCACCGGCACGATCTCAAGCCCGTTCTTCACGTTCTCGGGAATATCCTGAAGATCCTTGGCGTTCTCCTCCGGGATCAGCACCGTGTGGATGCCCCCGCGCAATGCGGCCAGCAGCTTTTCCTTGAGCCCGCCGATCGCCGTCACCTCGCCGCGCAAGGTGATCTCACCGGTCATGGCGACGTCGGCGCGGACCGGAATGCCGGTCATGGCAGAGACGAAGGCCGTGGTCATCGCGGCGCCCGCACTCGGTCCGTCCTTGGGCGTGGCGCCGTCGGGCACGTGGATGTGGATATCCTTCTTTTCGAAGAACTCATCCTTGATTCCCAGTCGCCTGGAGCGGCTCCGCACCACGGTGCGCGCCGCCTCGACCGATTCCTTCATGACGTCGCCAAGCGACCCGGTGCGCGTTATCACCCCTTTGCCGGGCATCATGGCGGCCTCGATCGTCAGCAAATCGCCGCCAACCTCGGTCCACGCCAGGCCCACCACCTGACCCACCTGGTTCTGCTTTTCGGCGCGCCCGTAGCTGTACTTGCGCACACCCAGGAAGTCATTGAGATTGTCAGCGTTCACCTTGACCTGGGGCACCATCTTCTTGAGTTGCAAACCCTTCACCACCTTGCGGCAGATCTTCGACAATTCCCGTTCCAGCGAGCGCACACCGGCCTCGCGCGTGTAGTAGCGAATGATGTCGCGAACCGCATCTTGCGCGATCTCAAGCTCTTCTTCCTTGACGCCATTGTTCTTGAGTTGCTTGGGCAGCAGGAACTTGAGGGCAATGTTGGTCTTCTCGTCCTCGGTGTAACCCGAGAGCCGGATGACCTCCATGCGATCGAGCAAGGCCGGTGGAATGTTCATGGAATTGGAGGTTGCCACGAACATCACATCGCTCAGATCAAAATCGACCTCGACGTAATGATCGCCGAACTTGTGGTTCTGTTCGGGATCGAGCACCTCGAGCAGTGCGCTCGACGGATCACCCCGGAAATCGGTTCCCAGTTTGTCGATTTCATCGAGCAGGAACAGCGGGTTGCGGGTGCCCACCTTGGACAGGCTCTGCAGCACCTTGCCTGGCATGGCGCCGATGTAGGTGCGACGGTGGCCGCGAATTTCGGCCTCGTCGCGCATGCCGCCGAGCGCCACGCGCACGTACTTGCGGCCGGTCGCCTTGGCCACCGACTGCCCGAGCGAGGTCTTGCCGACCCCGGGTGGCCCGACCAGACAGAGGATCGGCGCCTTGACCTTTTCCACCCGTTGTTGCACCGCAAGGTACTCAAGAATGCGGTCTTTCACCTTCTCCAGTCCGTAGTGATCTTCGTTGAGGACTTTCTCGGCGTGACCCAGATCATGCTTGATCTTGGTCTTGACAGCCCAGGGCAGACCCGTCAGCACATCGATGTAATTGCGCACCACCGTGGCCTCAGCAGACATCGGTGACATCAGCTTGAGCTTCTTGAGTTCTCCCTCGGCCTTTTTCAGCGCCTCCTTGGGCATCTTGGCGGACTTGATCTTCTTCTCGATCTCGTCGATGTCGGCGCCGTCCTCGCCCTCGCCGAGTTCCTTCTGAATCGCCTTGACCTGCTCGTTCAGGTAGAAATCGCGCTGGTTCTTTTCCATCTGCCGCTTGACGCGACCGCGGATCTTCTTGTCCACGTTGAGTATGTCGACCTCGCGCTCAATCTGCTCAAAGAGATTCTCCAGGCGGCCCTTGATGTCGGACAGATCGAGCACCGCCTGCTTGTTTTCGAGCTTGAGCGGCAGATGAGCGGCGATCGTGTCGGCCAGACGCCCGGCGTCATCGATGCTGGAGATCGAGCTCAGGATTTCGGGCGGAATCTTCTTGTTGAGCTTGACGTACTGCTCGAACTGCTGCATCACGGCACGGCGCAAAGCCTCGATTTCGCTGGCCTTGCTGCGCGACCGGGGATCGGACTCAAGCGCTTCCTCCACGGGCGTGACATTGGCGACAAAATGCAGTTCGCCCTCCTCGATCCGGTTCACGCGGGCTCGCTGCTGGCCCTCGACCAACACCTTGACGGTGCCGTCGGGCAGTTTCAGCATTTGCAGGATCGTGGAGATACAGCCGACATCGAACATGTCGCTCACCAGCGGATCATCCTTGGCGGCGGCCTTTTGCGCCACCAGCATGATGCGCCGCTCGTTCTCCATCGCAGCCTCCAGCGCCTTGATGCTCTTGGGCCGGCCGACAAAGAGCGGGATCACCATGTGCGGAAACACCACCACATCGCGCAGGGGCAACAGGGGCAGATCCAGGTCAGTGGCAGGTAGCGGGGCATGTCCAGACATAGGGGAAACCTTTTTGTTACCTGTTGAATATGGATCAGCAGTGCTGATTTTCAAGCCACAAGCGAAAAATCAGGCCTGGCGGGCGGTTTCGCGATAGACCAGCAGGGGTGGCTTGTTCTCTTCAATGGTCGATTCATCAACCACGACTTTATCCACGTTGACGGTGTTGGGCAACTCGTACATGGTGTCGATCAGGGCCTGCTCCAGAATTGAGCGCAAGCCACGGGCGCCAGTCTTGCGGGCCAGCGCCTTCCTGGCAATGGCCTCCAGAGCCGACGGCCGCACTTCCAGATCGACCCCCTCCATCGCCAGCAGTTTGCTGTACTGCTTGACCAGGGCGTTCTTCGGCTCGGTCAAGATCTGCACCAGCGCCTCTTCAGTCAGTTCGGCCAGCGTTGCCACCACGGGCATGCGTCCCACCAATTCGGGAATCAGACCGAACTTGATCAGGTCTTCGGGCTCCACGTCCTTGAAGACCTGTGTCAGGCTGCGTTGTTCCTTGCTCTTGACGGTCGCGGCAAAACCCATGCCGGAGGACTGCGTGCGGTTTTCAATGACCTTTTCCAGGCCAAAAAAAGCACCGCCACAGATGAACAGGATGTTGGTGGTGTCGATCTGGACGAAATCCTGGTTCGGGTGTTTGCGTCCCCCTTGCGGCGGCACGCTGGCCATGGTGCCTTCAATCAGTTTGAGCAGGGCCTGCTGCACGCCCTCGCCCGACACGTCGCGCGTGATCGACGGGTTGTCTGACTTGCGAGAGATCTTGTCGATTTCGTCAATATAGACAATGCCGCGCTGCGCCCGGCTGACGTCATAGTTGCAGCTCTGCAGCAGCTTGAGAACAATGTTCTCGACATCCTCGCCGACGTAGCCTGCCTCGGTCAGCGTGGTGGCGTCCGCCATCACAAACGGCACGTCGAGCATGCGCGCCAGGGTCTGCGCGAGCAGGGTCTTGCCGGAACCGGTCGGGCCGATCAGCAGAATGTTGCTCTTGGCCAGTTCGACGTCATCTTTCTTGGCCTTTTCCTGGTGCCGCAGCCGCTTGTAATGGTTGTACACCGCCACCGCCAGAATGCGCTTGGCTGGCTCCTGGCCGATCACGTAGTTGTCCAGGTTGGCCTTGATCTCGGCCGGCGTCGGCAGGTCGGCACCGGCGCCGCGCGGTTCCCCCGGGGTCGGCAATTCGTCGCGAATGATTTCGTTGCACAGCGCAATGCACTCGTCGCAGACGAACACCGACGGACCTGCAATCAGTTTCTTGACTTCATGCTGGCTCTTGCCGCAAAAAGAGCAGTAAAGGGTTTTCTCGCCCGAAGAACCTTTTTTTTCAGCCATGAGAACTACGCCCGTTTCGAGATGACCTTGTCAATCAGACCATATTCCTTGCATTCCTCAGCCGACATGTAATAGTCGCGCTCGGTATCGCGCTCGATGCGCTCGATCGGTTGGCCGGTGCGCTCGGCGAGGATCTTGTTCAACTGCTCGCGCGTCTTCAGGATTTCTCGCGCCTGGATCTCGATCTCGGTCGCCTGCCCCTGACTGCCGCCCGAAGGCTGGTGGATCATGACCTTCGAATTGGGCAGTGAAAAGCGCTTGCCCTTGGCGCCTGCTGCCAGCAGGAAGGCACCCATGCTGGCGGCCATGCCGGTGCACAGGGTCGAGACATCGGGCTTGATGAAGTTCATGGTGTCAAAAATCGCCATGCCGGAGCTGACTGAGCCGCCGGGCGAATTGATGTAGAAGGAAATATCCTTGTCCGGATTCTCGCTCTCCAGGAACAGCAACTGCGCCACCACCAGATTGGCCACATGGTCGTTGACCGGGCCGACCAAGAAAATGACGCGCTCCTTGAGCAGACGCGAGTAGATGTCATAAGACCGCTCACCTCGCCCCGATTGCTCAATCACCATCGGGATCATGCCCAGGCCCTGAGTTTCCATTGCAGCCAAACGCTCGTTCATCGCATCTCCAGATAGGTTGTTACTGTACCGAAAAAAGACGCTGCCGCTGTCAGTTTTGCGCCATCAACTCGTCAAATGATAGATTTTTCTCAACAACCAGCGCCTTGCCCATGACAAATTCAGTCACATTGTTCTCAATCACAATGGCTTCCACTTCGGCCAGGCGATTGTTGTCGCCGTAGTACCAGCGCACGACTTCAGCCGGCTTTTCGTAGCTGGCTGCCAGCTCTTCAATGTGCGCCTTGATCTGCTCCGGTCGGGCGCGCAGATTCTGCTCACGCACCAGTTCGGCAACCACCAGTCCCAGGCGAACCCGGCGCTCGGCCTGCGGCAGAAAAATGTCTTCCGGCAGCGTGGCCTTGTCGGCATCCTTGACGCCGCGCTGTTTCAGGTCGGCGCGCGCGCCTTCCATCAAGCGTGCTACTTCCGCCTGCACGCTGGCTTTGGGCAGATCGAGTTCGGCCTTGGACACCAGCGCATCCATTACCGCCTGCTTGTTGCGGGCGAGCAGGCGAAACTTGACCTCGCGCTCCAGGTTCTTGCGCACATCTGCACGCAGACCCTCGACCGTCGCCTCGGCGATGCCGAGCGACTTGGCCAGCGCATCGCTGACCTCAGGCAAATGTGCGGCCTCTACCTTTTTCAGCGTCACCATGAAGTCGGCTGTCTTGCCGGCGACGTCCTTGCCATGGTAATCGGCTGGAAAAGCGAGCTGGAAGGTCTTGCTCTCGCCCGCCTTCATGCCGCTGGTTGCGTCCTCGAATTCCTTGAGCATCTGACCATCGCCGAGGATGAACTGGAAGGCCTCGGCCTTGCCACCGTCAAAGGCTTCGCCGTCGATCTTGCCCTCAAAATCAACCGTCACGCGGTCACCGGTCTGGGCCGCGGCTTCGTGAGCGCGCTGGGCAAAGGTGCGACGCTGCTTGCGCAGAATATCGAGCGTCTTGTCGATCGCCGCGTCGGTCACTTCGGTCGAGATTTTCGCCACCTCGGCGCTGCTCAGGTCGGCTATCTTGACCTCAGGATAGACCTCGAAAACGGCATCGAAGGCCATTTCACCTTCGGGCGAGGTCTCCTTCTCCGTGATGCGCGGCTGGCCGGCGACACGCAGTTTCGCCTCGTTGGCGGCACTGGCAAAGGCCTCGCCGACCTTGTCGTTCATCACCTCATAGTGAACCGAGTAGCCGTAACGCTGGGCAACCACGTTCATGGGCACTTTGCCGGGACGAAAACCGTCCATCTTGACGGTGCGCGCCAGTTTTCTCAAACGCGACTCGACCTCCGCCTGAACACGGCCGACGGGCACCGACAGCGTCATTTTTCGTTCCAGCTTTTCCAGCGTTTCCACGGTAACAGTCATTTGAATACTCCTAAATGGTGCGCGGGGCGGGACTCGAACCCGCACAGTATTTCTACCGTCAGGACCTAAACCTGGTGCGTCTACCAATTTCGCCACCCGCGCAAAAAACAAAGGGGTCGGTCTGCCAGACCACCCCAAGTAAATCGGTCAAAGGTACATTTTAACCTGCCAAGCCAATCGTTCGCCGCCAACCGGCCATAAGGCAACGTCGCGGGCCCGCTGGCAGCCCGGGCCCGCCAATAAACTTTGCCAATCCAACAGGATTCATGCCAAGATCGCGTCGATCAGCACGATCCGGGCGACTCCCCGGCGATCGAAGTCAGCTGTTTTCTCGCCCCTTGCAAATGGACCACTACGAAAATTTTCCGGTCGCCTCCTGGTTGTGTCCGCCCCGGCTGCGCCCCGCCATCTCCGCCATCTACCGTTTTGCCCGCACGGCCGATGACATCGCCGACGAAGGCGCTGACCCGGCCCAGCGGCGACTCGACGACCTGCGCGCCTATCGCGCCGATTTGCAGGCCGTCTCTCAGGGCTCGCCTGACAGCGGGCGCTGGCCCGAGGTATTCCGGCCGCTGCGCGTCGTGCTGCAGGATTTTGGGCTGCCGACTGCACTGCTTGCCCGGTTGCTGGACGCTTTCGAACAGGATGTGGGCTTTACCGCCGACGCGCGCCGCTATGAAACCGATGCCCAGTTGCTGGACTATTGTTGCGCCTCGGCGAATCCGGTGGGCCGCCTGCTGTTGCACCTCTACGGCGTGCAGGACGAAACTTCCCTGTCGCAGAGCGACCAGATCTGCAGCGCGCTGCAACTCATCAACTTCTGGCAGGACCTGAGCGTGGACATTGCCCGCTCCCGCTGGTACCCGAGCCGACAGGCGATGCGGCACTATGCGGTGCACGACAGCGACCTGCAACTTACGAGCCGCTCGGCCCACGCCGCGCAGATGGTCGCGGCCTACGTCACGCAGGCCAGGCGAATGATGAGCGCCGGTGCCCCGCTGGCACGGCGCGTGCCGGGTCGCGCCGGGTGGGAGTTGCGGCTGGTGGTGCAGGGCGGGCTGCGCATTCTCGACAAGATCGAAGCCATGAAGCACGAGAGCTGGCGCCGGCGTCCGACCCTGGGCCCGCCCGATCTGCCCCTGCTCCTGTGGCGCGCCTGGCGCATGCCATAGGGCGCCATCGCATGGCGGATGTTTAAACTAGGCCCTGTTCTCGCACCCAACCCCATGACCCCACAAGACTATGTACAGCAAAAAGCGGCGGCCTCCGGCAGCAGTTTTTACTATGCCTTCCTGTTCTTGCCGGCGTCGCGGCGCGCGGCCATCACGGCGTTTTACGCCTTCTGCCGCGAGATCGATGATGTGGTCGACGAGGCAGCGGACCCTGGCGTGGCCAGCACCAAGCTGGCATGGTGGCAGGCCGAGGTCGGCAACGCGTTTGCCGGCCGGCCAAGCCACCCGGTGATGCAGGCCCTGATGCCGCTGGCCGCTGGCTTCCATATCGAGCAGCGCCATCTGCTGGCGGTCATCGAGGGCTGCCAGATGGACCTGAGCCAGAACCGCTACCTCGACTACCCCGCGCTGCAGCGCTACTGCCAACTGGTGGCGGGCGTGGTCGGCGAAGTGGCGGCCCGCATCTTTGGCCAGACCCACGAACAGACCACCCGCTATGCACACAAGCTCGGTCTGGCCCTTCAACTCACCAACATCATCCGTGACGTTGGCGAAGATGCGCAGCGCGGCCGGATCTACCTGCCGCTCAGCGAGTTGCAGCAGTTTGATGTCAGGGCCCATGAAATCCTCAAACGAACCGACTCCGAGCGCTTTGTCGAATTGATGAAGTTCCAGGCCCGGCGGGCTCACGCTCTGTACGATGAAGCGCAGTCCCTGCTGCCGGCAACCGACCGGCGAGCGCAAAAACCGGGACTGATGATGGCCAGCATCTACCGCGCCCTGTTGAGGGAAATCGAGCATGACAAGTTCCAGGTTCTGCGCCAACGCGTCAGCCTGACGCCCTTGCGCAAGCTCTGGCTGGCGTGGAAAGTACAAGCCCTTGGCCGGGTCTAGATGAAGCCGCCCTCTCCTCCTCTCAGCGGCCGAAGCGCTGCAGTCCGTGCATGGATCGCCACAGGCCTTCGGCCTTCGCGATGACGAAAGTCGCGCCATGAAGCTGGCCATCATCGGCGCGGGATGGGCCGGCCTGGCCGCGGCGGTGCAGGCGACGGCATCGGGCCATGACGTGACGGTCTTCGAGGCGGCGCACGCCATCGGCGGCCGCGCCAGAGCCGTGCCGGGAGCACTGCCAGACGGCACACCGGTGCTGCTCGACAACGGCCAGCACATTCTGATCGGCGCCTACCGGGAAACGCTGCGCTTGCTGGAGCACGTCGGTGTCGATTTGAAAAATGCTTTTGTGCGGCGCCCGATGACGCTGCTGTTTCCCGATCGACGGGGTCTGCACTTGCCAGACTGGCCGGCGCCGCTGGACGCATTGGCGGGCATCCTCACGGCGGGCGGTTGGGGCGCGGCCGACAAGTGGTCCCTGCTGCGCCTGGCAGGCCGCTGGCAATGGCAGCGTTTTCAGTGCGCTGAAGGCGCCACGGTGGCGCAGCTGTGCCAGGGCCTGAGCCCGCGCGTGATGGCCGAACTAATCGAGCCTCTGTGTGTCTCGGCCCTCAACACACCCGCGCCGCGTGCCAGCGCGCAGGTGTTCCTGCGCGTGTTGCAGGACGCCCTGTTTGGGGCAAGCGGCAGCTCCAACCTGCTGCTGCCCCGGCTCGATCTGTCAGAGCTGTTCCCGAACGCAGCCGCACGCTGGCTGGCCCGGCATGACAGTCGCTTGTTGCTGGGTGCGCGGGTCGAGGCCGTCCAAGCGCGCGGACCGCAGTGGCAAGTCAGGGATGAGTGCTTTGACGCTGTCATTGTTGCCACACCGGCGTCGGAGTCGATCCGGCTGCTGGAACGCAGCGCCGACGGCGCTGGCGCAGCGGCAGCAGGCGCCATGCAGCAATGGATCGAGGTCTGCAGCGGCCTGAAGTTTGACACCATCTGCACGGTCTATGCGTGGTCGGCCAGCGCCACTCTGGCGCAGCCAATGCTGGCCCTGCGCAGCAGCAGCGACCCCGGCGCGCCGGCACCGGCGCAGTTTGTCTTCGACCGCGCCCAACTCGGCGGTCCGGACGGATTGCTGGCCTTTGTGGTCAGCGCCAGCCAGGGCGAACGCGCGACGCTGCAGGCGCAGGTGCTGGTGCAGGCGCAGCGGCAACTGGGGCTGCAACTGGAGCCGATTCAGACGCTGGTCGAAAAGCGCGCGACCTTTGCCTGCACGCCGGCCCTGCGACGCCCGGGCCATCGGATCGCGACCGGGCTGCTGGCCTGCGGCGACTATGTGGCCGGACCCTATCCGGCAACGCTCGAAGGTGCGGTGCGAAGCGCCTTGGACGCGGTGCAGCAGGCCGCGCCCGGCACGTATGATGCCGTATCGGAAACGTCAACCAGCAAGGAGCCACAACGATGAAGCGCGCCCTCAAGATTACTGCCCTGTCGTTACTCGCCCTGCTCGTGCTGGGCGCGGCGGCGGCGGCCTGGTACCTGCAGGGCAAACAACCGCAGCGCTCGGGCACCCTGGGCCTGACACAGTTGCAGGCGCCGGTCACGGTGCGCTATGACGAACGCGGCGTGCCGCACATCCGGGCCGAAAACGAGACCGATCTTTACCGCGCGCTGGGTTATGTGCACGCGCAGGACCGGCTGTTCCAGATGGAGCTGATGCGCCGCCTGTCGCAGGGAGAACTGGCCGAGATCCTGGGCCCGAAGCTGGCCGACACCGACCGCCTGTTTCGCACCCTGGGCATTCGCGCCCACGCCCAGGCGACAGCGGCCAAAATGGATATCAACAGCCCCGCCTCGAAAGCCTTGCTCGCCTATCTGGACGGCGTCAATCAGTTTCAGGCAAGCCATCCGGCGCCGATCGAGTTTGACCTGCTGGGCATCCCCAAGCGACCGTTCACCGCGCAAGACACGCTGGCCATCACCGGTTACATGGCCTACAGCTTCGCTGCCACCTTCCGCACCGAACCGGCCCTGACCTACATACGCGACAAGCTGGGCGCGAGCTATCTGAAAGTGTTTGACCTCGACGGCCACCCGCAGGGCGTGTTGCAGGCGAGCGCCACCAGCGCGATGAGCAGCGGGGACTGGCAGCATCTCAACCAGATCGCCCAGATCAGCCAGCAGGCGCTGCAGAGCGTCGGCCTGTCCCACTTCGTCGGCAGCAACGCCTGGGCCATCGCCGGCAGCCGCACCGCGAGCGGCAAGCCGATGCTCGCGGGGGATCCGCACATGTCGTTCTCGGCGCCCGCGATCTGGTACGAGGCGCATCTGCAGGCGCCCGGTTTCGAACTCTATGGCCACCATCTGGGGCTCAATCCGTACGCGCTGCTGGGCCACAACACGCAATTTGGCTGGAGCCTGACGATGTTCGAGAACGACGACATCGATCTGATCGCCGAAAAAGTCAATCCGGCCAATGCAAACCAGGTCTGGTACCACGGCCAGTGGGTGGACCTGCAGGCGCGCGAAGAGACCATCGCTGTCAAAGGCGCGGCGCCGGTCAAGCTGACGCTGCGCCGCTCGCCGCACGGCCCCATCATCACCGACGCCTTCAAGGGTGCTCTGGGCAGCACCCCGGTGGCGATGTGGTGGGCCTTCCTGGAAACCGAGAATCCCGTTCTGGACGCCGTCCACGAAATCAACCGGGCCGACACGCTGGGCAAAATGCGCAGCGCCGCCAGCAAGATCCACGCGCCCGGGCTCAATCTGGTGTGGGCCAGCGCGAGCGGCGACATCGGCTGGTGGGCGGCAGCCAAATTGCCGATCCGGCCGACCGGCGTCAACCCCAACTTCATCCTCGATGGCAGCACGCCGGAGTCCGACAAGCTGGGTTTCTACCCCTTTGCCGACAACCCGCAGGAAGAGAACCCGGCGCGCGGCTACATCGTCTCGGCCAACCACCAGGCGACGCCGCGCAGCGGCGCTGAAGCGGTGCCGGGCTACTACTGCCTGCCCGACCGCGTCCAGCGCCTGGACGAGCGCCTGCGCGACGGCAGCATCAAATGGACCCGCCAAGCCAGCCAATCGCTGCAGCTTGACACTCAAAACAGCTACGGCCCGCGCCTCCTCAAGCCCTTGCTGCCGGTCCTGCAAACCCTGGTCACCGACCCGGCGGAGCGCGCGCTGCTGGAGCGCCTGGGCAGTTGGGACGGTAATCACCCGCTCGACAGCATCGCGGCCACCGTCTTCAACCAGTTCCTGTTTGAACTCGCCCGTGGCACCATGGCCGACGAGATGGGCGAAGTCCAGTTCAAGAACCTGATCGGCGCCCGGGCGCTGGAATTCGCGCTGCCGCGGCTGGCTGAAGATGCCACCTCACCGTGGTGGGACAACCGCAGCACGCCCCAAATGGAAAGCCGCGCCGACACCCTGAAAGTCGTGTGGCGCGCCACGCTCACGCACCTGCAAAACACCTTGGGCCAGGACAGCAACGGCTGGACCTGGGACAAAGCGCACACCCTGACCCACCCTCACGCGCTGGGATCCCAGAAGCCGCTCGACAAATTCTTCAATGTCGGCTCCTTTGCGGTGCCCGGCGGACGCGAGACGCCAAACAACCTGTCAGGCAACATGGGGCCGCTGCCATGGGCAGTGAGCATGGGTCCCTCGACCCGGCGCGTGATTGACTTTGCCGATGCAAACCACGCCGTCGGCATCAACCCGGTCGGCCAGAGCGGCGTGCTGTTCGATGCGCATTACAAGGACCAGGCGCAAACCTACGTCGCGGGCGGCTATGTGCCGCAGCACCTGAGCGAGGCCGATGTCGCGGCCCATACGCGCAGCACACTGGCACTCACCCCGGCGCGTTGATGCACGAGAATACGCGCCATGACCTCATTCAAGCCGGAACCGCCCTTCAGCCATGGACAGGCATCGCGCACGGCGCTGCTCTTTTGCAATCTGGGCACGCCAGCGACTGCCAGCACGGCCGATGTGAGGCGCTTTCTGGGCGAGTTCCTGAGTGACCCGCGGGTCGTCGAGATTCCGCGGCTGCTCTGGTGGTTGATTCTGCACGGCATCATCCTGCGCTTTCGTCCGGCCAAGTCGGCCGCCAAGTACGCCAGCATCTGGACTGCCGAGGGCTCGCCGCTCAAGGTCTGGACCGAAAAACAGGCCCAACTGCTGCAGCGCTGGCTGGCCGGGCACGGCCACCAGGTTCAGGTTCGCTACGCGATGCGCTATGGGCAAACCTCGATCGCCGAACAACTCGATGCCTTGAAGGCCGAGGGCTGCAGTCGCATCCTGATCGTCCCGGCCTACCCGCAGTACTCGGCCACCACCAC
>CAIMBE010000099.1 GCA_903839085.1 uncultured beta proteobacterium | reverse complement strand
GCGCATCAGGGTGATGGTGTTGATCGGGAAGAACGGGTTGACCTTCAATGGCACGCCATAGCGCGCGGCGAAACGCGCAAAGTCGGCAAAGATGTACCTGCCCTTGGCCGGCACGCTGGCCGGCGATGCGTTGCCGGTGGCTACGAAGACGCCGCCCAGCAGCATCGGACGCCAGACCACGCTGGCCCCGGTCTGGCTCTCCAGCGCCGCGAGCTGGGTCGAAGCCAGGTAGGCGGCGGGGCTGCCGAAGTCAAAATAATATTCCACGACTTTGCTCATCCTGCGGTCTCCTTTGAGGTTGCGGTTCTAGAATTTTTCGATCCAGGGCCGCAGATCGAGCTCGTGCGTCCAGGCGTCGCGCGGCTGGCAGTGCAGCATCCAGTACTGGTCCGCAATGTGCTCCGGGTTCAGAATACCCTCTTGCGCCTTCAATGCATGGCGATCCGGGAAATTATCGCGGATGAACGCGGTGTCGATGGCGCCATCGATCACGACGTGCGCGACATGGATGCCCTGTGGACCGAGTTCGCGCGCCATGCTCTGGGCCAGCGCGCGCAGCGCGTGCTTGGCCCCGGCAAAAGCCGCAAAATTGGCGGCACCGCGCAGCGATGCCGTGGCGCCGGTGAAGATGATCGTCTGCTGGCGCGTCAGCGCGGCGCGGCCGACCATGCGCCGGGCCACTTCGCGGCCATTGAGAAAGCCACCGAAACAGGCCATCTCCCAGATCTTGAAGTACTTGCGCGCGGTCTCCTGCAGAATGCTGCTGGGCGCATTGGCACCGATGTTGAAGACCAGCACCTCGATCGGGCCGATGCTCGACTCGATGCTCTCAACCAGCGCCTGCACCTCGTCTTCCTTGCGCGCGTCGCTGGCAAACCCGTGCGCGACGCCGCCCTCGGCGCTGATCTGCGCCAGCAGGGGCTGCAACTTGTCCAGACTTCGCCGCGTGACGCAGGCGCTGAAGCCTTCACGCGCAAAACGCCGCGCGATGGCGCCGCCGGTGGCATCGCCGGCGCCGATCACCAATGCAACTTTGTTCATGGCCACAGTATGCCCGCGACGGCAGCCTGCGGCAGTCCGGTGCGTGACGCGCCTCAGACGCGCTCGAAAATTCCCGCGGCGCCCTGCCCCATGCCAACGCACATCGAGACCATGCTGTACCTGAGCTTGTTCCGATGCAGCGCATGAATCGCGGTGGCCGAGCGGATGGCGCCAGTGGCGCCCAGCGGATGCCCGAGCGCAATGGCGCCGCCCATCGGATTGACCTTGGCCGGGTCCAGCCCCAGGGTGTTGATGACAGCCAGCGACTGCGCGGCAAAGGCCTCGTTCAGTTCGATCCAGTCAATGTCGTCCTGCCGCAGGCCGGCATAGCGCAGCGCAGCCGGAATCGCTTCGATCGGACCGATGCCCATGATGTGGGGCGGCACGCCCTTGGCGGCGAAGCTGACAAAGCGCGCCAGGGGTTTGAGACCGAATTGTTGGACCGCTTTTTCGCTGGCCAGAATCAGCGCGCCGGCGCCGTCCGAGGTCTGCGAGCTGTTGCCGGCGGTCACCGATCCGCGCGCGGCGAACACGGTCTTGAGCTTGGCCAGCCCTTCGAGCGTGGTGTCGGCGCGGGCCCCTTCGTCCAGACTGACGATGCGCTTTCTCTCGATCACGCCGCCGGTCTGCAGATCGGGCGATCTGTCGGTCACCTCGACCGGCGTGATCTCATCGGCAAAATGGCCCGCCGCCATCGCCGCCAGGGCGCGCTGATGCGAGGCGACCGCAAACTCGTCCTGCGCCTGTCGGCTGACTTTCCACTGCGTGGCCACCTTTTCAGCGGTCAGGCCCATGCCGTAGGCGATGCCGATGTTCTCGTCGTTGTTGAACATGGCCGGCGACAGCGAGGGCGCGTTGCCCATCATCGGCACCATGCTCATGCTCTCGACGCCGGCGGCGATCATCACCTCGGCCTCGCCGACCCGGATCCGGTCCGCCGCCATCTGCACGGCCGAGAGGCCGGAGGCGCAAAAACGGTTCACCGTGATGCCGCCGACGCTGGTCGGCAAGCCGGCCAGCACGGCGCCGATGCGCGCAATGTTCAGGCCCTGCTGGCCTTCCGGAATGGCGCATCCGCAAATCAGGTCTTCAATCGCTTTGGGGTCCAGGCCCGGCACCTGCGCCAGCGCCGCATGCAGAACCCTGACCAGCAGGTCGTCCGGACGGGTGTTGCGGAACGCGCCGCGGTGCGAACGCCCAATCGGCGTGCGCGTGGCGGCAACGATGTAGGCTTCTTGAATTTGTTTCATGGTGCTTGGTTCTCAAATAGTGTTGCCAATGTCGATTTCGTCATTGCGAGCGCAGCGCAGCAGTCCACCCCTTTTCGTCATTGCGAGCGCAGCGCGGCAATCCATGGCCCCGGACTGCATGGATCGCCACGGCCTGCGGCCTCGCGATGACGCGCAACACATGGCTGGGAAATTTCGGCATCGCTGATCAGTTGCGAACAGGCTTGCCGGTGGACATCATGCCCATAATGCGTTCCTGGGTCTTGGGATGCGTCAGCAGCGCGCAGAAGGCCTGGCGCTCCAGCGCCATCACATAGTCTTCGCTCACCAGACTGCCGGCGTCGACATCGCCGCCACAGACGGTCTCCGCGATCAGGCCGGCGATGTGGAAATCGTGCGCGCTGACAAAGCCGCCGTCGCGCATATTCACGAGCGAGCCCTTGATGGTGGCCACGCCGCTGCGCCCGGCGACCGCAAACAGGCGCTTGTGCGGCGCGCGGTAGCCGGAATCGAACATGGCCCTGGCCTCGTTGATGGCGACGAACAACAACTCGTCCTTGTGCGGCACGATCACATCGCTCTCGAGCAGGTAGCCCAGTTTGCGCGACTCGAGCGCGCTGGTTCCGACCCGGGCCATGGCCGCGGCGGTGAAGCCTTCGGTCAGGAAGGGCAGCAGGTCCTTGCCAGTGGAAGCCGCTGCGTTCTCGGCGGCGCGCCGGGCAATGTAGGTCAGACCGCCGGCGCCGGGCACCAGGCCGACACCGACCTCCACCAGGCCGATATAACTTTCCATCGCAACCACGCGTTTGGCGGAGTAGGCCGCGAGTTCGCAGCCGCCGCCCAGCGCCAGCCCGCGCACGGCCGACACCACCGGCACATTGGCATAGCGCAGCCTCAGCATGGCCTGCTGCATCTCGGCCTCGGCGCCGTCGATCGCCTTGGCGCCACCCATGACGAAGGCCGGCAGCATGGCCTGCAGGTCGGCGCCGACCGAGAACACATCGTCAGGCGACCAGATCACCAGGCCCTTGTAAGCGGCCTCGACCAGTGCCAGGCCCTGTATCAGTCCTTCAACCACGCCCGCGCTGATGGCGTGCATCTTGGTCTTGATGCTGGCGATCACCACGTCATCGTCCAGCGTCCAGAGGCGAATCGCCTCGTCCTCATGCAGCGTCTTGCCGGCGCTCTCGGCCCTGGGCGCATTGGCGCCAAGCACGCTCTCGGGGAAGTGTTGGCGCGCATAGACCGGCAGGCTGCGCGGCGGCACAAACCGGCCGGTGGTCGGATTCCAGGAGCCTTGCGCCGTGTGCACGCCACCGGCATCGGCCACCGGGCCTTCGAAGACCCAATCCGGCAGCGGCGCCTTGCACAGGGCCTTGCCGGCGTCGATGTCGTCCCTGATCATGTTGGCCACCGCGAGCCAGCCGGCCTCCTGCCAGAGCTCGAACGGGCCCTGCTTCATGCCGAAGCCCCAGCGCATGCAGAAGTCGGCGTCGCGCGCGTTGTCGGCAATCGACGCCAGGTGCACCGCCGAATAATGGAAGCTGTTGCGCAGGATGGCCCACAGAAACTGGCCCTGCGCACCCTCGCTGTCGCGCAGCAGCCTGAGCCGCTCGGCGGCCGGCTTCTTCAGCATGCGGGCATAGACTTCATCGGCCTTCTGGCCCGCCGGCACATAGTCCCTGGTCTCCAGATCAAAGCGCATCACATCGCGCCCGACCTTCTTGAAAAATCCCGCCTTGGTCTTCTGTCCCAGGTTGCCCATCTCAAGCAGGGTCTTGAGGACGTCCGGCGTGGCAAAGCTTTCGTAGAACGGGTCAACCTCAAGACTCAAGGTGTCTTGCAGGGTCTTGATGACGTGCGCCATGGTGTCCAGACCGACGATGTCGGCGGTGCGGAAGGTGCCTGAGCTGGCGCGTCCCATCTTCTTGCCGGTGAGGTCATCGACCACGTCGTAGCTGAGGCCGAAATTGGCAACCTCCTTCATGGTCGACAGCATGCCGGCGATGCCGATGCGGTTGGCAATGAAGTTGGGTGAATCCTTGGCCCGCACAACGCCCTTGCCCAGGTTGCTGGTGACAAAGGTTTCGAGGTCATCGAGGATTTGGGCTTCGGTGGTGGGCGTGTTGATCAGTTCCACCAGCATCATGTAGCGCGGCGGATTGAAGAAATGGATGCCACAGAAGCGCGGCTTGATCTCCGGCGGCAGCGCTTCGCTCAGCTTGCTGATCGACAGGCCGGAGGTGTTGGAGGCGACGATCGCGTGCGGCGCCAGAAAGGGGGCAATCTTCCGGTACAGATCGAGCTTCCAGTCCATGCGCTCGGCGATGGCCTCGATCACCAGGTCGCAATCCTTCAGCAACTCCAGATGCTCTTCGTAGTTGGCCTGGCCGATCAGGGCGGCATCCTCAGGCACGCCGAGCGGCGCGGGCTTGAGCTTTTTCAGGCCGTCGACGGCGCGGGTCACGATGCCGTTTTTCGGACCCTCCCTGGCCGGCAGGTCGAACAGGATGACAGGCACCTTGACATTGACCAGGTGCGCGGCAATTTGCGCACCCATGACACCGGCGCCCAGCACCGCAACTTTTTTAACTTGAAATCTTGACATCTGCCTCATCTCCGTTCGGGCTGAGCCTGTCGAAGCCGTCTGATGCGTTCATGAATGCCCTTGGACAAGCTCAGGGCGAACGGGCCTTGCTACTGGACCCGAACCCAGGTCTGGGTGCGTCCGAAGAAAGCAATCGAGCCACGCACTTCAAGCTTCTTGCCACCTTCGATCGGCGTCATGCGCAGCGTGTATTCCTTGCCGTTTTCCGGGTCCAGGATCTTGCCGCCTTCCCAGACCTCCTTGTCGGCGGCCTTCTTGGCGCCACGAATGATCTCCAGCCCGAGCATCGGCTTGTCCTTGCGGTCGTCGGTGCACTCCTTGCACAGGCCTTTTTGATCCGCTTCCTTGCGCAGCAGCTTGTCGACGCGGCCGCTCAGCACGCCGTTGGTCTCGGTGACCTGTATCAGGCTCTTGAGTTCTCCGGTCTTGTCGTCGATGGTGTGCCAGTTCCCGACCGGTGTCATCTGTGCCAGCGCGCTGGCGCTGACGCAAAGGGCGGCAAGGAAAAAACCACGGGCAAAAACTTGATTGCTTTTCATGTAAGGTCTCCTAAAAGAAATTTATAAACGCGCCTAGAGCAACGCCGCATCAGTATCCATCAATACCTTGCTGCCGGCACGCGCGGTGCGCATCAGGGTGGCTGTTTCGGGAAAGAGCTTGGCAAAGTAGAAGCGCGCGGTCTGCAGCTTGGCAAGATAGAAAGTGTCCGTGCTGCCGGCGCCGATCTGGCGCAGGGCAACCTGCGCCATGCGCGCCCAAAAATAGCCAAAGACCATATGCCCGGCGACGCGAAGGTAGTCCACTGCGGCGGCGCCCACCTCGTCCGGATTCTGGAAGCCCTTGAAGCCGATCTCGGTGGTGAACTTGGTCATCTGCTCGCCGAGAACGGCAATCGGCGTGATGAACTCGGACATCTTTTCGTTGACGCCTTCCTCTTCCACCAGCTTGCCGATCAGCTTGCCGAACTTGCGCAGGGTGGCGCCGTTGTTGCCCAGGATCTTGCGGCCCAGCAGGTCGAGCGACTGGACGGTATTGGTGCCTTCGTAGATCATGTTGATGCGGGCGTCGCGCACGAACTGCTCCATGCCCCATTCCTTGATGTAGCCATGGCCGCCGAACACCTGCAGGCAGGCCGACGTGGCCGTGAAGCCGTTGTCGGTCATGAAGGCCTTGACGATGGGCGTCAGCATGGCCAGCAGTTCGCCCGCTTCCTTGCGCACTTTTTCATCCGGGTGCCGATGCTCTTTTTCCAGCAGCATCGAGCTGTAGCACATCAGGGCCCGTCCGCCCTCGGCGTAGGCCTTGGCGGTCAGCAGCATCTTGCGCACGTCGGGGTGCACGATGATCGGGTCGGCCGCCAGGTCCCTGGCCTTGGGCCCCGTGAGGGAGCGCATTTGAATCCGGTCCTTGGCATAGGCCAGCGCGTTCTGGTAGGCCACCTCGGTCAGACCGAGCGACTGGTTGCCAACACCCAGGCGCGCCGCATTCATCATCACGAACATGCCGTTCATGCCCTTGTTGGGCTGGCCGACCATGGTGCCGACGGCACCGTCGAGAACGATCTGGGCCGTGGCATTGCCGTGGATGCCCATCTTGTGCTCCAGGCCGCCGCAGTAGATGCCGTTGCGCGCCCCGATCGAACCGTCCTTGTTGACGAGGAATTTCGGCACGATGAACAGGCTGACGCCCTTGATGCCTGCGGGGGCATCGGGCAAGCGCGCCAGCACCAGGTGGATGATGTTGGCGGTCATGTCCTGCTCGCCGGCGCTGATGAAGATCTTGTTGCCGGTGAGCCTATAAGTGCCGTCGGCCTGCGGCTCGGCCTTGGTGCGCATCAGGCCCAGATCAGTGCCGCAGTGCGCCTCGGTCAGGCACATGGTGCCGGTCCATTCGCCGCTGGTCATCTTGTGCAGGTAGGTCTGCTTCTGTTCCTCGGTGCCGTGGGTGACCAGGGAGGCGTACGCGCCATGCGTGAGGCCGGGGTACATGGTCCAGGCCTGGTTGGCGCTGTTGAGCATTTCGTAGAAGCACTGGTTGACGACCAGCGGCAAGCCCTGACCGCCAAACTCGGGTTCGCAGGCGAGCGCGGCCCAGCCGGCCTCGACGTACTTGGCATAGGCCTCCTTGAAGCCCTTCGGCGTGGTGACCGCGTGGCTGCCCTGGTCGATCGTGCAGCCTTCGGCGTCACCGCTGACGTTGAGCGGGAAAACGACCTCGGCGGCGAATTTCCCGCCCTCCTCCAGCACCGCATTGATGGTGTCGGCATCGATGTCGGCGTACCTTGGTATCTGTTTGAAGTCGTCCTCAACCTTGAGCACTTCGTGCATCACAAATTGCATGTCGCGCAGGGGCGGTGTATAGGAAGGCATGCTGATTACTCCTTGGAAACGGGGTTCGATATAGGGGAGGTGAAGGACTCTGCGGCATTGCTCTTGCCGTAGCGCGCCAGGATGTTCTCGAAGCCGGTGTTGGCGTGCTTGATGGAATCCGGATTGTTCAAAAACCTGGCTTCATAGTGCAGCGCCAGGATCAGGCCATGGATCTCGAAGGCCATCTGCTCCTCGTCTGCGGTGTCGGCGAGTTGTCCCTCCTCTTTCGCCTGCACGACGGCCCGGTACAGGGCGGCCAGCCAGGTCCGCACCGAACTGGCCAGCGCCTCACGCACCGGGCCCGGGCGATCGTCAAATTCCACAGCGCCGCTGATAAAGATGCAACCGGACTGGAGTTCGACCGCGACCCGCTTCATCCAGTTGGCAAACAGCGCCCGCACCCGCGGCAAGCCGCGCGCCTCGTCCATTGCCGGGAAAAAGACCTCGTCGGAAAACCGCTTGTAGTACTCGCGGATGACCGAGATCTGGAGTTCCTCACGCGATCCAAAATGGGCAAAGACGCCTGACTTGCTCATTTGCGTCACTTCGGCCAAAGTGCCAATGCTCAGCCCTTCGAGCCCGATCTGGGCGGCCAGTCCGAGCGCCGCGTCGACGATGATCTCCTTGGTATGTTGCCCTTTTTGCATGGCACGCCCACCTCGCGTCTCGCGGCGGCGCTTCGGCGGCTCGGTCTTGATGGGCAATTGGGAAACTGGCATGGGACTACAAAATAGAACGACCGTTCTATTCTGCAACAGTTTTCTGGCGCGAAGCCGGTTTCCGCGCCGTTCTAGAGATGTTTTTCTAAGGAAAGCCGGGGTTTACCCGCAGGTTCCGGCCATGGCGAGCCAGCGCCTTAAAGAATCAAGGCCAGGCTGGCCTCGATGTGCTCCGAGGGCAGGCGCTTGAAGCCTGATCGCGCAAAGCGCTGCAGGCGGCCCACGACAAAGGCCGTCAGAACCGACGCCCGCACCTGCGTATCAACGCTGGGCGTGGCCGAACCGCTGCCCTCAGAAAGGCCGCGCAGACTTTGCTTGAAGGCCGATTCGATCTTGTCAAAAAACTGGTTCATGCGCTGCTGCAGGCGCTCGTTCTCGAACACCAGCGCGTCCCCGACCATGACACGCGTCATGCCTGGATTCTTCTCGGCAAACTGGATCAGCATGATGACCATCCTGGTCGCCTGACGGCGGCCTGCCGCGGCGTCCCGGGGTGCATCGAGCGAAGCTGACGCCACCTCACGCTCAACAATCTGGTTAACCAGGGAAAACACGCTTTGTTCGATGAAGTCGATCAAGCCCTCGAACATCTGGGCCTTGCTGGCAAAGTGGCGGTACAGCGCAGCCTCGCTCACGTCGAGCCGTGCTGCCAGCGCCGCGGTGGTGATGCGCTCGGCACCGGGGCGCTCGAGCATGGTCGCCAGCGCCTGCAGTATTTGCACTCGACGTTCGCCCGGTTTGGGTCGCTTGCGAACCGGGCTCGCTGCCCCGGTTCCCAAAGCATTTTGGGAAGGCGCCGGTGGAGAGAAGTCAAGGTCAGACATGGTGCGAAGATCGAAATGGTAATTTCATTCTCGCACAGCGGACCCAAGGGTTTTCGCGGGGTCGACGCGGTCAATGGGAGCGGATCATGGTTCCAAAAGCCTGGTCGGTCAGGATTTCAAGCAAGAGAACGTGCGGCACCCGGCCATCGATGATATGCACGGAATTGACACCGCTCTTGGCCGCATCCAGGGCACCGCTGATCTTGGGCAGCATGCCGCCGCTGATGGTGCCGTCCAGAAACAACTCATCGATCTGCCGCGCGCTCAGGTTGGTCAGGAGCTTGCCCTCCTTGTCCAGAACGCCGCTGATGTTGGTCAGCATCATCAGCTTTTCCGCCTTCAGCACGGTCGCCAGCTTGGCCGCCACCACATCGGCGTTGATGTTGTAGCTCTCGTTGTTCTCGCCAAAACCGATCGGGCTGATGACCGGAATGAAGGCGTCGTCCTGCAGCGCCTTGACCACGCTCGGGTCGATGCTGACGATGTCGCCGACCTGTCCGACATCGTGCTCGATGCTGGGGTCCGAGTTGTCCAGCATCTTGAGCTTCTGGGCCCGGATCATGCCGCCGTCGCGTCCGGTCAAACCGACTGCCTTGCCGCCGGCCTGATTGATCAGCCCCACAATATCCTGCTGCACCTCGCCGCCCAGGACCCACTCGACCACTTCCATGGTCTCGGCGTCCGTGACCCGCATGCCCTGGATAAATTCGCCCTTCTTGCCAAGGCGCTTGAGCGCGGTCTCAATCTGCGGGCCGCCCCCGTGCACCACCACCGGGTTGATGCCGACCAGTTTGAGCAAGACCACATCCTCGGCAAAGTCGGCCTGCAATTCCGGATCGGTCATCGCGTTGCCGCCGTATTTGATGACCATCGTCTTGCCGTGAAACTTGCGGATGTACGGCAGGGCCTGCGCCAGTATCTCGGCCTTGTCGCGTGGAGGGATCTTGCTGACGTCAGTCATATCAGTTCTGGATCGCGAACTCTTCTTTGGTCCTGCCTTGCGCGACCAGGGCTGACAACCAGCGCGGCGTCAAACCACGACCGCTCCAGGTTTCGCCATTCGGACCGCGGTATTTGGCAGCAATCACGGCGGCGGCCTTTTCGGTCTTTTTGGCCTTGGCGGGCGCAGTCTTTTTGGCTTTGGCAATCTTGCCCTTGGCACCGCGCACCTTGCCACCCTGCAAGTCTTTCACGGTAATGCCAAACGCCTGCATTTTGGCCTGGATATCCTGCACGGTCCTGTCAAACTCGCGTGCCTTGATTTCAGTCGCCTGCTTCTGCAGCTTTTCGATCTGACCTTGAATTTCAATTAAATTGCTCATGTTCAATACCATCCTGTTAAGACTTGAAAGTTGACAACTGGTTTGAGACCAGCGCGCCGATTATATTGTTTTAATGCGCCACATTATCTCTGCTGGCGACTTTCAATACCGTCAGCATAATGATCTTCAGGTCGAACCAGAATGATTTTTTCTTCAGATACTCGAAGTCCAGCGCCACTTTCTGCGAAATCGGCAACTCGTCGCGCCCGTTGATCTGGGCCCAGCCTGTCAAGCCCGGCAGTAGCGTATCGACGCCATGAGCGCTGCGCAACTCGATCAGGTCGTATTGATTGAAAAG
>CAIMBE010000098.1 GCA_903839085.1 uncultured beta proteobacterium | reverse complement strand
GGAGCGATGCGGGCGACGCCTTGTTCGTAGCGATAAAAGCCTTCGCCCACCTTTTTCCCGACCATGCCTGCCGCGAGCCGCTGGGCGGTGATGACGCTGGGCCGGTAGCGCGGCTCTTCGTAGTACTGGTGGTAAATCGACTCCATCACGGGGTGCGAGACATCGAGCGCGGTCAGGTCCATCAACTCGAAGGGCCCGAGCTTGAAGCCGATCTGGTCTTTGAGGACGCGGTCGATGGTCGCGAAATCGGTGACGCCTTCGCTCACGATGCGCAGCGCCTCGGTGCCGTAGCCGCGACCCGCGTGATTGACGATGAAGCCGGGGCTGTCCTGTGCACTGACCGGCGTGTGTCCCATCTGCCTGGCGTAGGCGGCCAGATCGGCGCAAACGCTGGCGCCGGTCTTGAGCCCGGCGATGACCTCGACCACCTTCATCAAGGGCACCGGATTGAAGAAGTGATAGCCGGCAAAGCGCTCCGGCCTCTTGAGTCTTGCGGCGATCGCGGTCACCGACAGGGACGAGGTGTTGGTGACCAGCACCGCCGACGGTTGAACGATGGCCTCGAGCTCGCTGAACAGGGCTGCCTTGACATCGAGGCGTTCAATCACGGCTTCCACGATCAGGTCGCTGCCGGACAGTTCTGCAAGCGCGCTGGCGCACAGCAGGCGCGACTTGTACTGCGCGGTCTGCGCAGCGTCGAGTCGACCTTTCTCGCACAGCTTGTCCCATTGGGAAAACACCGCGGTCTGCGCATTGCGCGCCGCATCGGCCTGCAGATCGAACAGTTTGACGGTGCTGCCGGCCTGGGCCGCAATCTGGGCAATGCCGCGACCCATGGCGCCGGCACCGACGATGCCGAGATTTTGAAAGGTTGGTTTCATGCGCTCAATTATGACTCGGCACAAGGGGGACTCTCTGGTCAATGCCGCTATGACACAATGAACTCTTGCCTGATCCCCACGCGCTGCGGGTGTGCAGCGCCAACCCTTGATTCAAGAATGTCATGACCATCAAGCTATGCGGTTTTTCAGCCAGCAATTACTACAACAAGATCAAACTCCAGTTGCTGGAGAAAGAGCTTCCATTTGAGGAAGAACTGGTCTGGGTCGGCACTTCAGAAGCGGCTCTGCTGCAGCGCTCCCCGCTCGGAAAGGTGCCTTTTCTCGACACGCCGCAGGGTCCGATTTCGGAGTCGATGGCTTGCGCAGAATATATTGAAGCAGTGTTTCCTCAGAACCCGATGCTGCCCTCGGATCCCTATGCGGCGGCCAAGGTGCGCGAGTTGATCATCTACAGCGAATTGCATCTTGAGCTGGTGGCGCGGCAGCTTTATCCTGAGGCGTTTTTTGGTGGCAAGGTGAGCGATGGGACCAAAGAGCGAACTTACAAGCTGCTTGTCAAAGGTGCGGCCGGCTTTGCCCAACTGACCCGGTTCGCCCCGTTTATCGCTGGTTCCCAATTTACGCTGGCTGACTGCGCTGCCATTGCTCATCTGTCTCTGGTGTCCAGCGTGAGCAAGAAGCTGTATGGAGAGGACGTGCTGGCGTCGCTGCCACTGAAAGACTATCTGCGGGCGATGAACGAGCGCGCAACGGTGCAAAAAGTGAATGCCGATCGCAAGGCCAACACCGAACTCTTGATGGCGATCAGCGCGCGGAAGAAATAGCTGCCGGTTGTTTCAGCGGCGCACTTGCAGGGCGCCCGGATTGACGATGTTGGTTGGCGTGCCCTTGAGGAAATTGATCACATTGTCGAAAGCGGCGCCAAAGTACATCTCATAGCTGTTTTGTTCAACGTAGCCGATGTGCGGCGTGCAAATGCAGTTCTCGATGCGCAACAGGGCGTGACCCTGCAAAATGGGCTCGGTCTCGAATACGTCGACTGCCGCCAGACCGGGGCGGCCTCGGTTCAACGCGCTGATCAAAGCTTCTGGTTCGATCAACTCGGCGCGCGAGGTGTTGACCAGCAGGGCCGTCGGTTTCATGCGCGCCAGATCGTCCAGGCGCACGATGCTTCGGGTCTCATCGACCAGACGAAGGTGCAGGCTCAGGACATCGCATTGGGAGAAAAAATCATCCCGATTTGAAGCCGCGGCAAAGCCGTCGAGGGCAGCTTTTTCGCGCGATGGGGCCTGCCCCCAGATCAGGATGTTCATGCCAAAGGCTTTGCCGTACTGCGCCACCAATTGGCCGACTTTGCCGTAGCCCCAAATGCCCAGAGTCTTGCCTTTCAGGACCACGCCCAGGCCAAAATTTGGCGGCATGGAACCCGCTTTCAATCCCGACTGCTGCCAGGCGCCGTGCTTGAGGTTGCCGATATATTGCGGCAGGCGGCGCATGGCGGCCATGATCAGGGCCCAGGTCAGTTCGGCCGGAGCCACCGGCGAGCCGGTTCCTTCGGCGACTGCAATGCCGCGCTCGGTGCAGGCGTTGACGTCGATGTGCGAGCCGACGCGTCCGGTTTGCACGATCAGCTTGAGTTTTGGCAGTTTCTCGATCAGTTGCCGGGGCATGTGAGTACGTTCCCGGTTCAGCACGATGACATCCGCATCTTTGAGCCGAAATGACAACTGTCCCAGCCCCTTGACCGTGTTGGTGTAGACCTTCGCCTGATAGGGCTCCAACTTGGCAGCGCATTCGAGCTTTCGAATGGCGTCCTGATAATCGTCAAGGATCACAATATTCATAAGACCTTATTGTGCCTTGGCATTGCGTCCGCCTGCTGTGGACGCGCGGACGCGACCCGGCTACAGAATCAGTGGAGTGCGGCCAGACGGTCGAGTTCGGCGCAGACATCGGCCATGCGGCCGGAGATGATCATGCGCCCGACCTGGCTTGGCGCCTGATCGGCTTCCAGGATGCGCACGATGCGCAGTGGCTTGTGAATCGGTGGTCGGACCGCTTCGCGAAGCGGCAGGGCCTTGAGCGTCGGCGTTGGCCTGACCAGCGCAGGCGGTGCGAACCAGTGCCGCACACCCTGCAGTGGCAGCAAAATGCGGGACATGGCAAATAGTGCGGTGCTCATTGGAGATCTCTCACTTGGAAACTGTGCGCAGGTTCACATCAGCATGGTGTTGCGGATCAGGCCAACCGCCAGACCCTCGATTTCAAAGGGTTCGCCAGGTTCGACCACAATGGTTTGGTAATCCGGGTTTTCCGGGTGCAACTCGATCATGTTCTTGTTGCGCCGGAAACGCTTGACGGTGACCTCATCACCCAGGCGCGCGACCACGATCTGGCCGTTCTTGGCGTCCTTGGTTGACTGCACGGCCAGCAGGTCGCCGTCCATGATGCCGGCGTCGCGCATCGACATGCCGCGCACCTTGAGCAGGTAGTCGGGCTTGCGCTGGAACAGACTGCTCTCGAGGTAGTAGGTCTGGTCAATGTGTTCCTGCGCCAGAATCGGCGAGCCCGCCGCGACCCGCCCGACCAGCGGCAGAGCCAGTTGCGCCAGGCTGGGCAACTGGAAGGAGTACTGCTTGTTGCGGGATTCGTTGATTGATCGCAGGGCTTCGCTTTTCAGCCGGATTCCGCGCGAGGTGCCGCTCACCAGTTCAATGACGCCTTTGCGCGCCAGCGCCTGCAGGTGTTCCTCTGCCGCATTGGCCGACTTGAACCCCAGTTCGGTGGCGATTTCAGCGCGCGTGGGTGGTGCGCCGGTGCGGGCGATGGCGCTCTGGATGAGGTCCAGAATTTGCTGCTGGCGGGCTGTGAGTTTGGGGCTTTCAAGCATGGCAACTCCTTTTCTCTTCAGTCGGACTGTTGGTCTGTACACACTGTGTTGATATCCAGTAACTGTATTTTTAACCAGTTTCACGAAGTATGCAAGGGGTGCAGAGAAATATTTTCAAGAAAGCGTGATCTGGCCCCGGGCGGATCGCCGTGGCGACCGGTCAGGCGGGTGCGGGGACGGGCGCCGATGCCGGACCCGGCGCGTTGATCAACTCGTCAGAGCGGCCAAGGCGCTTGTCGAGATCTCATCGACGCTGCCGGTGCCGTTGATGGCACGGTACTTTGGAGCCGCCTGAGGTTCGGCCTTGGCCCACTGCGTGTAATAGTCGAGCAGCGGGCGTGTCTGGGCGCTGTAGACCTCAAGCCGCTTTTTGACGGTTTCTTCCTTGTCGTCTTCACGCTGAATCAAGGCCTCGCCCGTGACGTCGTCCAGCCCCGCGACCTTGGGCGGATTGAATTTGACATGGTAGGTGCGTCCCGATGGCGCGTGCGAGCGCCGTCCGCTCATGCGATCGATGATGGCCTCAGGGGGCACGTCAATTTCCAGCACATAGTCGATCTTGACGCCGGCCGCCTTCATGGCATCGGCCTGCGGGATGGTGCGCGGGAAGCCGTCAAACAGAAAACCGTTTGCACAGTCAGCCTGGCTGATGCGTTCCTTGACCAGATTGATGATCAGGTCATCACTGACCAGGCCACCGGAGTCCATGATCTTCTTAGCCTGGATGCCCAGGGGTGAACCGGACTTGACGGCAGCGCGCAGCATGTCGCCGGTAGAGATCTGCGGAATGCCGTACTTGCGACAAATGAAGGTTGCCTGTGTTCCTTTGCCGGCGCCCGGCGCGCCCAACAGAATGAGTCTCATGATGGTCTTTCGGATAAATGAAAATCAGCCGGCACCTGCGAATCTGCTCGCGCGCGGATCGAAGTGCCTTGATGGCTTCGAGAATAGCATCCCCACCTGTGGACTGGCTTACATTTGAAGCCGATCAAGAGCCAAATAAGCGCCGCACCCGCTCCAGATCTTCTGCCGTGTCGACGCCTGGCCCCGGCGCATGGTCGGTGACGTGAACCGCGATGCGATAGCCATGCCACAGGACTCGCAGCTGCTCCAGCGCCTCGGTAACTTCGATCGGGGCCTGCGCGAGCTTCGGGAATTGCCGCAGGAAGCCGGCCCGGTAGCCGTAGATGCCAATGTGGCGCAACGGCGCGGGACTGGGCAGGGCGCCCGGGCGGTCGCGCCAGAACGGGATGGGGGCCCGGCTGAAGTACAGCGCCATGGAGTTGGCGTCGATCAGCACTTTGACAACGTTCGGACTGTTGAAGTCGGCCTGCGTGTCAATGGCATGGGCGGCGGTGCTCATGCTGGCCGCCGGCTGACCGGCCAGCAGATTCGCCACTGCGGTGGCCAGCGCCGGGTCGATCAGCGGCTCATCGCCCTGCACGTTGATCACGATTTCGTCGTCACCCAGACCGAGCAATTGGCAGGCCTCGGCCAGGCGGTCGCTGCCCGAGGGGTGATCAGCGCGGGTCAGCACGGACTCGACCCGATGCACGTCGCAGGCGCCCACGATTTCGCTGCTGTCGGTTGCCACCACCACGCGGGTCTTGCCTGCCGGGTCGCTGCCGGACATGACCCGTCTTGCCACCCTGACAACCATCGGCAGGCCGCCGATATCGGCCAGAGGCTTGTTGGGCAGTCGGGTCGAGGCGAGGCGGGCCGGGATCAGGACGATGAAGCTCAAAGTCCGAGTTCCTCGTCCGTCAGTGTGCGGGCCTCGCTCTCCAGCAGAATCGGAATTCCATCACGCACCGGGTAGGCCAGGCGCGCGCTGCGGGAGGTCAATTCCTGCTTCTCGCGGTCATATTCGAGCGGTCCCTTGGTGACGGGGCAAACCAGAAGTTCAAGAAGTCGTGTGTCCATGGCGTGATGATAGCGTTGGCCCGGTGCCGGCCATTGGCAATGCCGAGAGCAAGGCGTCGAGCCGCGCAAGAAAGGCCGGCTCCAGCGTGCACAGCAGTGGCACGGCCAGGGCGTCGGGTTCGTGCCGCCAGAGTTTGGCGGCATCCTTTTCAGTGCAAACAACCGTGCAATGGGCGCTGTCCGGTTTCGACCAGCCGGAAAAATCACAGTGGTCTGGCAGGCTGACCGTGCGAGCGGGTTGCAGACCCGCGGCGTGCAGCATGGAAAAGAAATCTTCGGGCTGGGCAATGGCGGCGACTGCCAGCACGGGCTTGGCGCCGGGGTGCATCAGGTCGGCCAGCGCGATGCGGCTGGCATCGGCTCGGCGGGCGTGATCGGCCAGCGCGCGCTGGGCCCTGAAGCCGACAAAAGCAGGTCGTTTTCCGGTATGCAGCACCAGATCAACGGCGCGCGGCCAGGGCTCGCGCAATGGGCCGGCCGGCAGCAGCCAGCCATTTCCAATGCCGCGGTCATCGAACACGCAGATCTCGATGTCGCGCTGCAGTTGCAGGTGCTGCAGGCCGTCGTCGCAGACGATGACCTGGGTTGCGGGATGCTGCGCCAGCAGTGATCTGGCGGCTTCAAGCCGGTTTGCCGCGACAAAAACGCTGGCTGAGGTGATGCGCTTGATCAGGGCTGGTTCGTCACCCACGTCAGATACGCAGGCACCGTCATGCACCTCGCGACAGTCCCTGCTGCGCCGTCCGTAGCCGCGGGAGATCACGCCGACCTGCAGGCCACGGGCCTGCAGGTGCTGAACCAGCGCGATCACGATCGGGGTCTTGCCGGTGCCTCCCGCCATCACATTGCCGACCACGATCACCGGGACCGGCACGCGGGCGCTCCTGAAAAGCCCAAGCCTGAACAGGATTCGCCGCATCAGGGTGAGAGCGCCAAACAGCAGCGAGACCGGGAAAAGGCCGCACGCCAGCCAGCCCCGGCGGGTCCAGGCCGTTGTCAGCATGCGCTGCAACGCGGGCTGCGGCGTTGCGTCAGTCATCGCCTACCTGGTCCCGGCCTGGGATGATGACTGGGTGGCAAAGGTGATCTGGGTCAGGCCGGCGCGCCTTGCGGCTTCCATCACGGTGATGACCGCCTGGTGCCTGGCGCTGGCATCAGCGCTGATGATCAGAACCGAATCCTTGCCGGCCTTGGCGGCGTCGAGCAGGGCTGCCGCCACAGCACCAACGCTGCGCTCGGCCAGCGGCAACTTGTTGACGGAGTAGGCGCCGTCGCTGCTGACGCCGACCAGCACTTCCTTGGCACGGTCCTGCTGCGCCTGGGTGTCGGCCACCGGCAGGCTTATCTTCAATTCGGTGAATTTGCTGTAGGTGGTGGACAACATCAAGAAGATGAGGACCACCAGCAGCACGTCGATGAATGGAATCAGGTTGATCTCGGGCTCTTCGCGCAGGCGGTGTCGAAAGTTCATGGCCCGACTATCTCCGCAGGGTGTTGAGGTGGCGCACCAAACGCTCGGAAGCCAATTCCAGAGTCAGCAGGTAGGCGTCAATCCGGGCCCGAAAATAGCGCCAGAAGATCAGCGACGGAATGGCCACAATCAGGCCGAACGCCGTGTTGTACAGGGCGACCGAGATGCCATGCGCCAGCTGTGCCGGGTTGCCGCCGGTGGCGCCACCGGTTGGGGTTTGCGAGCCGAAGATCTCGATCATCCCGACAACCGTACCAAACAGGCCCATCAACGGCGCCGCCGAGGCAATGGTCGCGAGCGCGCTCAGGTAACGCTCAAGACGGTGTGCGACCATGCGACCGGTCCCCTCCATGGTCGCGCGAAGGTCCTCCGGACTGCAGCGCGGGTTGCTGTTGAGTGCCCGAAATCCGCTCGCCAGCACCTCACCCAATGCGGAATTCATGGCCAACTGGGTCACCACATCGGGCGCGGGAACCGCGGTGCGTGACACGCTCAAGACTTCGTCCAGCAAATTTGGCGGCGCAATTTTCGCGGTTTTCAGGCTGACAAACCGTTCGATGATCAAGGCCAGCGCCAGAATGGAGCAGGCAATCAAGGGCCAGATTGGCCAGCCAGCGGCTTGTATGATTGAAAACAAATGGAATCTCCGCGCAGATGAAGGCTTGGCGATTATGTCCCAGCGACCTGTATTGTTGGCGCCTCGCAGAGTTTTGAGGCAACCGGTGGCCTCGTTTCGCACACCTCATAGCCCACAAAATCTGTGGATAACTTTGTGAAGAAGTTGATCCTGAAGTAAGCTCAGGTCGCGCCGGCATTGACTCGTGACACATTGGTGACAAATTAGGCAGTCAAATACTCAATGAAAACAACAACTTCCAACGCAAGTTCAGGCTTCCGGAGCATCGGTGGGCGGGCACCGGAAGATGCGCTGCAATCGCCTGCAGCCGTGCCGGCAGTCTGGTCTGTGGCGGCCCTCTGCCATGCCGTTGCCAGTGCCTTGGAGGCCCGGTTCAATCCGGTCCTGGTTCGTGGGGAGGTTTCCGGTTTTTCGCGTGCTGCCAGTGGGCATTGCTATTTTTCCGTGAAGGACGAAACAGCCCAGATTCGATGCGCCATGTTTCGCCGCGCCGCCAGTCTGCTGGACTTTTCGCCGCGCGATGGCGATCTGGTTGAACTGCGCGGCCGCTTGGGCGTCTATGAGTCGCGCGGTGATCTGCAACTGGTTGTGGAAAGCATGCGCCAGGCGGGGCAGGGGGCCTTGTTCGAGCAGTTTGTAAGGCTCAAGAACAAACTGGAGGCCCAAGGTCTCTTTGACGCCGGCAGAAAACGGGCGCTGCCCGTCATGCCACGCGGCATTGGCGTGGTGACCTCGCTTGGCGCCGCCGCCCTGCACGATGTAATGACCGCTTTGCAGCGGCGCGTGCCGCACATCCCGGTGCTGCTGGCTCCGGCGTCGGTTCAGGGTGGCACGGCACCACAGGAGTTGTGCCAGGCGCTGTCGAGCCTGTACCTGCTCGCTCAGGGAGGTGCTGGCGCGGCGGGCGATTCGGGCAAGCGCAAGGGCGCAGCGGTGGTCCTGGCCGAACCGGTCATTGATGTCATCCTGCTGGTGCGCGGCGGTGGCGCGGCAGAGGACCTGTGGGCTTTCAATGACGAGCAACTGGCTTGCACAATGGCGCAGAGCCCGGTGCCGATTGTCTGCGGCGTCGGGCATGAGACCGACTTCACGATCGCTGATTTTGTCGCCGACTTGCGGGCCCCGACCCCGACGGCTGCAGCGGAACTGGTAGCCCAGCCGCGCCTGGCCTGGCTGGCAACCCTGGAGGATCTGCGGCGCCGCATGCAAATGGCAACCCAACGGCGGATCGATCAGCAAAGCCAGCGACTGGACTTGATCTCGTCCCGCATTGGGCGGCCATCGGCTCGGGTGGCGCAGCAGCGCCAGCAATTGGCTTCCAGCGCGCAGCGACTGCAGTTTTTTACGCTCGACCTTCTGAAAAAGCGGCAACAGGATCTGCAACGGGCGTCGCTGCGTCTGGGTTTGCTGGACCCGACCTTGGTCTTGCAGCGGGGCTACGCGTGGCTCACCAGCAGCGACGGGAAGACCATCACCAGTGCGCGCCAGACCCGCGCCGGCCAGGCGCTGCATGCCACCCTTGCTGATGGCAGGCTTGATTTGACGGTGACCGACTCAAATTGAGTAATGTTTCTACAATCGCGCTACGCAAACCACCAACTGACGAGGATTTCATGGAACATACCCTACCCGCTCTGCCATATGCAATCGATGCGCTGGCTCCGAACTACTCCAGGGAAACGCTGGAATATCACCATGGCAAGCATCACAACGCCTATGTGGTGAACCTTAACAACCTGCAAAAAGGGACTGATTTCGAGAACATGGTGCTCGAGGACATCATCAAGAAGGCCAGCGGTGGCATCTACAACAACGCGGCCCAGATCTGGAATCACACCTTCTTCTGGAACTGCATGAAGCCCAACGGGGGTGGCGAGCCCTCAGGTGCTCTGGCGGCGGCAATCAATACCAAGTGGGGCTCGTACGCGGCGTTCAAGGAAGCCTTCGTCAAGTCGGCAGTCGGCAACTTCGGTTCCGGCTGGACCTGGCTTGTGAAGAAGGCCGACGGTTCGGTTGATATTGTCAACATGGGCGCTGCCGGAACGCCACTGACAACCGCCGACAAAGCCCTGCTGACGGTCGATGTGTGGGAGCATGCCTATTACATCGACTACCGCAACATGCGTCCGAAGTATGTTGAAACGTTTCTGGACAAACTGGTCAACTGGGGTTTTGCGCAAGCCAACTTCGCTTGAGCGGCAGCCCCGTTATTTGTTCTGAAAAGGCGTGCCGCCGAGTTTGAAGCCCGCCTTGATGCCTTTCCTGCCGAACCAGCCCTGGTTCATTTCGAGCACATAACGCACGGGCCGGGTTGAGCAGTGAGAGACGGTGGTTTGTGGCTTCATGTCGACCAGATTGACGATGGTGCCATCGTCGCCGACAAAGGCGGCGGTCAGGGGCAGCAGGGTATTTTTCATCCAGAAGCACTGTTCACTGGCTTGTTCGAAGACGAACAGCATGCCTTCAGACGGGGGCATGTCTTTTCGGAACATGAGGCCGGTAGCGCGCTGCTGAGCGGTTGCAGCGATTTGCGCGTCAATCAGATGCATGCCAGCCGAGATCTTGATGCGGGGTAGATCAGTTTGGGCCGCGTTCTGGGCCAACGCGACCTGGCCCAGTGCGAGGACCCCGGCGATGAGGCTGATGGCTTTTATTTTCATGGCTCAATTCTGCTGCATTCGGGACATGGATCACGTCCGTCAACTTGAATCAGGCGAAAAAATGCCCGCTTGAGCGGGCATTCTTATCAGATTTGGAAGCGACGCTTCCAAATTGCCGATTACTTCGTGGCAGAAGCGGCAGCCTTCTTGGCGGGAGCCTTGTCACCGGCAGCGGCCTTCTTGGCGGCAGCCTTTTCAGCAGCGGCGGCCTTCTTGGCAGCAGCCTTTTCAGCAGCGGCGGCCTTCTTGGCAGCCTTGGCGTCAGCTTTCGCGTCGGTCTTGGCGGCAGGAGCAGCAGCAGCCGGAGCGGCAGCGGCAGCCGGAGCGGCAGCCTTAGCGGGTGCAGCAGCCGGAGCGGCAGCAGCAGCCGGAGCGGCAGCCTTAGCGGGTGCAGCGGCAGGGGCGGGGGTTTGGGCATAGGCGCCAGCGGCGAAAAGACCAGCAACCAAAGCGGCGAGAAGTTTGTTCATTTCCAAGTTCCTTGAGATAACGTTATTTCAAAAATTTCCTCCCACGCTTTGGAAGGTCTGTCCGTAACGGCGCCGGTTTGCTGGCGGTTGACAGAAATCGGTAATTTTTTGGGACTAGAATTAAAAAGTGCCATCAGACCCGCCCGAAACCGGGTTTTTGTCGGGTTTGGGCCTCAAGAATACCCAAATTCGACACGTCGACGGAGAAATCGCATGTACAAGCATATCAAGGTGCCTTCAAAAGGCCAAAAAATCACCGTTAACCCGGACCTGTCACTGAACGTGCCCGATCAGCCGGTAATTCCCTTTATTGAGGGCGATGGCACAGGTTTCGACATCACCCCGGTGATGCTCAAGGTGGTTGATGCGGCCGTCGCCAAAGCTTATGGTGGCAAGAAACAGATTCATTGGATGGAAGTTTACGCAGGCGAAAAGTCCACCAAAGTCTATGGCCCCGACGTCTGGCTGCCTGAGGAGACCCTGCAGGCATTGCGCGACTATGTTGTTTCAGTCAAGGGTCCGCTGACGACGCCGGTCGGGGGCGGGATTCGATCCTTGAATGTGGCCTTGCGCCAGGAACTTGATTTGTACGTTTGTCTGCGGCCGATCCAGTACTTTGACGGTGTCCCGAGTCCGGTCAAGGAGCCGCAAAAGACCAATATGGTGATATTCCGTGAAAATTCGGAAGATATCTACGCCGGCATCGAGTTTGAAGCGGAATCCGACAAGGCAAAGAAACTGATCAATTTCCTGCAAAAGGAAATGGGTGTCACAAAGATCCGCTTCCCCAACACGTCGGGGATTGGTATCAAGCCCGTTTCGCGCGAAGGCACCGAGCGCCTGGTGCGAAAGGCACTGCAGTACGCGGTTGACAATGACAAGCCGAGCGTGACCATTGTCCACAAGGGCAATATCATGAAGTACACCGAAGGCGGTTTCCGTGACTGGGCTTACGGCCTGGCACAAAAGGAGTTTGGCGCCCAGTTGATTGATGGCGGACCGTGGTGCAAATTCAAGAACCCGAAGACCGGCAATGAAATTGTGGTCAAGGACAGCATCGCTGATGCCTTCCTGCAGCAGATTCTGCTGCGCCCGGCTGAGTACAGCGTGATCGCAACGCTGAATCTGAACGGTGACTACGTATCCGACGCCCTTGCGGCACAGGTCGGCGGCATCGGCATTGCGCCGGGCGCCAATTTGTCCGACTCGGTTGCCTGTTTCGAGGCGACCCACGGCACTGCGCCCAAGTATGCGGGCAAAGACTACGTGAACCCCGGTTCCGAGATTCTTTCCGCCGAGATGATGTTGCGCCACATGGGCTGGGTGGAAGCGGCCGATCTGATCATCAGTTCGATGAAAAAATCGATTGCCAGCAAGAAGGTCACCTATGACTTTGCGCGCCTGATGGACGGCGCGACCCAGGTCAGTTGTTCCGGCTTCGGCCAGGTCATGATAGACAACATGTAGTCCCGGCGCGGCCACCGCGGCGGGCGTGCACCTCGCCAGCCCCTGAACCGCACAGGTCGCCAGACTTGCGCGGTTTTTTGTTTCTGGCGCTTGAATCCGGGGAAAATGACATCAATTCCGGATGGCCCTGCAGCGCTTTGCTGTGATCGATAGAATGAAAGCATGCCGAGCAAAATTCCTGCAGATTCCCCGGTCAAGCCAACGCGTCTGCCGGTCCCGGATGATGGGGGCTCGGTCGTGCTTGAAAGGCGGACCCAAAAGGTCAAGCCGCCCCAGATGTACCAGGTTGTCATGCTCAATGACGACTACACGCCGATGGAATTTGTGGTGGTGGTGATCCAGGAGTTTTTTGGCAAGGATCGGGAGCAGGCGACGCAAATCATGCTCAAGATCCATCTGGACGGCAAGGGTGTTTGCGGCGTCTATTCCAAGGATGTGGCGGCCACCAAGGTGGACCAGGTTCTTGATGCTGCGGCCAAGGCCGGGCATCCGCTGCAGTGTGTCAGTGAGCCGGTGGACTAAGACAGGCGCGCAGAATTGTTATTGAAATCGGATTACAGTTAGAGATTGAAGCATGGCGAAAAAGGAAATCACATGATTGCCCAGGAATTGGAAGTCAGCCTTCACATGGCGTTTGTCGAGGCGCGTCAGCAGCGTCATGAGTTCATCACGGTCGAGCACCTGCTGCTCGCGCTGCTGGACAACCCGAGCGCGGCTGAAGTGCTGCGCGCCTGCTCCGCCAACATCGATGACTTGCGCAAATCGCTGGCGAACTTCATCAAGGACAACACCCCGCAGGTCGCGGGCATGGATGACGTGGACACGCAGCCGACCCTGGGATTTCAGCGCGTGATTCAGCGCGCCATCATGCATGTGCAGTCAACCGGAAGCGGCAAGAAGGAGGTCACCGGCGCCAATGTGCTGGTGGCGATCTTTGGCGAAAAGGATTCGCATGCGGTGTATTACCTGCATCAGCAGGGCGTGACACGGCTTGACGTGGTCAACTTCATCGCCCACGGAATCAAGAAGAATGATCCGACCGAGAGCCCCAAGTCCAGCGAAAGCCCGGCTGAGAGCGAAGAGACGGCGGGCGAAAAGAACGAAAAGCAGTCGCCGCTGGAGCAGTACACGCAGAACCTCAATCAGCTCGCACGGGACGGCAAGATCGATCCCCTGATCGGGCGTGAGTACGAGGTCGAGCGTGTTATCCAGATTTTGTGCCGGCGCCGCAAGAACAACCCCTTGCTGGTTGGCGAGGCGGGCGTGGGCAAGACCGCCATTGCAGAGGGCCTGGCCTGGCGCATCACGCAGAAGGAAGTGCCGGAGATTCTTGGCGAGGCCACGGTCTACTCGCTCGATATGGGCGCCTTGCTTGCCGGTACCAAGTACCGCGGCGATTTCGAGCAGCGGCTCAAGGGCGTCCTGAAGTCCCTGAAGGACAAGCCCAATGCGGTTCTTTTCATCGACGAAATCCATACCCTGATCGGAGCCGGCGCTGCCTCGGGCGGCACCCTGGACGCGTCCAATCTGCTCAAACCCGGTCTGAGCTCGGGCACGCTCAAGTGCATCGGCGCCACGACCTTTACCGAGTACCGCGGGATTTTCGAGAAGGACGCCGCGCTGTCGCGTCGTTTTCAGAAGGTCGATGTGGTCGAGCCGACGATCGAGCAAACGGTCGAGATCCTCAAGGGGCTCAAGTCCCGCTTTGAAGAGCATCACAGCGTCAAGTACGCCGTGGCGGCACTGCAGGCGGCGGCGGAACTGAGCGCCAAGTACATCAACGATCGCCACCTGCCCGACAAGGCCATCGATGTGATCGACGAGGCCGGCGCGGCGCAGCGCATTCTGCCGCCGTCCAAGCGCAAGAAGATCATCAGCAAGTCCGAGGTCGAGGAAATTGTGGCCAAGATTGCCCGTATTCCGCCGGCCAATGTGTCAAATGACGATCGCGGCAAGCTCAAGACGCTCGAGCGCGACCTGAAAAATGTCGTTTTCGGGCAGGACAAGGCGATCGACATGCTGGCCTCGGCCGTGAAAATGGCGCGCTCGGGCCTGGGCAAGGGCGACAAGCCGATCGGCTCCTTCCTGTTCAGCGGTCCGACCGGCGTCGGCAAGACCGAAGCGGCCAAGCAACTGGCCTACATCATGGGCATTGAGCTGATCCGCTTTGACATGAGCGAGTACATGGAACGCCACGCCGTCAGCCGCCTCATAGGCGCGCCGCCCGGCTATGTCGGTTTCGACCAGGGCGGCTTGCTGACCGAGGCTGTCACCAAGAAGCCGCACTGCGTCCTGCTGCTCGATGAAGTCGAGAAGGCACATCCCGACATCTTCAATGTCCTGCTGCAGGTGATGGATCATGGCACTCTGACCGACAACAACGGGCGCAAGGCTGACTTCCGCAACGTCATCATCATCATGACGACCAATGCGGGTGCCGAGGCGATCAACAAGACCGTCATGGGCTTCACCAACATACGCGAGGCCGGCGACGAAATGGCCGACATCAAGCGCCTGTTCACGCCCGAGTTCCGCAATCGGCTCGACGCCGTCGTCAGTTTCAAGGCACTCGACGAGGTCGTCATCATGCGGGTGGTCGACAAGTTTCTGCTGCAGCTTGAAGCCCAGCTGGCGGACAAGAAAGTGGACGTCACCTTCACCGACAAACTGCGCAAGCACCTGGCCAAGAAGGGTTTCGATCCCCTCATGGGTGCGCGACCGATGCAGCGCCTGATTCAGGACACGATCCGCCGCGCGCTGGCCGACGAACTGCTGTTTGGACGCCTCATTGATGGCGGCCGGCTCACGGTTGATATCGATGATCAGGATGAGAGCAAGGCCGAAGTCCTGCTCGATATTCAGCCGCTGCCCAAGAAAGAGGGCAAGGGCAAGCCCGAGCCGCAAGAGGTCTCGGCCGGTCAGGCCTGATTTGAAAGCAGGGCGCTGCGTTGGCCGCGCGCTTGCGGCCTGTTCAGCATGGCTGCTGACCCTGTTGCTCACGGCCTGTGCCGTGGCACCCGTGCCGCCCCCGGTTGCGGAGCCGCCGCCACCGATTCAACCGATTCCAAAGAAGCCACCCCGCATCGGCCTGGCCCTGGGCGGCGGCGCTGCCCGCGGCTTTGCCCATATCGGCGTGATCCAGGTGCTCGAAGAAGCCGGCATTCGACCCAGTCTGGTGGTCGGCACCTCGGCGGGCAGTCTGGTTGCGGCGCTGTATGCCAGTGGCAAGACCGGTGTGCAGTTGCAGCATGTCGCCGAAGTCATGGAAGAAGCCACTTTTGCCGACTGGACGCTGCCCATCTTCAGCCGCGGCATGCTGCGTGGCGAGGCCTTGGCGCGCTATGTCAGCGCGCAGGTCAACGGGCGAGTGATCGAAGCCATGGCCTTGCCGCTGGGCATTGTGGCGACCGATCTCAACAGTGGCCAGGGCATGTTGTTTCAGCGCGGCGACACCGCCACCGCCGTGCGTGCGTCGAGTGCCGTGCCGGCCCTGTTTCAGCCCGTGAGAATTTCCGGACGCGATTATGTCGATGGCGGACTGGTGTCGCCGGTGCCGGTGCGCTATGCGCGCCAGATGGGGGCCGAACTGATCATTGCCGTTGATATTTCGGACGCCCCCGAGGGCAATGCCGCCAACGACACCCTGCAAATCCTGCTGCAGACTTTTTCCATCATGGGCAAGAGCATCAACAACTTCGAGTTGCGCGATGCCGATGTCGTGGTGCGGCCCTTGCTGGCGGGTGTGGCGAGTTCCGATTTTGCCGCGCGTCGGCGCTCCATCGAGGCAGGTCGCGTGGCCATGCGCTCGGCGCTGCCTCAACTGCGCGCCGCGTTGCAGGCACATCAGTTTCAGAGCACACCTTGACGTTCTTGCAATTGCCGGCGAATGTGTCGATGGGCTTGATTGGCCGGTGATTCTCTGCGGTGACCGAACGAGCGCTTCGATGGAAGCCTGGAGTTATTGTCACAAGGTTGTCATTTACCTTTTCAATAATCGGTCGTATATTTGAAATAGACGGGCTCAAGTCGGTATGTCTTCGTATTCTCGGCAGTCGAAAATGGCAACAACTTCATCCGATGTGGCACTGCTGGATCGGGATCAGAGCATTCTGGCGTTCAATGAGCGCGTCTTCGACTGGGCGCATCGCAAGGACGTTCCCTTGCTGGAGAGATTGCGCTACCTGTGCATCGTGTCTTCCAATCTGGACGAGTTTTTTGAGGTCCGGGCCGAGCCCCATCTGGTGGCTTGCCAGCGCAAGGACGAAAAAGGTTTGTTCTCGGTCGCTTCGTTCAATCGCCTGTCGCAAACGGCACATGCACTGGTGAGGCGCCAGTATGCCTTGTACAACGATGACCTGATGCCAGCACTTGAAGCGCAGGGCATCAAGATTGTGTCCCATGGTGAACGCAATGCGGCCCAGCGGCGATGGGTCAGGCAGTATTTCGAGCGAGAAGTCAAACCCCTGCTGCTCCCAGTGGGCCTGGACCCGTCGCATCCGTTTCCTGAAGTTGCCAACAAGTCGCTCAATTTCATTGTGCGCCTGGGAGGACGCGATGCCTTTGGTCGCGAAAACGATATTGCCATTGTGAAGGTGCCTAGGGTTTTGCCGCGCATGATTCTCTTGCCCGAAAAAGTCTCCGGGCATCGCAACTACTTTGTATCGCTCTCGAGCGTGATTCGTGGCAACCTGGCGGAGCTGTTTCCGGGTCGCGATGTCGGTCAGTTTTCGCAATTCCGCGTGACACGTCACTCCGACCTGGCAGTTGACGAGGAGGATGTCAAGAATCTTCGCACCGCATTGCGCCATGGTTTGCAGCACCGCCACTTCGGACAGGCAGTGCGTCTGGAAGTGTCGGCCGGCTGTTCGGTCTATCTTTCAGATTTCTTGCTCACGCAGTTCGAACTGCCGGAAGGCGCCTTGTACCGCGTGCCTGGCCCCGTCAATCTGGTGCGCTTGACGCAGTTGATCGACCTGGTGAATGCGCCCAAACTCTGCTTTCCAACCTACCAATCCTGTTACCCGACACAACTGTCACCGGGCGCGTCTTTCTTCGAAAAGTTGAAAACGGGCGATGTCGTGTTGCATCAGCCATTCGAAAGTTTTGATGCCGTGCTGGGTTTCCTGCGCGAAGCCGTCAACGACCCGCAGGTGCTCGCCATCAAGCAGACCATCTACCGCACCGGCAGCGACTCAGAGTTGATGGATTTGCTGCGTGAGGCAGTTCGGCGCGGAAAGGAAGTCACGGTAGTGGTGGAATTGAAAGCTCGATTTGACGAAGAGGCCAACATCAACTGGTCCGAGATGCTGGAGTCGATCGGGGCGCAGGTCTTGTACGGCGTTGTCGGCCTCAAAACGCACGCCAAAATGATGCTCATCACGCGCCGCGAAGGCAAGCAGCTCAAACGCTACGCGCACCTGTCCACCGGCAATTACAACCCGCGAACTGCGCGCCTGTACACCGACTGGAGTCACCTCACCGCTGATCCGCTGCTGACGGCAGATCTGGAAAATATCTTTGTTCATCTGGCCAGTCACAGCCGCTTGCCAAAGCTGAACCGGGTCCTGCTGGCACCTTTTTACCTGCACTCGAAGCTGCTCGAGAAAATCAACGCTCTGGCTCAGGCCGCCACGACCGGGGGCGAAGCCAGAATTGTCGCGAAGATGAATGCCTTGACCGACGAGAATATCATTCACACCTTGATCCGGGCCGGGCAGATGGGTGTCAAGATTGACCTGATCGTGCGCGGCGCCTGCATGCTGCCGGCGCAGTTGCCGGGTTTGACGGACAACATCCGTGTTCGCTCCATCATCGGGCGCTTCCTGGAACATTCGCGCGTGTTCTATTTTCGCCGCAATGGCCAGGAAGAACTCTATCTTTCCAGCGCAGACTGGATGAACCGCAACATGATGCGCCGGGTTGAACTGGCCTGGCCCGTAACCGACCCGGTGCTGCGCCAGCGCATCATCGACGAAGATCTGGTAGCTTATCTGCACGACGGCGTCGATGCCTGGGATCTGATGGCCGATGGCAGTTACGCCCGGTTCAGACCGGTCGGACGGCGAGCGGCGCATGGTGCACAAGTCGCTCTGATGGGGCGTTATAACGGACCAGACGACGCGGGGCGTGACTGAGATGGATCTGGTCTTGTGGCGCCACGCAGAAGCACAGGATTGGGTTGAGGGCTGTGACGACATGGCGCGCACCCTGACCTCGCGTGGCGAGAAGCAGGCCGCGCGCATGGCCAAATGGCTGGACCGCCAAATACCCGACACGGCTCGAATTCTGGTGAGCCCGGCGCGGCGCAGTGATCAAACGGTGCGGGCGCTCGGCCGCAAATACAAGGTCAAGGCGGAACTCGCGCCAGGCTGCAGTGTGGCGCAGTTGCTTGAACTGGCGCAATGGCCTAACGCCAAAGGCACGGTTCTGGTGGTCGGGCACCAACCGACCCTGGGACAGACGATTTCGCAACTGATTGGTCTGAGTGTCAACGAGTGCGCCGTGAAGAAGGGCGCCGTCTGGTGGCTGCGCAACCGTGAGCATGCGGAGCGCTCGCAAACCTTTGTTGTGGCAGTGCAGTCACCCGAGGTGCTTTAGATTTTGCCCAAGCGCCAGTCCGCGCAGGAACTCAGCCAGGCCACGATCAAGCTCCAGTTCGGCCACCAAAGCGGCCGCCTGCGTCGCATCGCGAACTTCCCCTAGCCTGCTTTGCAGGGTGCTGGCCTGTCGCTGCCAGCGCAGTGCCTGTTTCCTGGGAAGCAGACTTTCGAGGGCCTCCAGGTTGTAGCGCATTCTCTTCGCGAGAATGCGGACGCGATGCTGCTGCCCGGGGCTCTCTGCGTTCTTGCCGGCCAGCTTCAACTGCTCATGCAGTCGCCTAATTCGATCCTGTGTCCAATGGCGTAGAGAACCTTTCGGTTGGGGCGCGGCACTTTCTGCAGCATTCGACTCAGTCAAGTTCTCGAGCCATTGGGCTAGCGCCAGCAGGCAAGCGCCGACTGCGCGATCCTGCAATGCGTAGCGCACCGCCTTTCGTTGCAGATTGGCAGCTTGTAGCAGGGCCAGGGTCATGGTCTGCCAAAGCTCGTCGCGTTGCGGCTCTGCTGCAATGTAGGCATCGGCAAGGGCCGGCAGGGTTTCGATTCGGGCTACGTCCAGATCACGGAGCCTGCCCAGACTCGTCAGCAGTGCTCGCAGCGCTTGCCAGGATGGCGTGGGCTGGGGCGCCAGCAGCGGCGCAAACAGACGCCTCGCGCTCAGGAATCGCCGCCAGCCAACGCGGGCCTGATGCACCACCCCCGGGTCGTCCGAGGCCAACAGTGTGTTCAAGTTGCAGGTAAATTGAGAAAACATTTCCTGCATGACGCGCTGCGCCATCTCGGCGCTCGTCAGTTCGGCAGACAAACGCTGGGGGCGGGCGCGCAATGCTGTGTGAATGGCTTCTTGCATCAACGCGTAGCCGCGCTCAGCTTTACTGGCAGATGCGGGAAGAACGGCAATGCGGGTGGCGATCTTGTTTGCAACTTCAAAAAGCGCGGCAACGGGTCCGGCTTTGAGTTCAAGCTCGAGTTCGCAAATCGGGGTGGATCGCTCGCCATGAACGATCTGCCCGATGTCGAGCGCCACTTCGACCACGCCACCACCCGTCCGACGCAGCAACCAGACGGTGCGCTCGAAACTGGTTTCAAAGACCGGCGCCAAGGCCCGGAACAGTTTGCCGTCGGTATCCAGGTCTGTCCACAGCGTACCCTGCAATCCCTTCAGCGACAACCTCGCGCTTCGTACCGGGGTCTCCCATTCACCACGCTGGCTCAGCGCCGAGTCGGACCGACCGGCGACCTTGAGCGTCTGCAGCCACTTCGGCTTTCCAGTATCACCCAGACGCCGCAATCTCAGCGCAACCCGCTGTTGCCGCAACGCAGAATCGGGTGTGTCGAAATAGATGTTGTGCAGGTGCAAATGTGTGCTCTTGCACTTTGCCATAACGGGAATTTGGGCCAGCCGCTGGGCCAGTGCCGACGGATCTGCGCCCGGCAGAGCCAGTTTGAGTTCTACTTCCTGCCAGCTTTGAATTCCGGGAGCCGTTTTCATCAATCCATTGGTTCAATGATGGCACGAAGTCCGTCTTTCGTGTCGACCGATTCACAGGCGGCGCATTTGATGAAGTCCCGGTACGAGACCGACCACGGCTCACGTTCCCTATCCAAGGCTTCCCGCGCCTCAAGTTCCTCTCTCACTTGCATGACCAACTCGTCATCATCTCCATACCGGAGTTGTAGCTTTGAGAACAGTCGTCTTATGTTATCCAAGTTTCTTGGCATCTTGCTTTCCTAAACGAGCAGGGAAGTATCAACCATTCCCTGAGGTGTGAACAGGGTGATATGTCGCCGGTCGTTGATTTGGAGCAACTATCTGACGCGAAATTAGTGTGTCATCGAAATGACACATTCTTGTGAGACAGTATGGCGCTTGCAAACGTAAAGTCGAAGATGCTACACAGCGTCTGCGGAGCGATCTACACTGTTCGAATGGCAGGCTCAGACCGGTACAACCTGGACGCGAAGAAATGAAAACCCCCAGACAACGCCCAGTCGTTGACACCTGGGATGAGGCCGAATGCAAGGGCATCATCGAGCAGTTGTGGACGCTGCGCCAAAGCATGCTGGCCAGTGAAGCTGGCCTTGCCACACATCTACAGAGCGTCGATCCGACCTACAGAACCAGTGCGCGCAACCTCGTGCATTACCTGGCCTTGCGACGCCATGATAGGCGCGATCTGCAGGAGTGGCTGTCCAGGGTCGGACTGTCGTCGCTTGGCAGAGCCGAGTCGCACGTCCTGGCGAATCTTGACAAGGTACTGGGCATCCTGCACCGCCTGACCGGGCAGCCGTGGGAGCCTCATTCCAGCGACGAGCCGGTCGGTATCAAGAGCAGTCGAAAACTGCTTGAGCGGCATACCGCCGAACTGCTTGGAACGGTGCCAGCGGACCGGGTCGTTCGCATCATGGTCACTCTGCCTTCAGAAGCGGCCAAGGATTTCGGACTGGTCAAACGCCTGGTCGTATCCGGCATGGACATAGCGCGGATCAATTGTGCGCATGACGGGCCACCTGCGTGGAAGGCGATGGCGGCGCACGTTCGTCGGGCGGCCAAGACCATGGACCGACCGGTCCGGATTCTGATGGACCTGGGCGGGCCGAAGCTGCGCACTGGCCACATTCCGTCGGACACAGCGGTACTCAAGCTCAGACCCGAGCGTGACGATGTGGGGCGCGTGCTGTCTCCTGCGTGCGTCGGCATCCGGGCGGCTGGCACCTGTGTGCCGGTGACGGGCGCCACCGAACACGTCGGGGTTGAAGCGCAGTGGCTGGCGCAACTGCAACTCGGTGATCGGATCGAGTTCACGGACGCCCGCGACGCCGAACGTCATCTGCGGCTGGTGCAGCAGGACGAAGCCGGTTTTCTGGCAGAGTGCGTCCAGACGGCCTACCTGGTGCCGCAGACGAAGCTCAAGCTTTGTCGCTCTGGAGTCGAGCATGCCGTGACCTGTGTGGCCGACTTGCCTTGCAAAGACGGCTTGCTGCATCTGGAGCGCGGTGGCTCTCTGCGCCTGACCGGTCCGATGGTCGATGCACTGCCCCGCAAGGCCAGGGGAAGGGCGCTGCGTCCCATGCCGACGGTGGCCTGCACCTTGCCCGAGGTCTTTGCGCAGGTCTGCGTCGGCGAACGCATATGGTTCGATGACGGACGCATTGGTGGCGTGATCAAGCGCGTCGAACCGGCGTGGCTGGAAGTCCAGATCACGCACGCACGGGACAGCGGAGAAAAGCTCGCGGGCGACAAGGGCATCAACCTGCCCGACAGTCAGCTCCGCCTGCCGGCGCTGACCGAGAAAGACATCGAGGATCTGGCGGTCGTGGCGCAGCTTGCCGATATGGTGGGCCTGTCTTTCGTGCAACAGGCATCCGATGTGCAGGCTTTGCGCGAGCGCCTGCAGGAGCTCGGCAAGCACGACCTTGGCATCGTGCTCAAGATCGAGACGCGTCGCGCGTTTGAAAATCTCCCTGAGTTGCTGTTTTCTGCCATGGCCAGCAAGAGCGCAGGCATCATGATCGCGCGCGGCGATTTGGCAGTGGAGTGCGGCTATGAACGGTTGGCCGAAGTCCAGGAAGAGATTCTCTGGGCGGCCGAGGCCACGCACATGCCGGTGATCTGGGCGACCCAGGTATTGGAGACACTGGCCAAGACCGGATTGCCTTCGCGCGCTGAAATCACCGACGCAGCAATGGGAGAACGCGCTGAATGCGTGATGCTGAACAAGGGTCCGCACATTACCGAGGCGATGCGCACGCTCGACGACATTCTGCGCCGCATGCAGGATCATCAGACTAAGAAGCGCCCCCTGTTGCGGGCGCTAAAAGCCTGGAGGACCTTGGGCGGAACGTCGATCTGATATCAAACAGCTTGCTGTCGGGTTAATTCACTTGGCTGGGGGGCGTCCGGTCTTGACGGCTGGTACGGCTTTCAAGGCTGCCACAAACGCGCTGTCGGCCATCGCTGCCAGGGCCTTGATGCCGGCGCGCAGCAGTTCGCTCTTCTTGACTGGACTGCCGAGTTTGCCGGCGCGCTGCTTGAGTTCGTCGATCACGCTGTATTCTGCCTTCGGGATGGTGAAGCTGTCACGCACCAGTTTTGGCTTCTTTTCCTTTGCCGGTTTGACCGCTTTCGGCTTAACCGGAGGTGCCGTCACCGGCTTTGCCGGGGCTGCTGTTATGCCTGTTTTCTTCGCAGCCACCTTCACTGGTGCGGCTGGTGCTGCTTTGACTGGCCTGCTCGCTGCGGCATTTCTTCTTGCTGTAACCATGATGAATCACCCTAAAGTTAACGAGGTATATAGTTTATACCGTTTAAAATGCAATGTCACTTGATACTGGCTGGCTGCCGCAAGGCCGATGGATTTCAGCAAACCTCGACTGCTAGAGTCCAGGGGGTTTTTTGCCACGCCAGCACCTCTTCGCGCAGCAAATGGGCAGATTGCGGGTAGCTCAGTGCCCATTTGGGTCGGCAACTGAGGGTAAAAGTTTTGTCGCTGTCGGCCGGGCGTGACAACTGCAGGCCACCTAAATCGGGGTCGCGCCGGGCATGGCACAGGATCACCGCCAGCCGTAGCGCCAGCAGTTGTTCCATGAACACTTCATCTTCAAAGTCGATGTCGAGCTTGCGCAGCTTGCCGCGGTGGCCCAACACCAGCAAGCTCAGGCGGTGCAGTTCCGACAGCGTGAATCCCATGGCATCCGAATTATCCAGAATATAGGCACCGTGCTTGTGATAGTCGGCGTGCGAGATGCGGCTGCCGATTTCGTGCAGTTGCGCAGCCCAACCCAGTTTGCGCGCAGGGCGTTCATTCTTAAGGACTGATGGCTTCTGATTGGACTGCAGTTGGGCAAACATGTGCAAAGCCACCTTGCTGACCCGCAAGCCGTGCTCCAGGTCGGTTCCGAATTTATTTGCCAACCGTTGCACCGATCGGGGACGAACATCTGATTGATCGGAGCTGTTACCGGCCAGGTTAAAAAGAACGCCGTGGCGCAGCCCACCGGTGGCGAGCTGCATTTGATCGATCTGCAGCAGATCGAAAACGGCGCGCAGGATACTCAAGCCACCACCAATGATGGTTCGCCGGTCTTCTTTCAAGCCGACCAGTCGGATCCGGTCAGCACTTTGCGCGCTGATCAGTTTGTCCTGCAGCCAGTCCAGGCCGGCACGGTCGACTGCACCTGCAGGCCAGCCGGCCGCCACCAGCACGTCACCCACAGCGCCGACCGTCCCTGCTGAGCCGTAGGCCAGGTCCCAGTCCTCGCGTCGGTAGGCATTGAGCGCTTCGTCCAGCAAGGCCTTGGCAGCGATCTCTGCCATTTGAAAAGCGTGTTTCGAGAACTGATTGTCGGGAAAATAGCGCGCTGACCAGGCGATGCTGCCAACCCGGTACGACTCCATCAATTTGGGTTTCAGTCCCTGCCCAAGAATCAGCTCGGTGGAGCGCCCGCCAATGTCAACCACCAGACGACGATCATTGGTGGCGGGCAGGGCATGGGCCACCCCCTGGTAAAT
>CAIMBE010000097.1 GCA_903839085.1 uncultured beta proteobacterium | reverse complement strand
TGGGCGTTGAAGATCTTGTGCGCCGGGTCGCCCTGGATGCGCCACTGGCCGGGTGCGGCTTCGTGCGCCCATTGCTGCGCCAGCCAGTTGGCCTTGTCGCTGCCCAGGCGCGGGTTGGTCTTCATGAGGCGACGCGCAACCCCCGCCAGGCTGTCGTAGGTCTTGAGCGCAAGCTCGCCGCGGTGCAACTGCTTGAGCTCGTCCATCCAGCGCGCGTAGCGGCCGGGCGCCTTGTCCGGGGTGGTGGCGGGCATGCCAAAGCCCTCGAGGTTGATCAGGCGGCGGATGCGCTCGGGCCGCGCGCCGCCGTACAGCATCGCGATGTTGCCGCCCATGCTGTGACCGACCAGGTTGACCTGGCCGTCCGGCGCGTAGTGGTCGAGCAGAAAATCCAGATCGGCCAGATAGTCGGGAAACCAGAAGTTGTCGGCGCCGCCGGACGGCGTGCGGCCAAAGCCGCGCCAGTCGGGCGCGATCACGTAATGGTCGTGGCCGAGGGCGTCGACCACAAACTGGTAGCTCGCGGCCACGTCCATCCAGCCGTGCAGCATGACCAGCGGCGCCCGATCGGGCGCCGGGGCGCCCCACACCTGAACGTGATAGGGGAGCCTGCGTATAGGGACAAACTCGCTATGGGGAATTCTCTTGACTTGGTACATTTGCAGCATGATACGGAGGCAGATCGTGAGCGTCAGTCAAAACAGCGACAAACGGCAAGCGCCCATGGCGGACAACTATGCGCGCCTGCATGCCAGCTTTGGCTGGCTGGTGCCCGAACAGTTCAACATCGCCGAGGTCTGCTGCAGGCGCTGGGCCGAGTCGCCCGCTGCCGCGCAGAGGGTGGCGATTCATGCCGTCGATGCGAGCGGCGCCTGCGCCTCGTTCAGCTATTTCGAGCTGCAGCAGCAGGCCAACCGCCTGTCCGCGGTCCTGGTCGGGCTCGGCGTGCAGCGCGGCGACCGCGTGGCGATCGTGATGCCGCAGCGCTTCGAGACCGCCGTGGCCTATATGGCGGTGCTCCAGATGGGCGCGGTGGCGATGCCGCTGTCGATGCTGTTCGGACCCGAGGCGATTGAGTTCCGGCTGCGCGACGGCGAGGCGGTGCTGGCGATCTGCGATGAAAGCTCGATCGACAGCGTGCTCGAGGTCCGCCCCGCATGCCCGGACCTGCGCAGCGTGCTGGGCGTCGCGGGCGCCCGAGCGCGCGCCGACCTTGACTACGGCGCGGCACTGGGCGCGGCAACGGCCGAGTTCACGCCCGCCCAAACCGACGCCGGCGAGGCGGCGGTTCTGATCTACACCAGCGGTACCACCGGCAACCCGAAAGGCGCCTTGATCCCGCACCGGGCGCTGCTGGGCAACCTCACCGGTTTTGTCTGCAGCCAGAACTGGTTTGGCTTCAATGGCCGCGACAACCGCGAGACGCAGGCGGTGTTCTGGTCGCCGGCCGACTGGGCCTGGACCGGCGGCCTGATGGACGCCCTGTTGCCAACGCTTTACTTCGGGCGCCCGATCGTTGGCTTCAACGGGCGCTTTCACCCGCAGATGGCACTGCAGCTGATGGCGCAATTTGGCGTCACCCACACCTTCCTGTTTCCGACCGCGCTCAAGGCCATGATGAAGGCCTGTCCGGGAAGCGCCGAGCGCACCGTGCGCCAGCAGTTCGGGCTGAAATTACAGGCCATCATGGGCGCTGGCGAGGCGGTCGGCGACGCCGTCTTCGACTACTGCCAGGCGCAGCTTGGCGTCATCGTCAACGAGATGTTCGGCCAGACCGAAATCAACTACATCGTCGGCAATTGTTCCGCCCAGTGGCCGGCGCGGGCCGGCAGCATGGGCAAGGGCTATCCGGGCCACCGGGTGGCCGTGATCGACGAGGCCGGCCAGGAGTGCGCGGTGGGTGTCGCCGGCGATGTGGCCTTGAACCGCTTCGATGTGCACGGCCAGAGCGACCCGATCTTCTTCCTCGGTTACTGGAAGAACGCGGCCGCGACGCTTGACAAGTTCACCGCCGACTGGTGCCGCACCGGCGATCTGGCGACGCGCGACGCCGATGGTTATCTCTGGTACCAGGGCCGCAGCGACGATGTGTTCAAGGCCGCGGGTTACCGCATCGGCCCCGGCGAGATCGAGAACTGCCTGGTCAAGCACCCGGCGGTCGCCAACGCCGCGGTGGTGCCCAAGCCCGACCGCGAGCGCGGTGCCGTGGTCAAGGCCTACGTCGTGCTGGCGCCCGATTTTGTGGCGGCCAACAACTACCGCGCCGGCGCCGATCCTGAATTCGACGCCAGACTGGTGGCGCAGTTGCAGGCGCACGTCAAGGCCAGGCTGGCGCCCTACGAGTATCCCAAGGAGATCGAGTTCATTGAGGCGCTGCCGATGACCACCACCGGCAAGGTGCAGCGCCGTGTGCTGCGTCTGCAGGAGCAGGAGCGGGCGCAGGCGCGTGCGGCGGATGAGCCGCCCACCTCAAGCGCCTGAAGCGGCCTGGATCGCCGCGCTCCGCACAGACCGTTGCCATGGCAAAGCACATCAGCGAAACGCCCGCCACGCAGCTGCTCAGGGCACGCAAGGTGGCGTTCAGCGAGCACGCCTACCCCTATCTCGAGCACGGTGGCGCCCTGCACAGCGCCGAGGTGCTGGGGCTGGATCCATTCATGGTGGTCAAGACCCTGATCATGCAGGACCAGGACGGCAAGCCTCTGGTGGTGCTGATGCACGGCAACCGCAAGGTATCGACCAAGAACCTGGCGCGCCAGACCGGCGCCAAATCGGTCGAGCCCTGCCAGCCGGAGGTTGCGAACCGGCACAGCGGCTATCTGGTGGGCGGCACCTCGCCGTTTGCGACGCGCCGGGTGATGCCGGTCTACATCGAAGCGTCGATTCTCGAGTTGCCGAAGATTCTCATCAACGGCGGGCGCCGCGGCTATCTGGTCGGCATCGCGCCGCAGGTCTGCGTCGATCTGCTGGCGGCCAAGGCGGTGCAGTGCGCGCTGATTGACTGAAGGCTTGCGAGCGCAAGCCGGAGGCTGGCAGAATGTCAGCTTCTGGCCCCAGTCTGTGGCAGCAGGAGAAGCACTTGGAATCGATGCAATCATTTTTCCCTCTGGTGGCGGCGCTGCTGGGTTACCTGACCGGATCGCTGTCGTTTGCCGTCATTGTCAGCCGCGTCATGGGTTTGAGTGACCCGCGCACCTTTGGCAGCAAGAACCCCGGCGCCACCAATGTGCTGCGCTCGGGCAACAAGACGGCGGCCGTGGTCACGCTGCTGCTCGACGCAGCCAAGGGTTGGCTGCCGGTGATGCTGGTCGGCTGGTTCGGAAAGCCCTATGGCATGGGGGAGGGGACGATGGCGCTGGTCGGACTGGCGGCCTTTGTCGGGCATCTGTACCCGGTATTTTTCAGGTTCGTCGGCGGCAAGGGTGTCGCCACCGCCCTCGGTGTGCTGCTTGGCATCAGCTGGATGCTCGGGCTCGCCAGCGCCGTCACCTGGGGCCTGATGGCGTACTTCTTCCGCTACTCGTCGCTGGCTTCCCTGGCGGCGGCGCTGCTGGCGCCGGTCTTCTATGTTTTTGGCGCGGGCGCAAGCTGGTACATGGACAAGGGCGTGCTGTTGTCGATCTCGATCATGTCGCTGTTGCTGGTCTATCGCCACGCCGCCAATATCGGCAGGCTGGTCAAGGGGACCGAATCGCGGCTGGGCAAGAAAGGCTAGCCCGGCCGGGTGCCTTGGTTGGGGGTTCATCCTGTTCCGTAAGCGAGCGCGAATGTCGACAGCCGCGTTGCCCGCTTGATCGGCCGCAGCGACAATAATCAAGAAACGGGTGATGGGAGTCAGTCCGCGTAGTCGCCGTCGCTGGCCGCATGAATTTGCAGCAATGCCTGCGCGATGCTGGGCGCCATGCTGACGGCGTTGCTGTCGTGGCTGACGCAGTCGGTGCTCCAGATTTCGCTGACGCCGGCCTCGCGCAGCATCGGGATCGCGTCCGGCTCGAACAGCGCGTGCGTCACCGCGACGTCGACCGACGCCGCGCCAGCGGCCAACAAGAGCTGGGTCGCCCGCGCCAGGGTCTTGCCGGTGCTGGCCACGTCATCGAGCACCACCACCTGGCGGCCGCCAAAGGCGGCCGGCGCGAGGTCGATCTGCACGGAGCGGTCGCCATGGCGGACCTTGTGGCAGACCACGTGGTCAAAGCCGTGACGCGAGGCCGCCTGGGCCACCCACTGGGCCGATTCCTCGTCCGGCCCGACCAGCAGCGGACGGCTGCGGCGCGCCGCCAGCAGGTCGGACAGCAGGGGCGCGGCGCTGAGCACCATGGTATTGCGCGCCGGCACGGCCTCGTGCAGGGTGGCGACCCGGTGCAGATGCGGGTCGACCGTGATGACGGCATCGAACAGGCTGGCAAGAAAATGCCCGACCACGCGCTGGCTGACCGCTTCTCCCGGCTCAAAGGCGATGTCCTGGCGCATGTAGCCGAGGTAGGGCGCCACCAGTGTCAGCTGCTGCGCGCCGCACTGACGCGCGGTCTGCGCCGCCAGCAGCAGCTCGACCAGTTTTTCGTTCGGCTGGTTCAAGGTGCGCAGGATCGCGACTTGCGCCGGCAAGCCGGGTGGCAGGCGCAGCTTGAGTTCGCCATCTGGAAAGCGATGCCGCTCGATCAGCCGCAGATCGAGCGCGCCCGCCAGTGCGATCCTCGATGCGCTCTCGCGCTCATCTTCGAAGTACAGGAGCGCCGGCTTTGACCGCTCATTTGATTTCATCAGAATTCCACAAACACCTGGGGCATTTCCCCGGCGGCGCCAATCAGGTATCCGTTCGACCGGGCGCAGGCCTGGCGCGC
>CAIMBE010000096.1 GCA_903839085.1 uncultured beta proteobacterium | reverse complement strand
TCGCGCGCCTCGCGCTGATCGACATCCGACACGCATCCGATAAACGAGCGCTGCAGATAGCCAAAGGTGTCGCCGCGCACCCGTTTGATCTTGAGCTTTGTCTTGATCTCCTCGCACAGCAGATCGGCCAGCGCGCCATTGCCCGAGAGTTGCACATTGCCGTGCGCGTCGTGCTCCAGATCCTTGGCCAGCAGGCTCGCGATCGGCGCGCCGCTGGCATCGTGGATGCCTTCCGATACCGCGATCACGCAGCGCCCGTAGCGCTCGTAGATGCGTTTCACGTCGGTCAGAAAATTCTCCAGCACAAAGGTCCGCTCCGGCATGTAGATCAGGTGCGGGCCATCGTCGGGGAATTTCTTTCCCAGGGCCGCCGCAGCCGTCAGGAAGCCGGCATGGCGACCCATCACGACGCCGACATAGACGCCGGGCAGGGCCGCGTTGTCGAGGTTGGCGCCGGCGAAAGCCTGCGCCACAAAACGGGCCGCCGAGGGGAAACCCGGCGTGTGGTCATTGCCGACCAGGTCGTTGTCGATTGTCTTTGGAATGTGAATGCTGCGCAGCGGGTAGCCGGCCTTCTGAGCTTCCTCGCTCACGATGCGGACGGTGTCGCTGGAGTCATTGCCGCCGATGTAGAAAAAGTGCTCGATCTCGTGCGCCTGCAGGACCTTGAATATTTCCCGGCAGTAGGCCAGGTCGGGCTTGTCGCGCGTCGAGCCCAGGGCCGACGAGGGCGTGCCGGCCACCAGTTCCAGGTTGTGGTGCGTCTCCTGCGTCAGGTCGACAAAGTCCTCGTTGATGATGCCGCGCACGCCGTGGCGCGCGCCGTAGATGCGTTCGATCGAGGTAAAGCGCCGCGCCTCCATGGCGACACCGACCAGCGACTGGTTGATGACCGCGGTCGGTCCGCCGCCCTGGGCCACAAGTATTTTTCCGGATGCCATAACAATATTCTCCTGTCCGATAGAGTCAACCAGAGTGCAAGTTTAGCCTGCGCCCGCGCGCTTTTCCGCGGTCCTCAAATGCCACCTATACTTTGCTCCCGAGGCGACAATCCATTCAGCAACCAGCGAGGTGTCCATGTCCATCAACGTAACGATTGATCTTGGCTATGAGTTCGAAGTCAAAGCCAGTGCCGCAGAGGTGTTTGAGGTTCTTGCCGATGTGCCGACATCGGCCAGCCATTTCCCCAAGGTCGACAAGCTGGTGGACCTCGGCGATGGCGTCTACCGCTGGGAGATGGCCAAGATCGGCATCGCCCAGATCAATCTGCAAACGATCTACGCCTCGAAATACGTCGCCAACAAGGCCAAGGGCACCGTGGTCTGGACACCGGTCAAGGGCCAAGGCAATGCGCTGGTGTCGGGCGACTGGAAGATCAGCCAGAAGAAGAAATCGACCCTGATCGTGCTGCAGATCAACGGCGAACTGACGATCCCCCTGCCGGGGCTGATGAAGATGGTGGTGGCTCCCGTGGTCGAGGCGGAGTTCGAGAAGATGATCGAGCAGTACATCGACAACCTGACCAAGCGCTTTGGCGGCGAAGCCTGATTTTCTGCGTCACCTAGGGTCAACACCATTGCCAGCAGGCGTCTTTGCATCAGAATGAAAGATTGTCTGATGTGAGAGAGCCATGCCAAATGCCATTGCCGTGTCGCCTGACGACCTGCCATTGCCCTGCTTTTACCATTGGGAACGCGAACGCGCCGACCAGGTCTATCTGACGCAGCCGATTGGCGCGGGCGCGGTTAAGGACATCAGCTGGCGCGAGGCCGGCGACCAGGTGCGCCGCATGGCAAACTGGCTGCAGGCCCAGGGCTGGCCCGCCGGCAGCCGGGTTGCCATCATCGGCAAGAACAGCGCGCACTGGATGCTGGCCGATCTGGCGATCCTGATGGCAGGCCATGTCTCGGTTCCGATCTATCCGACTTTCAATGGCGAGGCGCTCGCCTACATCATGGCGCACAGCGATGCGCGCGCCTGTTTTGTCGGCAAGATGGACGAGACCGGCAATTTGCGCACCGGCCTGGCCGGCGACCTGCCGCTGATCGCCCTGCCGCTGGCGCCACCGCTCAAGGCGCTGCATTGGGATCAACTGGTCGCCGCCAGCGAGCCGATGGCGCAGTCACCCACGCCCGACGGCGAGAGCGTCTGCACCATCATCTACACCTCGGGCACGACCGGCAAGCCCAAGGGCGTGGTGCACACCTTCAACACCATCGCCTGGGGAATCTCGAGCGCCACGCGGCGCGTGCCGATGAGCAGCGCTGACCGCTATATTTCCTACCTGCCGCTGGCGCATGTGGCCGAGCGCATGCTGATCGAGCAGGCGTCGCTGCGCTTTGGCGGTCATGTCTTCTTTGCCGAGTCGCTCGACACTTTTGTGCAGGACCTGCAGCGCGCGCGGCCGACCATCTTCTTCTCGGTGCCGCGCCTGTGGGTCAAGTTCCAGCAGGGCGTTCACGCAAAAATGCCCGAAGCAAAGCTTCGCGTGCTGCTCGCGCTGCCGCTCATTGGCGGTCTGGTGCGGCGCAAGATACTCAAGGGACTGGGACTCGATCAGTGCCGGATCGCCGCCGGCGGCGCGGCGCCGATGCAGGCCGAGGTGCTGCGATGGTATCGCCGGCTCGGGCTCGATTTGATCGAGGTCTATGGCATGACCGAGAACTGCGCGATCTCGCACGCCACCCTGCCCGGTTCCGCGAAGACCGGCACCGTGGGGCTTCCCTACGAAGGCGTCGAGCAGCGCGTCGATGGTGCCAACGGCGAGATCCAGATGCGCAGCCCGGCGCTGATGAAGGCCTACTACCGCGAGCCCGAACAGACGGCGGCTGCCATGACGGCTGACGGCTGGTTGCACACCGGAGACAAGGGCAGCATCGATGCCGACGGCTACCTGCACATCACGGGCCGGGTCAAGGACATCTTCAAGACCAGCAAGGGCAAGTACGTCGCACCGGCCCCGATCGAGGACCTGCTGGTCCTGCACCCGGACGTGGAAGCCTGCGCGGTCACCGGCGCCAATTTGACGCAACCGCTGGGCCTGGTCATGTTGTCACAGGAAGCCGCCGCGCGCTCGGCCGACAGCGCCGCCAGGCAGGCATTGACCGAGTCGCTGCAAGCGCATCTGCAGGCCATCAATGCCGGGCTCGAAGCGCACGAGCGGCTCGGCTGCCTGGTTGTCCTCACGAGCCCCTGGACGCCGGAAAACGGCTTTGTCACGCCCACCCTGAAGGTCAAGCGCAACCGCATCGAAGACGCGTTTGCGCAGCGCTACGAGGAGTGGCAGCGCGAGGGCAAGCAGGTGGTGTGGATAGAGGACTAGGGCCGATCCTAAGGATCTTTTCCGAAACGATGGGAAGCTAAATTCGATGAGGCATGCTTGGTGGATCAGGCTGGCGACGCACTCAGTTCCGCGACTGTCCCCCGGCCTTCGGCCTCCGCCTTTATGCCGCTGCACTGAGCGCATCACCAACCTGATCTTGCAAGGCGCGTTGGCATTCAAAATGCGCAAGCCACCGATGCCCGTGCAGACGGCGCTGCAGTGGATGGCGCGGCGCGGACTTGGGGTTTTGCCAAATAAAGAAGGAGCCCGAAGGGCGGGTGACATTCGCGGAGCCATCTACTGCGGCGCCACCTGCCTACAAAAGTAGGAGAACCTGACTCTCGAATGGCGGAATTTTCAATAATCAACTCAGTTGATAATCAGGTCTTGGCTGGATCCCGCCAGCCCGGAACATATTCAGGACCACCGCAATGCATCGTGTAGCCATCAGCAGCACCGGACTCTATATTCCACCCTGCGTCATTACCAACGAAGAACTGGTCGCCTCGTTCAACAGCTATGCAGAGCAGGAAAACGCCGCCCACGCGGTTGAGATAGCGGCCGGCACGCGCCCGCCCATCCCCCAGTCCAGCGTCGAGTTCGTCGAGAAGGCCTCGGGCATCAAACGCCGCTACGTGATGGAAAAATCGGGCGTGCTCGATCCCAAGCGCATGCGCCCGCGCTTTAGGGCCAGGCCCGATACCGAGATCTCCATGATGGCCGAAATCGGCGTGGCGGCCGCGCGCGACGCGCTGGCGCGCGCCGGCAAGCAGCCCGCGGACATTGACGGCGTCATTTGTGCCTCGGCCAACATGCAGCGCGCTTATCCGGCGATGGCGGTCGAGATCCAGACCGCGCTTGGCATCAAGGGTTTTGGCTTCGACATGAACGTGGCCTGTTCGTCGGCCACCTTTGGCATCGAGATCGCGGTCAATGCCATCAAGACCGGCACGGCGCGCGCCGTTCTGGTGGTCGATCCGGAGATCACCTCGCCGCATCTGGCCTGGAAAGACCGCGATTGCCATTTCATCTTCGGCGATGTCTGCACGGCGGTCCTGCTGGAGCGGCTGGAGGGCGCGCCGGCCGGCGCCTTCGAGGTCGTCGGCACCCGCTTGCAGACCACCTTCTCCAACAACATCCGCAACAACGCCGGCTTCATGTCGCGCAGCGAGGACCGCGATCCGGACGACCGCGACCAGCTCTTTTACCAGGAAGGGCGCAAGGTCTTCAAGGAAGTCTGCCCGATGGCGGCCGAGCACATCAACAAGCACCTGGCCGAGCACGGCCTGGCCAGCGCCGGCGTGCGCCGCTTCTGGCTGCATCAGGCCAATTTGTCGATGAACCAGTTGATCGGCCGAAAGCTGCTCGGTCGCGACGCCACGGCCGACGACGCGCCGGTGATCCTGGACGAATTCGGCAATACCGCCTCGGCCGGCTCGATCATCGCGTTTCACCGGCACCACGACGATTTCAAGGCCGGCGAGGTCGGCGTGATCTGCTCGTTTGGCGCCGGCTATTCGATCGGCAGCGTGGTCGTGCGCCGCACCTGAGCGGGGCAGATTCAGTTCAAGGCGCGCTTCAGGCGCATCGCTTCGACCCGGGCGCTGCCCCGGGGCACGGTCTTGATGCTGTTCATCTCGCGCTTGAAGCCGGCCAGCTCAAAAAAGCGCAGGGCGCGCTCGTCGGCCAGCCCCAGCCACAGTGTCACGCTGGTGCAGCCCTCTTCGAGCAGGCCTTCGCGAGCCGCGTCCCACAGCGCCAGCCCGACACCCTGGCCCAGGTGCGAGGCGCTGACCTTGAGGTGCCAGATCTCGCCCGTGGTCGGGGGTGTTCCCTGGTCGCGCGAGCGGTCGAAGCCGACGAAACCGATCAGTTGTCCCTGGTCGAGCGCAACGCAGATCTGGGGCTCGCAATATTCGATCGCGTCGCGCCAGTGCGCCTGGCTCGCCTGGCCATCAATTTCGGCAATCACCCCGGCATCGCGCGGCGTTGCCGGCCGCACCTCGTAGTTGGACGTACTGGACATGAAGAAATGCGGGACTGAACCCAAGGAATGGAAAACTGGAGCCGATTGTCGCCGCATTATGAATATTCTCGGTCGCGCTCAGGGGTCATAATTCGGCACCCCGAACCAAGCTGGAAAGACCCCGCATGAATCTCATCGAATCGCTGCTGCAGGCACTCAAGACGCATGGCGCGCAGCAGATTTTCGGCATCCCGGGCGACTTTGCCCTGCCGTATTTCCGGATCATCGAGGAATCCGACATTCTTCCGCTCTACACGCTGTCGCACGAGCCCGCCGTCGGCTTTGCCGCCGATGCCTCCGCGCGCATCCACTGCGGCCTGGGGGTGGCGGCGGTGACCTATGGCGCGGGCGCGCTGAACATGGTGAACGCGGTGGCCGCCGCCTTTGCCGAAAAATCGCCGCTGGTGGTGCTGTCGGGCGGACCGGGCAAGGGCGAGGCGCGCTCCGGGCTTTTGCTGCACCATCAGGCCAAGACGCTTGATTCCCAGTTTCAGATATTCAAGGAGATCACCTGCGACCAGATCCGCCTGGACGACGCACAACGAGCACCGGCCGACATCGCCCGCGTGCTGGCCAGTTGCCTGCGCCGCTCCGAGCCGGTCTACATCGAAATTCCGCGCGACATGGTGGCCCAGCCCTGCGCGCCGGTGCAGGCCGAAGTCGCCCTGCCACCCGACCAGGACGCCCTCAATGCCTGCGTCGACGAGATCCTGGAGCGCCTGGCCAAGGCCCAATCGCCGGTGCTGATGGCCGGCGTCGAAGTCCGACGCTACCGTCTGGAGAGCGGCGTTGCCGAGTTGTCGCGTCGACTGGGCATACCGGTGGTGACCAGTTTCATGGGGCGCGGCTTGCTGGCGCACCAGAATGCGCCGCTGGCGGGCACCTACATGGGGGTGGCCGGCTTTCCCGAAGTCACGCAGCTGGTCGAGAGCTCGGACGGGCTCTTTCTGCTCGGCGAGATCATTTGCGACACCAACTTCGCCGTGTCCGAGACCAAGATCGACATGCGCAAGACGATTCAGGCGCTCGACGGGCGCGTCACCATCGGCCACCACACCTACGCCCAATTGCCCCTGGCGGCGCTGGTCGAGCGCATGCTCGAGCGTCTGGATTCCGGCGAAAAGGTGTTCTCGGTGGCCGGTCAGTCATTTCCGTATGGCCTGGTGGCGGACGCGGCCTCGATCACGCCGAGCGACATCGCCCGCGCCGTCAACGACCTGATGGCTGCGCACGGCAAGATGCCGATCGCCTCGGACATGGGCGACTGCCTGTTTACGGCGATGGAAATCGAGCACACCGACCTGGTGGCACCGGGCTATTACGCCACCATGGGCTTTGGCGTGCCCGCCGGCCTGGGTCTGCAAGCGGCAACCGGCCAGCGACCGCTGATCCTGGTCGGCGACGGCGCCTTTCAGATGACCGGCTGGGAACTGGGCAACTGCAAGCGCTACGGCTGGGATCCGATCGTGCTGCTGTTCAACAACGCCAGCTGGGAGATGCTGCGCACCTTCCAGCCCGAGTCCTCGTTCAACGACCTGGGTCACTGGGGTTTTGCCGAGATGGCTGCGGGCATGGGCGGTGACGGCGTTCGCGTCAACACGCGAGCCGAGCTCAGGGCGGCGCTGGACCAGGCCGTGGCAACGCGCGGGCGCTTCCAGTTGATCGATATCACCATCCCGCGCGGTGTGCTGTCAGATACGTTGGCGCGCTTTGTGGCTGGCGTGAAGCGCCTGAACAACGTCAAATAGGCGGTTGGCCGGTGGCGGTCGCGCCCGCCGGGCCGCCTCGGGCGGGCTCAGCGGCCGAACAGGCCCTTGAGCGCCTTGCCGACATCGGGCAGGCCGGGCAGCAGCGATTTTTCCTCTTCGGCCTTCTGGCTTGGTTCCTCCTTCATTTCGCGCGCCTGACTGTCGGGCGCCTGTTTGGAGGAGCGACTGCTGCTGCGGCTGCCCTGCGGGCCGTCTTCACCCAGAGGCAGCATGGCCACGGACTTGACGCGCACGCGCGCCACCCACTCCTGCTCCCACGGGATGCGCTTGTCGGTCGGGCGCGGCGGGTGCACCAGATTGAGTTCATGCCCGTAAGCGATGCCGCGCACCATGGCCCCTTGCGCCTTGGCAAAGATGCCGGCCGGAATGGCGCACTGGGTCTTGCTGGCAGCAAGCAGCACTTTTTCCTGCAGCCATTTGTCGACATTGGCGTTGCTTGCGTAGTCCATCAGGCCCCAGCCCGGCTCGGGCACGTCCGACGAGCTCCAGATCACCATTTCGTTCTCGCTGCCGCTCATGGCGCTCAGGAAATAGGCGCGCGCGGTCGGCAGCGCCTGCCAACTCAGCGAGGTGGCCGAGGCGCCGCCGCCCGCTCCGGTCAAGCCCAGCCGGGGCATGAAGTCCTGCTGCTCTCCGATGGCAAAGCGCAGGCTCTCGGGCAGGCCCTCGCCGCTGAGTGCGTGCTGGCCCATCAGCGATGCCTCCTTGGGCACGTTCTGCCTATGCTTCTCATTCGGCCAGATCGAGTGCCCCGGGTCGGCCTTGGCGCCGCGATCGATCACGGCGCGACCCTGCATGAACTTGCCAAAGTCCTGCACCCCGGCGGTGGAAAAGTCCAGTATCCGGGGCTGGCCTGGCAGCACGGTATCGCTGCAGCCCCAGTAGAACAGCAGGCGTCCCTTCGGGCGCTCCGGCGTGTCGGTGTAATCACGGGGTCCGCGCTCGCCCTGCGTTCTGGGCTGTGCCACGACCGGCAGCAAGGTCAGGCTGGGCCCCATCTTCTGCCCCGACGGAATGCTTTGCACGGCCTCGGTGCCCGCGGGCTTGCGCTGGGTCACGACCGCCAGATCGAGCCATCGCCCCGGCATCATGCCGCGGGTGGCGCCAAAACTGGCGCCGCCCATGCCCGGCACACCGGCCATGCCGCCCAGTATGCCGCCGAGCCCGCCTCCCATGGAAGGCATCTCGTCCATGCCGGCCATCGACATCGTGGCCACGTCCATCCAGTACTGCGCCACCGGCGGCTTCACCACCTGGTTCTGCGCCAGCGCCGCGCCGCACAGCAGCAGGGCGGCGCCGGCGCCGGCCGACACGCGATTACCACAAGAGCGAACCGAAAAAAGCCTGTTTTTCATTGTGAAACTCCCCTGCAAGTTATTGATCTCTCCAGAATTCAAGGCGCCTGCTTTCGTCATCGCGAGGTCACAGCTTCTCTCGCCACGACGAGCCCACAGCTTCCCTCGCCACGACGAGCCCACAGTTTCTCTCGCCACGACGAGGTCACAGCGTCTCTCGTCATTGCGAGGCCACAGCTTCTCTCGTCATCGCGAGGCCGCAGGCCGTGGCGATCCATGCCCCAGGGCTTCCTGGATGGCCGCGTCGCCAGGCTCCTCGCAATGACGATCCGCACTGTCATGGTTTATGGAAGTCTCAATAGGTTGAGCGATAACAGGGTGAGCAGATTACCACGGCGCGCCCGCCAATGAAAGCATCAGGCTCAAACCGGAGTCCAGAGCCTGGGCAAATTCGCAAGACTGCGAAAAATTCGCGACAGGGACCCGTTGCGCACCAGGGTGCTGGCGTGTTCGATGTCGGGCGCCAGAAAGCGGTCTTCCGACATCGCCGGAATCTGCCGGCGCAACAGGGCATGCGCCTGCTCGAGCGCGGTCGAGCTCTGCAGCGGACGCAGGAACTCGATGCCCTGCGCCGCCGCCAGCAGTTCGATGGCCAGGATGTTGGCGGTGTTGCGGATCATGGGCTGCAGGCGTCGCGCCGCAAAGGTCGCCATCGACACATGGTCCTCCTGGTTGGCGCTGGTGGGCAGGCTGTCGACGCTGGCTGGGTGGGCCAGTGATTTGTTCTCGGACGCCAGCGCCGCCGCCGTCACGTGGGCGATCATGAAGCCGCTGTTGAGGCCGGCGTCGGCTGTCAGGAACGGTGGCAGGCGCGAGACGCCCGAGTCGATCAGCATGGCGATGCGGCGCTCGGCAATGGCGCCCACTTCGGCAATCGCCAGTGCCATGCCGTCAGCGGCCAGCGCCACCGGCTCTGCGTGGAAGTTGCCACCGGAAATAAGCTCCCCCCCAGGGGGTCGCCGCTGGCGCCCCGGCAAAGTCGGATCCGCGGCGTCCGCTTTGAGGTCCTCATCGTCGAATAGAACCAGCGGGTTGTCGGTCACCGCATTCGCCTCGCGCAGCAACACCAGTGCGCCGTGGCGCAACTGGTCGAGGCAGGCGCCCACCACCTGGGGCTGGCAACGCAGGCTGTAGGGGTCCTGCACGCGGTCATCGCCGTCGACATGCGAGTTGCGGATTGCGCTGCCCGCCAGCAGCGCGCGGTAATACTGGGCAACGTCGATCTGGCCCGGCTGGCCGCGCAGCGCGTGAATGCGCGGGTCGAACGGACCGTCGCTGCCGCGCGCGGCGTCCACCGTGAGCGCGCCGATCACCAGCGCCGCTTCCAGCACCGGCTCGAAGCTGAGCAGGGCGTGCAGGGCCAGCGCGGTCGAGGTCTGGGTGCCGTTGATCAGCGCCAGTCCCTCCTTGGCGCCCAGCGTCAGCGGCGCAATGCCAGCCTGCTGCAAGGCGACCGACGCCTTGACGCGCTGGCCGTCGACCAGCATATCGCCTTCGCCGATCAGGGCCAGCGTCATGTGCGCCAAGGGCGCCAGATCGCCCGAGGCCCCAACCGAGCCTTGCGACGGAACGTAGGGCACCAGGGCGGCGTTGTGCACGGCCAGCAGCGTGTCGACGACCACTTCGCGCACGCCGGAATGGCCGCGCGCCAGACTGGCCGCCTTGAGCGCCAGCATCAGGCGCACCACTTCGGGCGCCAGCGGCTCGCCAACGCCCACGCTGTGGGAACGGATCAGGTTGAGCTGCAGCGTGGCGAGCTGGGCCTTGCTGATGCGCTGGTTGGCCAGCTTGCCAAAGCCGGTGTTCACGCCGTAGACCGGGGCGTCGCCGTCGGCGGCGCTCTGCACCACGCGCTGGCTGGCGCGAATCAGCCCGCGGCTTGACTGCGCAAGCCTCAGTTGCTGCGGGCCGGCGTGAATCGCCTGCAACTGATCGAGCGTCAGCCGGCCGGGTTGGATCAGCATGTCAGTAAGCCTTCATGGGCATGTTCATGCCGTGTTCCCTGGCGCAATTCTCCGCAATCTCATAGCCCGCATCGGCGTGCCGCATGACGCCGCTGGCCGGGTCGTTCCACAACACGCGTTCTATTCGCTCTGCCGCCTCCGGTGTGCCGTCGCAAACAATCACCAGGCCGGCATGCTGCGAGTAACCCATGCCGACGCCGCCGCCGTGGTGAATGCTGACCCAGGTGGCGCCGCTGGCGGTGTTGAGCAGGGCGTTGAGCAGCGGCCAGTCGCTGACGGCATCGCTGCCGTCCTTCATGGCCTCGGTCTCGCGGTTCGGCGACGCCACCGAGCCACTGTCCAGATGGTCGCGGCCAATCACGATCGGCGCCTTCAGTTCGCCGCTCTTGACCATCTCGTTGAAGGCCAGGCCGGCCCGGTGGCGCTCGCCCAGGCCGATCCAGCAAATGCGCGCCGGCAGGCCCTGGAAGGCGATGCGCTCCCCGGCCATGTCGAGCCATCGGTGCAGGCCCGCGTTGTCGGGAAACAGCTCTTTCATCCTGGCGTCGGTCTTGCGGATGTCCTCGGGGTCACCACTGAGCGCCACCCAGCGGAAGGGGCCGACGCCGCGGCAGAACAGCGGGCGCACGTAGGCCGGCACAAAGCCGGGGTAGTCGAAGGCATTGCTTACGCCGTAGTCCTTGGCCACCTGGCGCAGGTTGTTGCCGTAATCGACCGTCGGGATGCCCATCGCATGGAACTCGAGCATGGCCTTGACGTGCACCGCGCACGACTCGCCGGCCGCCTGCGTCAGCGCGGCGTGTTGCGAAGGATCGCGCTGCGCCGCGTGCCAGCGCGCGACGCTCCAGCCCGAGGGCAGATAGCCGTTGATGATGTCGTGCGCCGAGGTCTGGTCGGTCACGATGTCGGGCCGGATGCCGCCCGCCTTCGCGCGTTTCACCAGCTCCGGAACGATGTCCGCCGCGTTGGCGCACAGGCCGATCGAGACCGCTTCCTTGAGGCCGGTGTGGTGCGCTATCAGGGTCAGTGCCTCATCGAGGCTCGCGGCCTGCTTGTCGAGGTAGCGCGTGCGCAGGCGAAAGTCGATCGAGCTCTGCTGGCATTCGACGTTGAGCGAGCAGGCGCCGGCAAAGCTCGCGGCCAGCGGCTGCGCGCCACCCATGCCGCCGAGACCCGCGGTCAGGATCCAGCGCCCGGCCAGGCTGCCGCCAAAATGCTGGCGGCCCGCTTCGACAAAGGTCTCGTAGGTGCCCTGCACGATCCCTTGCGAGCCGATGTAGATCCAGCTGCCGGCGGTCATCTGCCCGTACATCATGAGACCGGCGCGGTCGAGCTGGTTGAAGTGCTCCCAGGTCGCCCATTTGGGGACCAGATTGGAATTGGCGATCAGCACGCGGGGCGCGCCGGCATGGGTGCGAAACACGCCGACCGGCTTGCCGGACTGCACCAGCAGGGTCTCGTCCGCCTTGAGCTTGCGCAGGCTGTCCAGGATGGCATCGAAACACGGCCAGTTGCGCGCTGCCTTGCCGATGCCGCCATAGACCACCAGCTGGTCCGGGTTCTCGGCCACCTCGGGGTCCAGGTTGTTCTGGATCATGCGGTAGGCCGCTTCAATCTGCCAGTTGGCGCAGGCGAGCGTGCTGCCCCGCGGTGCGCGCACCGGACGTGCCTGGCTGTTGAAGAAAGGTTGCGTCGAGAGGTCGGACATGATGGATCTCCGAAGTGGGTTAAGGGTTTGTCCGGATAGTATAGTTGTCTATACAACTTGTAGAATAGCGGGAAAACCCTGATGTCTTTATTCATTCAACCTCCCGGAGAAAAATCCATGAACATTCGTCGTCAATTCCTTCTTTCCTGCCTCGCTCTTGCCGGCCTGAGCGCTGCGACGTCGCAGGCGCAGGAGGTTCTTCGGGTCGGCACCGATGCCACTTTCCCACCGATGGAGTTTGTCGAGAACGACAAGCGCGCCGGCTTTGACATCGACCTGGTCGAAGCCATCGGCAAGGTGATGAACCGGCGCATCGAGTGGATCGACATTGACTTCAAGGGCCTGATTCCGGGCCTGGTCTCCAAGCGTTTCGACGTCGCCGTCTCTGCCATCTACATCACCGACGAGCGCAAGAAGGTGGTGGACTTCACCGATCCCTACTACGCCGGCGGTCTGGTCGCCATGGTGAAGGACGGCAATGCGGCGATCAAGACGCTGAACGACCTGAACGGGAAGAAGGTCAGCGTGCAAGTCGGCACCAAATCGGTGAGTTACCTTGGGACCAACTTTCCCAAGGTCCAACTGGTCGAGGTCGAGAAGAATCAGGAGATGTTCAACCTGGTCGAAATCGGCCGCGCCGACGCCGCCGTCACCGGCAAGCCGGCCGCCTTCCAGTATGTGCGCACCCGCGGCGGCCTGCATGTGCTCGAGCAGCAACTGACGACCGAGGAATATGGCATGGCGCTGCGCAAGGACACGCCCGAGCTGACCAAGGGCATCAATGCGGCGCTGGCCAAGCTCAAGGCCGACGGCAGCTACGCGCAGATCGTGAAGAAATGGTTTAGCAACACCGCCAAGTAAGAGGCCGGGTCGCTCTGATGGGACTCGATTTCTCTCCGGTATGGGTCGGCTGGCGCAATCTGTTCCAGGGCGCGTTTGTGACCGTGGAGATCACCGCGGTGGCCCTGGTGCTGGGATGCTTCATGGGCCTGCTGGCGGGCATCGGGCGCCTCAAGCCCGAGCGGCGCCTGATCTATGCCTTGTGCACCAGCTATGTCGCTGCGATCCGCGGCACGCCCTTGCTGGTGCAACTGTTCCTGCTGTTCTTTGGCCTGCCCCAGTTCGGCATCCTCCTGCCGGCGTTTTTTTGCGGCGTGATCGGCCTGGGCATCTACTCGGGCGCCTATGTGTCCGAGATTGTGCGCGGCTCGATCCAGTCGATCGACCGCGGCCAGATGGAGGCGGCGCGGTCGCTGGGCATGTCCTACGGCACCGCCATGCGCACCATCATCCTGCCGCAGGCGCTGGTGCGCATGATTCCGCCGCTGGGCAATGAGTTCATCGCGTTGATCAAGAACTCCGCCCTGGTGTCGCTGCTGACCATCCACGACCTGATGCACGAGGGGCAGAAGATCATCAGCGTGAGCTATCGCTCGCTCGAGGTGTACCTGGCGATTGCCGTGATGTATTTTGTGCTGACCGGGCTGACAACCCTGGCCCTGCGTCGCATCGAAGAGCATCTTCGCGCCGGAGGCATGGTGCAATGAATCCGCAAGCGCCGATTGTCAGCATCCGCGCCTTGCGCAAGTCCTTCGGCCAGCATGTGGTGCTGCAGGGCATCGATCTTGATGTGCAGGGCTCGCAGGTGGTGGTGGTCATCGGCCCGAGCGGCTCCGGCAAGAGCACTCTCCTGCGCTGCTGCAACGGGCTCGAACAAGCCGACAGCGGGCGCGTCGAGATCTGCGGACACACCTTGACGGAGGCCGGCCGCATGCTCGACGAGTCACGGCTCAACCAACTGCGCCAGGATGTGGGCATGGTGTTCCAGTCGTTCAATCTGTTTGCGCATCTGCCGGTCATCGACAACATCACGGTCGGCCCGCGCAAGGTGCGCGGCGTCTCGCGCAAACAGGCACAGGCCGAAGCCATGGTCCTGCTCGAGAAGGTCGGACTGGCAGAAAAAGCGCATGCCATGCCGGCCAGCCTCTCGGGCGGACAGAAGCAAAGGGTGGCGATTGCGCGCGCCCTGGCGATGCAGCCCAAGGTCATGCTCTTCGACGAGCCGACCTCGGCGCTCGATCCGGAACTGGTCGGCGAGGTGCTGCAGGTCATGAAACTGCTGGCCAGCGAGGGCATGACGATGATGGTCGTGACCCATGAAATGGACTTTGCCCGTGACGTGGCGGACGTCGTTCTGGTGATGGATAACGGCGCCCTGATCGAGGTCGGCGCGCCCGATGTCATTTTCACCAACCCGAGCCAGGCCCGCACGCGCGACTTCCTGCGGGCGGTGCTGAGCCGCGCCTAAGATCATGAACGCAGTCAGGTTGCCGGCCTATGAACAGGTCAAGGCGTTTGTCAAGGCACAGATCACGCAAGGGGCCTGGCGCTCGGGCGATGCGGTGCCGAGCGAGTCGGCGCTGCAGCAGCAGTTTGGCGTCAGCCGCATGACGGTGAACCGCGCTGTCAAGGAGTTGGCGGTGGAGGGCCTGGTAACGCGGGTTCGCGGTTCGGGCACGGTGGTGGCGCAATTGCATCGGATTTCGAGCACGCTCGCGGTGCGCGACATCCATGACGAGATACTGGAGCGCGGTCATGAGCACAGCACGCGCGTGCTGACGGTCGAGGGCCTGCGCGCCGACGCGGCGCTGGCGCGACAGCTGAAGCTGCGCGCCGGCGCCAGGGTGTTTCACACCGTGCTGCTGCATTTTGAGGACGGGGTGCCGATCCAGTTTGAAGATCGCCACGTCAATCCGGCCGCGGCGCCGCATTTTCTGGAGATTGACTTGACGCAGACGACGCCGACCCGCTACCTGCTGGAGCAGGCGCCGCTGACCGAGGCCAGCTACTCGATCGAGGCCTGTTTGCCCAGCGCCACGGAGGCCAGATACCTCGAGATCAAGCGCAGCGAGCCGTGTCTGGTGATGACACGGCGCACCGTCAGCGGTGTTCACGTGGCCAGCATGGGGCGGCTCGTCTACCCGGGGTTGCGCTACAGCTTTGGCGGGAAGTTTCAGCTATGACATCCAGGATGGATTGCCACGCTTCGCTCGCAATGACGGAACCTGCTGCCGCCATCGCCCCGAACCGCGGCGTTGCGATGACGGCACCTGCTGTCGCCGTCGCCCCGAACCGCGGCGTTCCGATGACGGCACCTGCCGCCGCCGTCGCCCCGAACTGCGGCGTTGCGATGATCGAGGCTATTGCCGTCATCGCGAGGCCGCAGGCCGTGGCGATCCATGGCTCCTGGCAGGTCATTCACCTCGACGCTGTGCTGCCCACGCCCTGGCGCAACGGTGGCGGTGTCACGCGCGAGCTGGCGTGCTGGCCAGACAGCCGGGACTGGGTCTGGCGCATGTCGGTCGCCGAGGTCGCAGCCAGCGGGCCCTTTTCACGCTTTGAGGGCGTGCAGCGCTGGTTTGCCGTGCTGGGCGGCGCCGGCGTGCGGCTGCGCATCGGCGCGCAGACGCATCAACTGACCGGCAGCAGCGCGCCCCTGTGTTTTGACGGCGCAAGCCCGGTCGATTGCGAGCTGCTCGATGGCGCGACGCAGGACTTCAATCTGATGCAGCGCGGGCCGCGCGCCGGCGCGGCAATGAGGCGAATTTACGGCAGCCACCGCTTCGTTCTGGATGCGCCTAAATGGGTGGCGCTGTACGCCATTGACAGCGCCTGCCAGATTGTTCATGAAGGCGCCGTGATGGAGCTGCCGGCGCGCACGCTGGCCTGGCAGGCGTTGCCGCAAGGAGCGATGCTGCAGGTCAGCGGCGGCGCCGCCCTGTGGCTGGAGGTCGTAGCATGAGCCTGACCCTCTGGCACGGTTGCAACGCCGCCACCATGCGGCCCGACAGCGGGCAGCCCTACGGTCTGATCGAAGACGCCGCGCTGGTGCTCGATGGGCCGCTGCTGCACTGGGTCGGAGCGCGGTGCGATGTTCCGGTCGACATGCTTGCGGCCTGCGCAGAGCAGCATGACGGCGGCGGCGCACTGGTCACGCCCGGCTTGATCGATTGCCACAGCCATCTGGTCTACGCGGGCGACCGGGCGCATGAATTCGAGCTGCGCTTGAATGGTGCGACCTACGAGGAGATTTCGCGTCAGGGCGGCGGCATCGCCGCCACCGTGCAGGCGACCCGCAGCGCCAGCGCCGAAGAATTGAAGCTGCAGAGCCGGGCGCGGCTGCAGCAGTTGATGGGGGAGGGCGTGACCACGCTGGAAATCAAGTCCGGCTATGGCCTGGCCCTGGCGCCCGAGCGCAAGATGCTGCAGGTCGCGCGCGCTCTGGCGCAGGAGCATGCGCTGACGGTGCGCTGCACCTTCCTTGGCGCCCACGCGCTGCCGCCCGAGTATGCGGGCAGATCCGACGCTTACGTCGACGAGGTGCTACGCATGTTGAAGAAGCTGCACGCAGAGGGCCTGGTCGATGCGGTCGACGCGTTTTGTGAGCGCATTGGCTTCAGCGCGGCCCAGACCCGCCGCGTTTTTGAGGCTGCCCGTGAGCTCGGGTTGCCGGTCAAACTGCACGCCGAGCAGCTCAGCGACAGCGGTGGCGCCCAAATGGCCGCCAGCTATTCGGCGCTCAGCTGCGATCACCTGGAGTTCTTGTCGGAGGAGGGCGCGCAGGCGATGGCGAAGGCCGGCAGCGTGGCCGTGCTGCTGCCCGGCGCCTTCTACTTTCTGCGCGAAACCAGGCTGCCGCCGGTGGATTGGCTGCGCCGACATGGCGTGCCGATGGCCATCGCCACCGACTGCAATCCGGGCACGTCACCGTGCAGTTCGCTGCTGCTGATGCTCAACATGGCGTGCACCCTGTTGCGCCTGACGCCGCAGGAGGCGCTGGCCGGCGTCACGCGCCATGCTGCGCGCGCCCTGGGCTTGCCTGATCGCGGTATCCTGGCAGTCGGTCTGCGGGCTGACTTTGTCCTGTGGGACCTGCAGCATCCGGCGCAACTCTGCTACGCGCTGGGTGCGCGGCCCGCCAACCGGGTAATCTTTAACGGTGAGGAAAGATGACTTTCAGTTTGCATCGCGGCAGTTCGCCGCTACTGGTGAGCATGCCCCACGTCGGGACCGATATTCCGCCGGATTTGCGCTCCGCCTACCTGCCTCGCGCCCTGGCCGTGGAAGATACCGACTGGCATCTGGACCTGCTTTACGACTTCCTGCCCGGGCTCGGCGCCAGCGTGATCAAGCCGCGCTACTCGCGCTACGTGATCGACCTGAACCGCCCGCCCGACGATGCGCCGATGTACCCGGGCGCATCCAACACCGAACTGTGCCCGACCCGCTTTTTTAGCGGCGACGCGCTCTACCAAGCTGGTTGCGAACCCACTGGGGACGAGCGCAAGCGGCGCCGCGAGGTCTACTGGGCACCTTATCACGCGGCGCTGGCCGCGGAACTGCAGCGCATCAAGGCGCAGCACGGTTACGCCCTGTTGTGGGACGCGCACAGCATCTGCTCGCAGCTGCCGTGGCTGTTCGAGGGTGTCCTGCCCGATCTGAACATCGGCACCGCGGGCGGGGCCAGCGCCGACGCCTCGATCGCTGCGGCCGTGGTGCGTGTCTGCGCCGGCAGGGAGCGGGTCAGCCATGTGCTCAACGGTCGCTTCAAGGGCGGCTACATCACGCGCCACTACGGCGCGCCGCAGGCCGGCGTGCATGCGGTTCAACTCGAGATGTGCCGCTGCCTCTACATGCGCGAAGGCGCGCCGTTCGATTACGACCCGGCCCAGGCCGCGCTGATCCAGCCGCAGTTGCAGGCGATGATGGTCGCCGCGCTGGCGGCGTGCGCGGAGCTCAAGCGGCCAGATCCGTCGTCCCGAGCGTAGCGTGGCGATTCATGTCTCGGGAGTTCCTGGATTGCCGCGTCGCTACGCTCCTCTCCATGAACCGTTGTCATCGCGAAGGCCAAAGGCCTGCGGCGATGCAAGCATGGACTGCCGCGCTCCGCTCGCAGTGACGCGAGGAAAATGGCAGTAACGGGAGGAAAGAAGGGCAGTAACGCGAGGCAAGAAGGCATGAAGCGAGGAAAAGATGGGAAGACGATATGACGTATGAAAAAATGAACTTCTTTGCGGCGCAGGCTTGGGTCGATGGCGCCTGGGCGCGTGACGTGCTGCTGAAGGTGGGCGCTGACGGGCGCTGGAGCGATGTTCAAACCAACACGCCATCTGAAGACCGCTCCAAAGCAACTGTTTTGAATGGTCCGCTGCTGCCCGGACTGGTCAACGCCCACAGCCACGCCTTTCAGCGCGCCATGGCCGGCCTGACCGAGCGCCGGGGCGACTCGCCCGGCGCCGCCAGCGACGATTTCTGGAGCTGGCGCGACCGTATGTACTCGGTGGCGCGGCGCGTCACGCCGAGCCAGCTCGAGGCGATTGCAGCCTTTCTCTATGCCGAACTGCTGGACGCCGGCTACACCCAGGTGTGCGAGTTTCACTACCTGCACAACGCGGCCGATGGCGCGCCGGCGGCCGATCCGCTCGAGATGTCGCTGGCGCTGGTGCGGGCGGCGCAAACGGTGGGCATCGGCCTGACGCTGTTGCCGACCCTCTACATGCGTTCCGGTTTTTCCGACGCCGGCCTGCGCGCCGATCAGAGCCGTTTTGCCTCGACCCCCGCGAGCCTGCTGCGCCTGCTCGAGAGCGTGCGGGCGCAGGCCGCTCACCTGCCTGAGTTCAATGCGGGCGTGGCGCTGCACTCCCTGCGCGCGGCCGACATGGCGGCGATCCGGGAAGTGTGCAGCCATGCGGCGGGCGCTGGTCTGCCGATCCACATCCACATCGCCGAGCAGACCCGGGAGGTGCAGGACTGCATCGCCGCCAGCGGCCAGCGTCCGATCGAGCACCTGCTGTCGAATGTGGCGCTCAACGCCCAATGGAACCTGGTGCACGCGACGCATGCCAGCCCGGCCGAATTGCAGGCGGTGCGCGAAAGCGGCGCGTCGATCGTCATCTGCCCCAGCACCGAAGCCAATCTGGGCGACGGCGTATTCGATTTTTCGGGCTACGCCAACGGCACCTGGGCCATCGGCTCGGACAGTCACGTGACGCGCAGCTGGACGCAGGAGCTGCGCCTGCTCGAGTATTCGCAGCGTCTGACACGGCGCCGGCGCAATGTGGCGGCGCAGACGGCCAACTGTGCCAGCAGCGCCGCGGCTTTGCTGCAAGGGGCGCTGTCGGGCGGCAGTTCGGCCAGCGGCCGGCCGCTGGGCGCGATCAGGGCGGGGCAGCGGGCCGACTTCCTGGTGCTCGACGTGCAGTCGGCCGCGCTGCTGGGGGTGCCAGGCGCGCAGGTGCTCGACGCCCTGGTCTTTTCCAGCCCCGAGGCCCGTTTCACCGACGTCTTCGTGGCGGGCCGGCGTACGATGCACGACCTGCGGCCGCAGCTGGCACAGGACTTTCTGCGCACCATGAGGGCGCTCTGGAACTGAGCTCGCGCCGGGCGCGACAATAGTGGCCATGACCTATACCTCGCCCCAGTTCGACGACGTTGCCAGCGACGCCGCCGAGAACATTCCCGAAGGCTTCCGACCGGTCAAGGTCGGCGGTCCTTTCATTTCACAGAACGGTCCGTTCTACGCCAAATGGGCCGACGAGCGTCTGCTGCTCGGTTTTCGCGTCGAGCTGCGCCACACCAATCCGCTGGGCATGTGCCACGGCGGCATGCTTGCGGCGTTTTCCGACATGCTGATTCCGTGCGCGGCGATGTACCAGCAGGCGATGGAGCGGCGCTTTCTGCCCACCATCAGCCTGCAGATCGACTACATGGGCGCGGCTCCGCTGGGAGCCTGGGTGCAAGGCGAAGCCAGTGTCCTCAAGACCACGCGCAACATGCTGTTCGGCCAGGGTCTGGTGACGGCCGACGGCGAGCCCGCTCTGCGCATCAGCGGCATCTTCAAGCTGGGGCAACTGATCGGCGACGGCAAGGCGACCGATCCGCTGGGTTTGAAGTAGTACAGTACCGGCGTTGGCCTTCGAAGACGGCATCGACGCCCCTGGTCAAGCGCAGAACAATCGGACGGCAAACCTGCAGGGGCGACCTTGAGTCAGGCGCTGCCGAGCGCTCGGCGTACTGGTTCAATGACTGAAGTGCAGTCACCGGGCTCAACAGGTGTAAAGTTCCGATCACATTTATTCCAGGGGATCGCCATGCGTGCCAACCAGATCTGGTTCACTGCGCTCTTTTCCGTTCTGCTGATTGCGCAGCCTGCCACTGCTCAAAAAAAGGCTGGCATTTCCAAGTCGGTCACGGAGTTCAATACGCTGTCATTGGGCTTTTCGGCGAGTTTGTCCGAGCTTTCCAAGCGTTCTGCCACAGCGTCACCCAACGACAAAGATATGCTTAAGCTGGTCATAAGCCAGTTCAGTATTGTGAATGCCACCGTCGAAGGCGTGCTCGACCTGGGCGAGGTGGCTGCCGAAGTGCGCGATGGTGGCGACTTGGCTATCGTCAAGAAGCACCTGGTAGCGCGTTGCAGCTCGTTGAAATCAATGGCGGAAGCGACAGCCAAATATGTTGACAGCGTGGCATCGAACATTGCTGCAGTCTCCACTGCAGCCGAAGTGACGAAGTCACGCGACCTGTTGCTGCAAATGGGACAGCATTCACTTTGCAGCCCGAAGCCAGGCAAGGTGTGAATGGCGTGGTACTGCCGTTGCTGCGAAACGAGGCTGATAGAACGCACACTTACTCACTGCGCGCCCCTCGCTCATTGAATTCAGCCCCGCAGCACACATTCTCCTCCTCGGCGACTTCACATACGCCGCCGGTAGGGGCCACCAGATCTGAAGGGGCGCTCCAACCTGCGCCGCCACCGAGGGCCACCGGGTAAGCACGACCTTGCCGTGACGCCGACCGAGCCAGAAGAAGAACTGGTCGCCGGTGAAACCAGCCGCCGACGCCAGAGCCACAACCGCCCATGGATTGAGGTAACCGCGATGTGCGGCGTAGCCGGTGAGGATCAGGATGGTCTCGCCCACTTCAGCGCATCTTCCAGGTTGTTCGGGTACCCCGTCGGTTGGCGTTCATCCGAGCCAGTAGCCCTTGCTTCCCATCGAGTCCTCCACCGACATGTGCAGCTTGTGCCTGCTGCCGGGCAGGCTGGCTTCCTGCACGTTCATGCCCTGCGACCTAACCAGCATCAAGGGCGCCGCCTGCGTCGAGAAGTCGCAAGCGTCAAGGATCAGACGAAGTGTGATGTGTTTCATGGTCCAGCTCAGTTCAAGGTAGTGATGCGAACCCGTCGGTTCTCCATGGCGTCGGGCTTGTCCGGCAGCAGCAACTCACTTGCGCCTTTGCCCTCGGCCGTCAGTCGGTCCCTCTCGACACCCTTGTTCGACAGAAACTCCAGCACCGACTGCGCGCGCTTCTCCGAGAGTTGCTGGTTGTAGCCGGCCTTGCCCACCGCGTCGGTGTGGCCCTCGACCTTGAAGCGCAGGGCCTTGATGCGCTCGCTGCCCATCGCCTCGGCCAGGCTGGCCAGCAGCGGCTTGCTGGTCTCCTGCAAGCGGGCCGAGTTGAAGTCGAACTGAATCATCAGGTCGATCTTGCGCGGCTCCGGGGTCAGGTTGCGCATGCTGCGCGTGAGGGCTCTTGGCGGCGCCAGCTTGTCAATCAACTCATTGACAGTTGCTGAATTGATTGGTTGCTGCGCTATTGCACCGCAAGTTGCCAGCAAAAAAGCAATCAGAACGAACCGGCTTTTCATGGAACCTCCTTCAGGCTGACCAGTGTTGCATCGAAGCTCGCGGACTTGCCGTCGAGGCCGCTGCCGGTCAAAAAGTCGATCAGTGCCGAGCGCCCACCCAGCGTATTGAGCGCGTAGGTAGAGGGCACAGCCGCGGTCGGTTCAGGCAGGGTCAGTCCGTCGGGCATTCTGGGTGTGTCCGAGACCATGACCAGCAACTGATCGGTTCCGGCGGGACCAGCCGCCTTCACGGCCCAGTCAGGCTCGGGTTGCGGCATGGGCCCACCGGCACCGATGCGGTTGTCGCCGTCCAGAGCGCCTTTTATATCCCCCTTGACGCCCGCCAGGGTCGGAATCTCGGGCCTGTCATCGACACCAATGCCGATGATGAGGGCGGTCCGGTTGGAGACTTCAGCCGACTGCCGCGGCCCCGTGATCGCCGGCGCTGCCAGCAGCGCGATCCACGCCGCGATCAACGGCTTCATGGCTACTTCTTGCGCTGAAGAAAGACGATCTTGTCCACCACCGAGTCACCCGCGTCATCGTGCTTGAGAAGGATTTCCGCGCTGAAGGCCTGTGCTGCACTGAACTGGGTCTGCGTGGAAATGTCCTTGATCATTTTGGAGCCTGACCAAAGCGTGCTGATGGCGCTGATCAACAGAAACGGGTTCTTGGCCGTAACGGTCGATGCAGGCGGCACAATCTTCACCGTGCCGCCGCCAGCCTCGACCGCAGCCAGCCAGCGCTGCAACCGATCCGGCACGGCGCTGGGGGTAATGCGATCATAAAAAGCCACCTCCACCTTGGGCAGGGGCGCAATCAGCGAGGCGGCCAGGTCCCGGTCGAACCCCTGCAGGTCCAGGAAATGCAGCGCGGCTTTGGGTGGCCCTGAAGGGGCGGGCTGCGACGGGTTCGATTCGCAGGCCAGTAGCGCGAACGCAAGAGCCAGGATAAAGGCCGGTTTGTATATTTTCTTGTGCATCAAATTTGCCCGTGAATGGAACACTGAACTCCCTCGGCAAAGCCTTTTCACTATAGCCCAAAAGACTCAGCCATTCTGAATTTGCCAACCCACTTGCTGTCGGCAACGCATCACCTTCGGAAATAGAACTCGCCCACCACCTGGTCGTAGATCGCCGGCACCTGCTCATGGCCGACAGACTTGGCCAGGGCCACAACCTCGCTGCGGACATTGCGCACGACCTTGTCAACGCTGATTCCGGGTTTTTGCATCTCTTTTAGGAAGACCCGGGTAAACAGGCCGTTCCTGTTCTTGTCGGCGGGGCCCAATTTGTCTAGCGCCTGCTGTCCGGCGCCTGCCGAGAAAATCACCATCTGCCCGGTCGCTGCGGTGGTTGGCGCCAGGCCGCGTCCGCCAATGGCGCGGTTGACGGTCTTGAACGGGTTGTCGCGGCAGGCGTCGATCATTGCCAGGGTGAATTTGGCTTTTCTCTCGCTCATGTCATCGAGTATTCTTTGCAGCTGGATCGAATCGTCCTTGATCTGGTCCTCGTTCTCGCTGCTGATATCAACCGGAAGCAGATAGTTGGCCGCTCCCAACTGAACGCCGTGACCCGCAAAATACACCAGCACCTCGTCACCACCTTCAACCTGCCCTTTGAAGGTGCGCAAGGCGGCCTTCATGTCTTTCTCGTTCAAGTCCAGTCCCAACGTGACCTGATAGCCAACTTGCTGCAGGCTGGCGGCGATGGCTCTGGCATCCTCTCTCGCGTTGATCAGTTTGGTGACCTGCCGATAGGAATCATTGCCAATGACCAGGGCCCTGCGCGTGGCAAACACCGTCTTCTGGTCTTTGCCGGTCTTTTCATCCTGAAGCTTGGCAAGCTGCTGGCGCAACTGGACAACTTCCTCATCGCGCTGGCGCGCAGAAGCCATTAACTCATTTCTGGTCCGTTCATCCTGCGCGAGGCGATCTTTCTCTTTCGCCTTTGCCACTTGCGCCAGGCGCTCCTGCTCCCTGGCACGCGCTTCATCTGCCAAACGGGTCCTCTCCTTTTCCTTCTCCTTCTCCTGTTGACTGCTGTCCTTCTTGGCTGCATCCTGAACCGGCTTGCCAGGATTTCCTTTGACTGCTGCGACGCGTTCCGCGGCCGACCGCATGGCCCATGTGCTTTCCAGCTTCTTCTTCGCAAACTCGTTGCCCAGTGCCGATGCCTTCAGGTACCAGCGCGCTGCTTCGTCGTAGTCCTGCTTGACGCCGAATCCGGACTCGTGCATGTAGGCGATATTGGCCTGGGCGCTGGCATTGCCTCGCGCCGCCGCGACGTTGAACCAGCGCAGCGCCTCCTCATAGCTCCTGGCAACGCCGATGCCGTCGCGCAGCATCAAGGCAAGCTGGATCTGCGCACCCGCATGGCCCTGATCGGCGGACAGTCTGAACCACGCCAAGGCTCGGCCGAAATCATTGGCAACGCCTTTGCCGCTGTAGTAACTCCAGCCGAGGGAATACTGCCCGGCAGCATCACCCTGGTCTGCTGCCTTCTGGTACCAGCGCGCTGCTTCGTCGTGGTCCTGCTTCACGCCAAATCCAGACTCATGCATGAAGCCGACGTATCTCTGCGCCACCGCATTGCCTTTTGAAGCAACGGGCCTCAGCAACTGAAGTGCCTTTTCATAATTCTTGGCCTTCAATGCGGCCAGGCCGTCCTCAAGGTCACCGGCCCACGCTGAACCCATGCCAAGCGACACAACAGCAGCTACCGCAAGCAGCCAATACTTGAATCTGCGGATCATCATTTTTCCCTCTGTGGTCAGAGCTTACACCGTCCCCATGCCAGAGTCTGCTTATCGATGCGCGTGGCGATGTTCCGCATCGGGATAGTGCGGGTGGCTGTGCTGCAGGTCGCCGTGCCAGTGCGGGTGGCTGTGGCGCTCCGTCAGGTGCAGCCACAGGCCTGCCGCCATCAGCGCGCCAGCGACCCAGAACCAGGGTGAAGTGGCTTCGTTAAAGAAGCCAATGGCGATGGCGGCGCCAATGAAGGGCGCCGCGCTGAAGTAGGCGCCGGTGCGCGCCGCTCCCAGGTGCCTCAGGGCGACCACAAACAAGGCCAGGCTTAACCCATAGCCAAGAAAGCCGATCAGCAGCAAGGGACCCGTGAGGTGCCATGCCGGCACCGATTGGCCCGCTGCCACGGCCAGTCCGATGTTGACGGCGGCGGCACTCAGCCCCTTGAGGCCCGCGACAAACAGCGCATCGGTGCTGGAGACCTGGCGCGTGAGGTTGTTGTCCAGCGCCCAGCACAGACAGGCCGCGAGCACCAGGGCGGCGCCCGACGCGACAGGGCCGAGTCGCTCCGGCGTGCCGCTCCATGACAGCAGCAGCGCGCCCAGCGTGATCAGCAGCATGCCCAGCATGACGCGCCGGTCGGTGTTCTCCTTGAACACGAACCAGGCCAGCAGCGCGGTAAGAACCCCCTCGAGGTTGAGCAGCAGAGAGGCCGAGGCGGCGCTCATGCGCGCCAGGCCCAGCATCAGCAGGGTCGGTGCGAGAACGCCGCCGCAGGTCACGGCGGCGAGCATCCAGGGCCATTGCGCGCGTGCCAGCGCCGGCGGGCGCCAGCCGCGGTCGCGCAGCAGGCGCAGGAGCGTCAAGCCCAGGCCGCTGCCCAGGTAAAGCAGGCCGGCCAGCAGCATGGCAGACAACTCGCCGACAAATTGCTTGGCCAGCGGCGTGCTGGCGCCAAACAGGGCGGCGGCGGCGAGGGCCGCCAGCACAGCGCGGGGGGTCTTGGGTGGTTTCATGGTGAGAGTCCACCTTGGATTGTGACGAATAATCCTGGTGCCGGGCGCGCCGGCCTTGACCGCGTGCCTTACCATAGCCCGATGAGCAGCAACTCACTTCATTCAACACTGGACGTGCCGCTCAGGCAGGATGCCAGCATCATCGCACTGGTCGCGCTGGCCCACGCCAGTTCGCATTTTGCGCACCTGTTGCTGCCCCTGATGTTTCCGCTGTTCGTGAAGGAATTCGGCTTCAGCTACTCTGAACTCGGTTTGTTGATGAGCACCTTCTTTGTCGTCTCCGGGTTGGGGCAGGCCTCTGCCGGATTCGCGGTCGATCGCATCGGGGCGCGCCCGCTGCTGTTTGCCGCGCTGGCCATTTTTGTGCTGGCCTGTTGTGCGGCGGCCATGGTGACGGGCTACAGCGGCTTGCTGCTGGTGGCGGCGCTGGCCGGACTGGGCAATGCCACCATCCACCCGGTTGACTTCACGATCCTGAACCAGCGGGTCTCGACCCCGCGCCTGGGCTATGCGTTCAGCGCGCACGGCCTGACCGGCAATCTGGGCTGGGCGGCGGCGCCGGTTTTTCTGGCCACCATCACACGTCTTTCGAGTTGGCGCGCCGCGTATCTGGCGGCAGCGGTGATGTACGCTTGCATTCTGCTGATGATGATCCTGCAGCGTGACAAGCTGAGCACCCGTGCCGCGGTGCGACATCCGGAGGCGGCCAGAGAGCACAGCATGGCGTTCATGAAGTTGCCGGTGGTGTGGTGGTGTTTTGGCTTCTTCCTGCTGTCCACCATGACCTTGGCGGTGGTGCAAAACTTTTCGGTGTCCATTCTGACGGCCATGAACGGAGTCAGTTTCGAGGCCGCCACCCTGACGCTGACGGCCTACATGCTGTGCGGCGCGCTTGGCGTGCTGGTGGGCGGCTTTGTCGCGGGGCGTGCCGCCAGCAGCGATCGCGTGGTGGCGCTGTCCTTGGGCGCTGGCGCAGTCTTGCTGGCGCTGTGCGGCACCGGTCTGCTGGGGCCGGCCCTGAGCATGGCGGTGCTGGCGAGCACCGGCTTTGCCGTGGGCGTCAGCGGCCCCTCGCGCGACATGATGATCAAGCGCGCCGCGCCGCCGGGCGCCACCGGCCGTGTCTATGGCATGGTGTATTCGGGGCTGGACATCGGCTTCGCCATTTCCCCGATTGTGTTTGGCCAGTTCATGGACCGAGGCTGGTACGGCGCGACTCTGATCGGCGCCGCGCTGGTGTTGTCGTTGAGCGTGGCGGCGGCGCTTGGCGTGGGGCGCCGCACGGGAAGTTGATGTCGCCTATTGAGACTTTCATAAATCATGACAGTCCCGATCGTCATTGCGAGGAGCTTGGCGACGCGGCAATCCAGGAAGTCCGGCTGCATGGATCGCCACGGCCTGCGGCCTCGCGATGACGAAAGTCAGCGTCTTGAATTCTGGCAAGACCAAAAGATGCTGGCCAAGACCAAAAGATGCGGGGCAAGACCAGTAATGCGGGCCAAGACCAGTAGATGCGGGCCGTGAATCTGGCTTCGTCATTGCGAGCCCGAAGGGCGCGGCAATCCAGGAAGCCCTGGCGCATGGATCGCCACGGCCTGCGGCCTCGCGATGACGAAAG
>CAIMBE010000095.1 GCA_903839085.1 uncultured beta proteobacterium | reverse complement strand
GATGGAGGAGATCATGGCCGAGGTCGATGCGCAGGGTGGCATCGTCAAGATGGTGGCCGAAGGCAGCATCCAGTCCAAGGTGTCGGCCCAGGCCTATGGCATGCTGCGCAAGATCGAGTCGGGCGAATTCCCCAAGGTCGGCGTCAACTGCTACCGCAACGAGCAGGAAGATGATCATCCGGTCGAGTTTCACGCTTACAACGAGCAGGACGCGCAGGTGCAGATCGACGCCCTCCGGCGCATCCGCGCCGAGCGCGACAACGCCGCCGTCGATGCGGCGCTGGGCCGCCTGCGCGCGGACGCCGCCGCCAGCCGAAACGTGATGCCGGCCTTGGTCGAAGCGGTGAAGGCCTACGCCAGCGTCGGTGAAATGACGAAAGAACTTGTCAACGTATTCGGCCGCTATCAGGAACCGATCCGCTTCTAGGGAAGACACTCATGAGTGAAACAAAACGCTACTTCGCGCCCTCCAGCATCGAGCAGGCGCTCGAGTGCCTCAAGGACGGTGACGTCACGATCCTGGCCGGCGGCACCGACCTCACGCCGCAAAGCAAGGCCGGCCGGGTCGCGATCGGTCACACGCTGATGAACATCCGCCACATCGCCCCGCTCTCGGGCATCGCGATCGAGGGCAATGACATCTTCATCGGCGCGCTGTCGACGATCACCGAGGTGATGGAGCACCCGCTGGTGCGCGAACATCTGCCGGTGCTGGCCGAGGCCTGCAACCACTTCGCCAGCGACCAGATCCGCAACGCCGGCACCATTGGCGGCAACATCTGCAATGCCTCGCCGGCCGGCGACACGCTGGTGCCGCTGCTGGTGCTCGATGCCCGCGTCGAACTGGCCTCGATGCCCGACAAGGAGGTCAACCGTCGCCTGCTGCCCTTGTCGACCTTTCTGGTCGGTCCGGGCAAGACGCAGCGCTTGCCCGGCGAACTGTTCACCGGCCTGCGCATTGCGCTGCCGCAGGCAAATCATGTGGCGCGCTTTTACAAGCACGGCACGCGCCCGGCGCTGGACATCGCGACGATCTCGATCGGCATCGCCGGGACGCGCAAGGACGGCGCCTTGACCAACGTGCGGGTGGCCTTTGGCGCCGTCGCGCCGACACCGATTCGCGCCGCGCTGACCGAAAAGGCGCTCGAAGGCCGCAAGCTCGACGACGCGGCCATCGACGAAGTGGCCGCCGTGGCGCGGGACGAGGTCAAGCCCATCGACGACGTGCGCGCCAGTGCCTGGTACCGCAAGGAAATGATCCACAACATCACCAAAAGGATACTCAGCCATGTCGCTCAAGCATGACATCGAATTCACGCTCAATGGCGTCAAGCACAAGGTGACGGTGGACGTCGCCATGAACGCCCTCGACATGCTGCGCGACGTGATCGGCCTGACCGGCACCAAGTATGGCTGCGGCGAGGGCGAGTGCGGCGCCTGCACGATCCAGGTCGACGGCCTGTCGCTCAATTCCTGCCTGATGTTTGCCGTCGATTGCGACGGCCGCAATCTCACCACCATCGAGGGCCTGGCCAACGACAGCCGCGCCGATGCCCTGCGCGAGTCTTTCGTGGAACACGGCGCCGTGCAGTGCGGCTTCTGCACGCCGGGCATGATCATGCAGGCCGACCACCTGCTGCACAAGCATCCGCATGCCGACGAGGACTGCGTCAAGCGCGGCATTGAAGGCAATCTGTGTCGTTGCACCGGCTACAAGAAAATCGTCGATGCCGTGGTCGCCTGCGGCGCGACAAAATAGAGGAGCACGCCATGACCGTCGCACAAAAGCCCCCCCGCCTGATCGAGCCCGATTCACTGATCGGCAGGCGCATCCCCAAGATGGATGCGCCCGAGAAGGCCAGCGGACGCACGCGCTACATCCACGACATCAATCTGTCAGGCCAGTTGCACGGAAAGATCCTGCGCTCCGAACGCATCCACGCCCTGATCAAGTCGATCGACACCTCGGCGGCAAGGGCCCTGCCCGGTGTGCACGTGGTGATCACCGCCGCCGATATTCCCGACCAGCGCCCGATCGGCGTGGCCAGGGACCACTTCCCGCTGAAGGTCGGCCGCGTCCGGAGCCAGCGCGACGAGATCGCTGCGGTGGCCGCCGAATCCGAGGAAATAGCCGAGGCCGCGCTGAAGCTGATCCGGGTCGAGTACGAAGACCTGCCGGTGATCGGCAACCCCGAGGATGCGATCAAGCCCGGCGCCGCGCTGATCCACCCCGAGCCGCATGGCGCCGATGGCAGCCATCTGCATCTCAAGCAGGGCATGTCGATCGCCCACCGCGGCAAGGCCGACAACATCGCCATGCGCTTTGACTACACGCACGGCGACCTGGCCACGGGCGAGGCCGAGTCCGACGTGGTGGTCGAAGACACCTTCAAGCTGCACTACGTCACCCATTGCTGCATGGGCGTCTCGGGCATGATCGCCGAGTTCGACGCCTCCGGCAACGTGCTGATGTACTCGAACACCCAGGTGCCTTTCCTGCACAAGCGCGAGTTCGCCGAGTACCTCAATGTCGATCCGGCGCGCATCCGCATCATCCAGCCACCGATTGGCGGGGGCTTCGGCTCCAAGCTCGACATCTACCCGTTCGAGGTGATCTGCCTCTACCTGGCGCGCGCAGCCAAGCGGCCGGTGAAGATGGTGTTCACGCGCGAGGAGGAATTTCTGGCCTCGCCCACGCGCCAGCCGGTGCTGCTGACGCTGCGCTCGGGCTGCAAGAGCGACGGCACGCTGACCTTCCGCCAGGTTCACACCCTGCATGACAACGGCGCCTACACCTCCTGGGGCGCGACCACGCCCTTTGTCATGATGCAGACCTTCTCCTCGCTCTATCGGGTGCCGCATTGCGACTACCACACGGCGGCGGTCTACACCAACAACCCCTACGCCGGCTCGTTTCGCGGCTATGGCAACCTGCAGGCCACCTTTGCCATCGAGCAGCACATGGACATGCTGGCCGAGAAAATCGGCATGGACCCGCTTGAATTCCGACTGAAGAACGCGCAGGACAGCGGCGAGGTGACCGGCCAGGGCATGAACTTCAAGAGCTGCGGTTTCAAGGACTGCCTCACCACCGCCGCCACGCGCAGCGACTTCTCGGCGAAGTTCGCCGAGAACCTGGCCCGCCAGGGCGCGCCCGGCAACATCAAGCGCGGCGTCGGCATGGCCTCGATGCTGCACGTCGGCGGCGGCGCCAAGATCTATCCCTCGGACGGCTGCGGCACCATCCTCAAGATGGACGACTTCGCCAACCTCACGCTGATCACCGGCGCCTCGGAGATCGGCCAGGGTTCGGAAACCGTGCTCTCGCAACTGGTTTGCGAGGAACTCGGCCTGCCGATCTCGGCGGTCACGGTGGTCAACAACGACACCGCCATCACACCCTGGGATGTTGGCGTGCACGCCAGTCGCACCACCTTCATCGCCGGCAATTCGGCGATCGGCGCGGCGAAGAAGGCCAAGGCCAAGATACTCGCCGTGGCCGCCAGGAAGTACGAGCTTGACGAGTCCGATCTCGACCTGCGCGGCGGCTTTGTGATCCGTGCCGCCAGCGGCGAGGCGATCGTCGAGTTGTCCAGGCTGCTGCGCAACCTGCACTTCCAGGACAAGGCCGAACTGGTGATGACGACCTTCTACTACGAGCCGCCCAGCGTGCACCAGGACAAGGGTTTCAAGGGCGATGTCTCCGCCGCCTACGCCTGGGGCACCCAGGTGGTCGAGGTCGAGGTCGACACCGAGACCGGCATCGTCAGGCTGCTTAAGGTCACCGGCGCCCACGACGTGGGACGCGTGCTGAACCGGCTCGGCATCGAGGGCCAGATCGAGGGCGGCATCGTGATGGGGCAGGGCTACGCCTTCACCGAGGATCTGATGATCGAGCACGGTGTCATGAAGAACCCCAACTTCCGCGACTACAAGCTTGTGACGGCGCCCGAAATTCCCGAGATGGACATCGCCTTCATCGAGAGCATGGACGGTGAAGGCCCGCAAGGCGCCAAGGGGGTCGGCGAAGCGCCCTCCATATGCATGGCCGCCGCCGCTGCCAACGCCATTTTCAATGCCACCGGCGTGCGCCTGTTCGAACTGCCCTTTACGCCGGAAAAGGTCTATCGCGCGCTGCACGGCCAGACGCCCAAGCCCTACTGGAAGCCCTGGAGGGCCGAGTAGCATGAAACGCCGCACCGTCCTCTCGATGGAGCAGGCGCTCTCCTTGCCCTACGCCACGCTGCGCTTTGCGCAACTGGGCTGGCGCGTTATTCGCATCGAGGCCACGCCCAGCGGGCACGGACTGCCGGGCGACCCGAACCGCTACATCGGCAGCCGCATCGCCGATGATGACCGGCGCAGCTATTTCGTCGCGCCCAACGTCGGCAAGGAGGCGATCGCGCTGAACCTGAAGGACCCGCGCGGCCAGGCGGTGCTAAAGCGCCTGATGCGCGAGCTGGACGTCGACGTGTTCTGCTGCAATACCGTGCCGGCGCGCTACGCGAGCCTGGGCATCGACCCGGCCACCCTGCGCGCGGCCAAGCCGGATCTGATCTGGGCCGGCATATCGGCGATGGGGCCGCGCTACCCGGAAGCGCCCGGTTATGACCCCGTGATCCAGGCCATGGCCGGTTACATGGAGGTAACGGGCGACCCCAAGGGGCCGCCCATGCTGGCCGGTATTCCGGTGATCGACCTGAAGGCCGGCGATGAGGTTTATGCCGGCGTGATGCAGGCGCTGCTGGAGCGCTTTGATTCCGGTGTCGGCAAGGAGATCCACGTCTCCATGCTGCAGGCCGCGGCGTCGTGGCTCATCACCGTGCTGCCGCTGATCGACTACGGCTGCCAGCCGGGCGAGATCACGCGCGCCGGCAACGAGCACCGCAAGTTCATCCCGACCAATGTCTATCCGACCAGCGATGGTTACATCTTCATGGCCATTGGCAGCGACGTGCAATGGCGGCGGTTTACAGCCATCCCCAAGTTCGCCTGCGTCGCCAACGAGGTGCGCCAGACCAATGAGGGTCGGCATCTGCAGCGCGAGGCCATCCACGCCGAGATTGCGCAGGTCAGCGAGCGGCACCCCGCCGCCGAAGTGCTCGACGATCTGCGTTGCGCGACCATTCCGGCGACGCGCATCCACGACATACCCCAGGTGCGCAGCCTCGAGGCCCTGAGCGAGCGGCTGACGCGCACGACCCTGCCTGATGGGCGGGTTGTGCGCATGCAGCCGATGGCAGTCGATATCGACGGTGCGTCAGGCGAACTGGCCTTCGCGCCGAAGTATGGCCAGCACACGCGCAGCGTGCTGGCGCAGGCCGGGCTGGTTGTCGACGAGGTGCAGGCGCTGTATAACGCCGGCGTGGTCGCATGAGTTCCGCTGTTTACCCCGGGGTCTGCGCGGTCGCCATCGGTGGCCACTTTTTTCTATCAAAACCAAAGGAGATTTCATGAATCAGATTCGCCATACCGTACTCGCGCTGGTCAGCCTGCTGGCTGTGAGCGCCAGCCAAGCCGAGATCACGATCGGGGTCTCGCTTGGCACCACCGGACCCGGCGCCTCGCTCGGCGTGCCCTACAAAAACGCGTTCCAGTTGATCCCCAAGACCCTGGGTGGCGAACCGGTGCGCTACATCATCCTGGACGACGAGTCAAAACCCGACGCCGCCGTCAAGAATGCACGCAAGTTCGTCAGCGAGGACAAGGTCGACGCGCTGATGGGCTCCAACGGCGTACCCTCGGCGGTGGCGATGTCGCAGGTCGCGGCCGAAACCAGGACGCCGATGATTGCGCTCACGCCTTTGCCGCCGCTGGCGCCGGACCGTGCGTTGTGGACTTTCATCGTGCCGCAACCGACCGAACTGATGATGAGCGCGGTGGCCCAGCACATGAAGGCACGCGGCGTCAAGACGGTGGGTTACATCGGCTTCTCGGACACCTGGGGTGACATGGTCTACAACGCCATGGGCACCTTGGTAGACGGCGGCGGTTTCAAGATTCTCACGAACGAGCGCTACGGGCGGGCTGACACCAGCGTTGCGGGACAGGTTCTGAAGGTGATGGCAGCATCGCCCGACGCGGTAGTCGTTGGCGGCTCCGGGTCGCCCGGTGCCACACCACACATCGCGCTGGCCGAGCGTGGCTACAAGGGACCGATTTATCATAACCACGGCACCGTCAATCTGCCCTTCATCCAGACCGGCAAGAAGGCCGTCGAAGGCGCGATCGCACCGACCGGCGCCCTGATTGTGGCCGAGGAGCTGAGCGCCGACTTCCCCACAAAAGCCGTGTCGCTGGACTTCGTCAAACGCTATGAAGCTGCCTATGGCGCAGGCAGTCGCAACGCTTTCGCCGGTTACAGCTATGACGGCGTGCTCCTGCTCGATGCGGCGGCCAGCGTGGCGTTGAAGAAGGCCAAGCCCGGTACGCCGGAGTTTCGCGCCGCCTTGCGCGATGCTTTGGAAAATACCAAGAATGTGGTCGGCACCCACGGTGTCTACAACATGAGTGCCGCCAACCACAACGGCCTGGACGACCGCGCGCGCGTGCTGGTGCACGTGGTCAATGGCGAGTGGCGGCTACTGAAGTGATTTGTGCCTCGCAGGTCCGATTCCTGCCTGTCATTGCGAGGCCCGCCGGGCCTCGGCAATCCACGGTCGCGAGCCAGGCGCATGGATTGCTACGCCACGCTTTCCATGAACCACCCGTCATTGCGAACGAAGTGAAGCAATCCATGACGCCTGCAGCCATGGATCGCCACGCTACGCTCGCGATGACGATTCAGGCGTGGCGGCAAGAACGATTCAGGCGCGGCGATTCAAGCGTGGCAGTTCAGGCGCGGCGGTTCAGGCGCGGCGGTTCAGGCGCGGCGGTTCAGGCGTGGTCTTCATGAGCCGTTTTGCCACGGTGCCATTTTCGTCATCGCGAAGGCCGAAGGCCTGTGGCGATCCATGGATGGACTGCCGCGCTGGCCGTCACTGCGGGCAGCAATGCGACGCGGCAGCCGCAAAGCTGGAGCCGGCGAATGAGCCGTGACATCGCTCTGTGGCTGGTGCAGGACGGCGTGACCAGCGGCGCCATCTACGCCTTGCTGGCGCTGGCGCTGCTGCTGGTGTTTGCCGTCACGCGCATCATCTTTGTGCCGCAGGGCGACTTCATTTCCTACGCCGGGCTGACCCTGGGCACGCTGCAACTCGGCCAGGTGCCGGGGACGATCTACCTGCTCGCGGGCGGTGCGCTGCTGGTCACCGCGATGGAGGGGACCGCAGCGCTGCGCGCCGGCAAGCCGGCACGGCTGCTGCGCATCGTGCCGCTCCAACTGGGCCTGCCGCTGGCGATAGCGGCCCTGGCCGCGTGGGCGGCGCCGCACAAGTTTCACCCAATGGCGCAGATCGCGCTCACGCTGGCGCTGGTGGTGCCGCTCGGGCCCATGCTCTACCGCATTGCCTACCGACCGCTGGCCAACGCCTCGGTGCTGGTCCTGTTCATCGTCTCCATGGCAGCCCATTACGTGCTGACCGGACTCGGGTTGGTGCTGTTTGGTGGCGAGGGCCTGCGCTCGAACCCGATCTCGGACGCGAAGTTCGATCTGGGCGTGCTGAGCATCAGCGCGCAAAGCCTGTGGGTTCTCGGCTCCAGCCTGGTCTGCATGACCGCGCTGTGGCTGTTCTTTGAGCACACGCTCTATGGCACGGCCTTGCGCGCCACCGCCATCAACCGCATCGGTGCGCGCCTGGTCGGGATCCCTAGCGCCCTAGCCGGGCAACTGGCTTTCCTGCTGGCGGCGGTGATTGGCGCCCTCTCCGGTATTCTGATTTCGCCTCTGACCACCATCTACTACGACACCGGTTTGATGATCGGTCTGAAGGGCTTCGTCGGCGCCATCCTGGGCGGCATGGCGAGCTACCCGCTGGCGGCCCTCGGCGCTCTGGCAGTGGGTCTGCTCGAGGCCTTTGCCTCGTTCTGGGCCAGCGCGCTGAAGGAGAGCATTGTCTTCACCTTCATCATCCCGGTGCTCCTGTGGCGTTCCCTGGTGTCGCGCCACCCAGTGGTCGAGGACGAGGAAGAATGAGGGCCACCGGTTTGCTTGCCGTCTGCCTGCTTGCCTTGGGCGTGGCACCGATGCTGCTGCCCGAGTTCTATGTCACGCTGATGTGTTACATCGGCCTGGCAACCCTGGTGGTGCTGGGCCTGGTCGTCATGACCGGCGTCTCGGGCATTGTTTCCTTTGGTCAGCAGGCCTTCGTCGGCGCCGCGGCCTACACCACCGCCGGTCTGACCACGCTGCTCGGCTGGTCGCCCTGGAGCACGCTGGCGGCCAGCCTGGTGCTGGTCGCAGCGATCGCCTTGCTGATCGGATTTGTCACCTTGAGGCTGTCGGGCCATTACCTGTCGATCGCGACCATCGCCTGGGGCATTGCCATCTACTACCTGTTCGGCAATCTGCCGCAGCTTGGCCAGTACAGCGGCATCGACAACCTGCCGACGGTCTCGATCGCGGGCTGGGAGTTCAACAGCGGGCGCCGCTCCTACTACCTGATCTGGACCTTTACGGCTGCGGCCCTGATCGCCGCCCACAACCTGCTCCACTCGCGAGCGGGTCGAGCGGTGCGGGCGCTGCGCTTTCGAAGCGTCATGGCCGAGAGTTTTGGCGTCAATACCGCCGCGCTGAAGCTGGTCATCTTCGTTCAGGCCGCCGTCCTTGCCGGTCTGGCGGGCTGGCTGCACGCCCACTATCTGCGCTTTGTCAGCCCGCATGCTTTTGGCGTGAATGCCGGTATCGACTACCTTTTCATGGCCGTCATCGGCGGCGCCAGCCAGGTCTGGGGCGCGGTGGTGGGTGCCGCCATCATGACTGTCCTGAAAGAGTCCTTGAAGGAGATCGTGCCCCTGGTGCTTCACACCACGGCGAATTACGAGACCATCGTCTTTGGCGCGCTGATGCTCCTGTTGCTGCACCGCACGCGCGACGGCATCGCCCCGGCGGTCAGCCGTTGGCTGCCGCGGGGCGCCGCGCCGGCGCGTCCGGCGCAGGCACCGGTACCGCGCCTTCGCCAACGCCCCGCGCCCGGAACGCCGCTGCTGGTTGTGGATGGCCTGAACAAACGCTTCGGCGGACTGATCGCCGTGAAAGACATTTCGTTTTCCATCGACACCGGCGAGATCCTTGGCCTGATCGGGCCCAACGGCGCTGGCAAGAGCACGGTCTTCAACCTGCTCAGCGGTACCCTGGCCGCCGACAGCGGCGCGGTGAAATTGCTGGGAGCAGCGATCGACGGCTTGCCGGCGCGCAGGATTGCCCAGGCTGGTCTGGCGCGCACCTTCCAGCATGTCAATCTGGTATCGAGCATGAGCGTGCTGGACAACGTCGCCCTGGGCGCGCACCTGCGTGGCGCCAAGGGCACGCTGGCCGCCATGCTGCGCGCCGATCGGCCCGAAGAGGCCCAACTGCTGTCCGAAGCGGCAAGGCAGATCGAGCGCGTCGGTCTGGCCCAGCACATGCACGACGCGGCCGGCAGTCTGCCGCTGGGGCAGCAGCGCATCGTCGAGATCGCGCGCGCCCTCGCGGCCGACCCCTTGTTGCTGCTGCTGGACGAGCCGGCGGCGGGTCTGCGCTACGCCGAAAAGCGCGCCTTGTCCGAGTTGCTGCGGCGCCTGCGCGCCGAAGGCCTGACGATCCTGCTGGTCGAGCATGACATGGAGTTCGTGATGGGCCTGGTCGACCGCCTGGTGGTGATGGAGTTCGGTGAGGAGCTTGCCGCTGGTTTGCCGCAGGAAATCCAGCGCAACCCGGCCGTGATCGAAGCCTATCTGGGAGGCATTGAATGAGCGCGCCTTTGCTTCAGGTGCGCGACCTGGTGGTGGGCTACGGCAAGGTGCAGGCCTTGCATGGCGTGAGCCTGGAGGTCGAGGCCGGCAGCATCGTCACCGTGATCGGCCCCAACGGTGCCGGCAAGACGACCCTGCTGGCCGCCATCATGGGCCTGCTGCCGAGCAGCGGCACCCTGTGCTACGACGGTGCTGACCTGGCGGCTCAGGCGGTCGAGGCGCGCGTGGCGAGCGGCATGTCGCTGGTGCCCGAGCGACGCGAGTTGTTTGGCGAACTCACGGTCGAGAACAACCTGCGCCTGGGCGCCTTCCACCGCGTGCGTTCCGGTGAGCGCGGGGCCGATCGCGACCTCGAACCGATTTACAAGCGCTTTCCACGCCTGCGCGAGCGCAGCCAGCAACTTGCCGCCACCTTGTCGGGCGGCGAGCGCCAGATGCTGGCGATCGGGCGCGCCCTGATGGCCAAGCCGCGCCTGCTGATGCTCGACGAGCCCAGTCTGGGCCTGGCGCCACGCATTGTGCGCGACATCCTGCACATCGTCGCCGAGCTGCGCGACACCGGCGTGGCGATTCTGCTGATCGAGCAGAATGCCCGCGCCGCGCTCCAGATCGCCGACCGCGGCTATGTGCTCGAGACCGGCGAGGTGGCGCTCAGCGGTACGGCAGCGGAGCTGTCCGCGAGCCCGCGCATCGTCGAGACCTACCTGGGTTTTGGCGGCCAGGGCACGGCCGTCGGCGACGCAAGCGACAGCGAGGAACGCAAGGCGGTCCCATGAGCGTCGCTGGTTTGGAGTTGCCGCGCAGCTGGCCGACGGTGGTCGACATGCTGGCCGGTGCCGCCGAACGCGGCGCCGAGGTCGAGGCGCTGGTCTGCGGAGCACGGCGTCTGGACTACGCGACCTACCTGGCATGCGTCGCCGGCTTTGCTCAAGAGCTTGAATCGCTGGGGGTCAAGGGCGAGCGGGTGGCGACCCTGCTGGGCAACTCGATCGAGGCCTGCATCGCCGCATTCGCCACGCTGGCGGCGGGCGCGCAGCAGGTGCCGCTCAACCCGCTCTACACCGAGAGCGAACTGCTGCCGATCCTGCAGGACGCCGAGCCCAGGGTGCTGATCGTCGATGCGGCGAGCGCGGCCATGGCGACGGCGCTGGCGCCGCGTCTTGGCATCGCGCACGTCATTGTGGCGGGTGCCTCGGCCCACCGCCTGGACGCATGGCATGCCGGCGAGGTCGCGCTGCGCTCGCAAGCGCAGTCGCAGGCGCTGGCTTTGCTGCAATACACCGGCGGCACGACCGGTCACGCCAAGGGCGTCGATCTGACGCACGCCGCCATCGCCATCAACGTGGCGCAGCGCGAGTCCTTGTTGCCGAGCCGGCAGGCTGAGCGCATCCTGTGCATGATGCCGCTGTCGCACGCCTACGGCATGGCGATGGGCCTGTTCTTCGCCGCCAACTGCGCCGGCACGCTGGTGATTTTGCCGCGCTACCAGGCTGACGAGGTGCTGGCCAGCGTGCAGCGCGAGCGCATCAGCGTCTTTCCCGGCAGCCCGACGGTGTTCAACGGTCTGCTGTCGCATCCTGACATGGGGCGCACCGACTGGGACAGCGTGCACACCTGCTATTCGGGCTCGGCGCCGCTGGCCGCGGCCACGCTCGAGCGCTGGCGCCAGGCGGTCGGGGCCCCGGTCTTCGAGGGCTACGGGCTGACCGAGGCCGGGCCGGTGCTGTCGTTCAACCCGGCGTGGCGCGAAATTCGTCCCGGCTCGGTCGGCATGGCGGCGGCGCTGACCGAGATCGAGATTGTCGACGTGCAGAGCGGCGAGCAGGTCCTGCCGGCCGGGCAGTGCGGCGAAATCCGCGCGCGCGGACCGCAGATCATGCGCGGCTACCGCCATCGGCCGCAGGAGACCGCCGAGGCTTTGCGCGATGGCTGGCTCTACACCGGCGACATCGGTGAACTGGATGCCGACGGCTACCTCTACATCCGGGACCGCAAGAAGGACATGGTCATCGTCGGCGGCTACAACGTGTATCCGCGCGAGGTCGAGGAGGTGCTGTTTGCCCACCCCGATGTGGCCGACGCCGCCGTCCTTGGGGTGCCGGACGACTACCGCGGCGAGGCGCTGCTGGCCTATGTCGTCCTGCGCGCCGGTGCGCAGACCAGCGCCGACGCACTGCTGGGGCATTGTCGCGCGCATCTGGCAAAGTACAAGATTCCTGCGACACTCCGGTTCACATCGGCGCTGCCCAAGACCCAGGTCAACAAGACGGACAAGAAGCGATTGCGCAACTCGGTCTGGTAGCTCACCAAAACGAAGGAGATAACCATGCGACGCTTCCTATCCATCCTGCTTGGCAGCCTGGCCCTGCTTGCGGCCGTGCCGGCGAGGGCGGCTGATTTCCCGAGCCAGGGCATGCGCATCGTCGTGCCGTTCGCCCCCGGCGGCGGCACCGATGTGGTGGCGCGCGCCCTGGCTGAGCGCCTGGCGCCGGTGCTCGGCGTGCAGGTGGTGGTCGACAACAAGCCCGGTGGCAATTCAGTCATCGCGACGCGCGCCGTCGCCTCGGCGCCGCCCGACGGCCACACGCTCTTGCTGACCACCGACATCCATGCCATCAACGCCGCCTACGGCGTGGCGCTGCCCTACAACTCGCTCAAGGACTTCGCCTTTGTCGCGCAGCTGACCACCTCGCCGCTGATGCTGGTGGCTCATCCTTCTCTGGGCGCACGCAGCCTGCCCGAACTGGTGGCGCTGGCGCGCTCGCAACCGGGTCGCCTGTCATTTGCCTCGCTCGGCTCCAGCAGTCCGCACTACCTTGGCTTCGAATGGTTCAAGCGCATGGCCGGCATCGACATTCTGGACGTTCCCTACAAGGGCGGCGGCCAGGCCCTGGTCGACCTGCTGGGCGGCCAGGTCAGCCTGTCGCTGATCGTGGCTGGCAACGGCATCCGCCAGGCCAAGGCCGGCAAACTGGTGGCGCTGGCCGTCACCAGCCCCAGGCGCAACGCCGTGGCGCCCGAGGTGCCGACGGTGGCCGAGAGCGGCTACCCGGAGTTCTCGCTGGTCAACTGGTACGCCATCCTGGCCCCAGCTGGCACGCCCGAGGCGGTGGTGGCGCGACTGAACCGCGAAATTCGCGCCATCATGCACGACCCGGTGGTGCTCGAGCGCATCGCCGTGGCCGGGTTGGACGCCACCACCGGCAGCCCGGCTGAACTCGAGGCGCTGGTGCGCCGCGACATCGAGCGCTACCAGCGCATGATCGCACTCACCGGCGCCAAACCCGAGTAGCGCAGCGCGATGAAGATTGCCATCCTCGGCGGTGGTCACGGCGCCTACGCCGCCGCCGCCGACCTGTCCGAAGCCGGCCATGCAGTGCGCCTGTGGCGCCGCGACGCAGCCGCCCTGAAAGCGCTGCTGCAGGCGGGCTCGATCACGCTCAAAGACGCCAGCGGCGAGCGCGAGGTGCCGCTCGCGCTCGCCACGGCCGATATGGCGAAGGCCTTGCTCGGCGCCGAGCTGGTCGTCATCCCCTCACCGGCGACCGCTCAGGAAGACATCGCCCGCGCCATGGCGGCGCACCTGGTCGACGGCCAGGTCATCTTTCTTCCCCCCGGCACCTTCGGCAGTTATGTGATGGCGCGGCAAGTGGCGGCAAGCGGCAACCAGGCCGACCTCGCCTGGGCCGAGACCGGCACGCTGCCCTACCTGGCGCGCAAGCACGGCGAGCGCGAAGTCAATGTCACCGTTCGCGCCATCCGCCTGCCGACCGGTGTCTATCCGGCGCACAAGGCGGAGGCCGCGCTCATGGTGATCCGCCAGGCCTATCCCGGCGTGCATGCGTGTGGCGACGCGCTCTCCGGGGCGCTGATGAACGCGGGACCCATCATCCATCCCCCGCTGATGGTGATGAACGCTGCGCCGTTGCAGCACTTCGAGCGTTGGGACATCCACAACGAAGGCACGCAGCGCGCCGTGCGCGACGTGACCGACCGGCTCGACCAGGAACGCATCGCGGTGCGCCAGGCCCTGGGCCGCAGCGGCCCCCACTATCCGCTGGCCGACCATTACAACAACGATCGATGGATGTATGGCGATGCGCACAAGCAGCTCGTCAAGTCGGGCGACTGGCGCGAGCAGATCGATCTTTATAGTCACCGCTACATCACCGAAGACACCGCGTTGGGGCTGGCGTTTCTCGCCTCGGTGGCGCGTTACGCCGGCGTCGATGCGCCGATCGCGCAGGGCCTTCTGGCCATCGCCGGCGGTTTCCTGGGCCGCGATCTGCGCAAGGGGCCGCGCACGTTTGAGGCCCTCGGCCTCTCAAGCCTGACACCGGCACAGCTCGGGCAGCGCCTGCACGATGGACACTAAACCGCTGCCCCGCTTTGCCGCCGTGGGGGCCGGCCGCATGGGGCGCGGCATCGCGACTGCGTTCGCCTACGCGGGGCACGGCATCTCCCTGATCGACCTGCGAGCGCGCAGCGACCAGGACTGGCACACGCTTCGCAGTGAGGCGCAGGCCGAGATCGAGGCCAGCCTGTCGGGACTGGCCCAGCTCGGGGTGATGGATGCGCAGCAGGTCCAGAGCATCGCAGCGCGCGTCAGCGTCGTCAGGGCGGCCGATGCGCCGGCGGCGCTGCAGTGCGCTGACCTGGTGTTTGAAGGCGTCCCGGAGACCCTGGCGGCCAAGCGCGAGGCCTTCGAGCAGATCAACGCCTGCTGCCGCGGAGATGCGATCCTGACCTCGACCACCAGCAGCATCCTTGTCACCCAACTGGCGGCGCTGGTGCGACGGCCCGAGCGCTTCCTGAACATGCACTGGCTCAACCCGGCCTACGTGATCCCGGTGGTCGAGCTCAGCTGCCATCCCGGCACCGACCCCGAGGTGCTGGCGCGCACCAAACTGCTGATGGAGGCGATCGGCAAGCTCCCGGTCGTCTGCGCGGCAACGCCGGGCTACATCGTGCCGCGACTGCAGGCGCTGGTGATGAACGAAGCGGCCCGCATGATCGAGGAGGGCGCCGCCACGGCCGAGGAGATCGACAAGGCCACGCGCTACGGCATGGGCCTGCGCTTCGCGGCCATCGGCGTGGTCGAGTTCATCGACTTCGGCGGCTGCGACATCCTGCACCATGCCAGCCGGGAGATGTCGGCGTCGATCAGCCCGCAACGCTACAGCGCGCCGGCCATCGTCGACCGCATGGTCGAAGAGGGGCGGCTCGGCCTGAAGAGCGGCAGCGGTTTTTATGACTACCAGGGTCGCGACATCGGCGCCTATCGGCGCGACGTGCTGTCACGCACGCTCGGCATGCTCAGGCATGCGGGGCTCTGGCGGGCGCCTGCCAGCGAGACGCGCGAATGACCATCCGGCGCGCCTTTGCCGACCTCCCGGTGGGGCAGATCCACTACGCCGAGTGCGGCGACCCGCAGGCCGCGGCCGTGCTGCTGCTGCACCAGACGCCGCGCTCATGGGACGAGTACCGGGACGTGTTGCCGCTGCTGGGGCGGCATTTTCGCGCCATCGCGATGGACACGGTCGGTTTTGGTGATTCCTTCAAACCACCGATCGGGCAGGACTCGATGGAATGCTGGGCGCAGACCGCCATCGATCTGGCCGACGCCCTGGGCATTGCGCGCCTGTCGCTGGTCGGACACCATACCGGCGCCGCGATTGCCATCGAGATGGCAGCCGCTTGCCCGGACCGGATTGAGGCTGCCGTGCTGTCCGCCGCGCCACTGGTCGATGCCGACTTTCGCGCCCGCCATGCGGGGCCGGTGCGCATCGACAACGCGCTGCACCTGGGCGACGGCTCGCACCTGGGCGAGCTCTGGCGCCAGCGCCAGCCCTGGTACCCGGCGGGTGACATCGATCTGCTCGATCGCTTCATGGTCGATGCGCTCAAGGCCGGCGCGCGCGCCGTCGAGGGCCACGCCGTGGTGGCGCGCTATGTGATGGAGGCGCGTCTGCCGTTGATTCGCTGCCCGGTGCTGGTGATCGCGCCGACCGCCGACCCGCACGCCTACCCGAGCGCGCGGCGCCTGGCCGACGCCATTGCCGGCAGCCGTTACGTCGAGATCGAAGGCGCCATGGTGCCGCTGCCCGACCAGATGCCGGAGCGCTTTGCCGAACTGGTGACGGACTTCCTGCTGGACGCGGGGAGGTTCTGTTAATCTTTCCGATACCCATGACACCGATATTCGACATTGCGAACGAAGTGAGGCAATCCATGACCCCTGAGGCCATGGATCGCCACGGCCTGCGGCCTCGCGATGACGGTTCAAGGTTCGCGATGACGGTTCAGTGTCCGCCTGCGGTCCCGGATCGCGATGGGCGGCTCGCAACAACGGAACGGGCGGCTCGCAACAACGCAGTGGGCGGCTTTCCATGAGCCAGTCGTCATTGCGAACGAAGTGAGGCAATCCATGACCCCTGAGGCAATGGATCGCCACGGCCTGCGGCCTCGCGATGACGGTTCAAG
>CAIMBE010000094.1 GCA_903839085.1 uncultured beta proteobacterium | reverse complement strand
GCCCAGTTCACGTCGCAATGATTCAGCCATGACACGGGCCCGCTCGGCGTAGGTGGTCCTGACCACGGCGAGCGTGGCATCGAGGCGGTTCAGCGTCAGGTAATGGGCGGCGATCGCCTGCGTCAGGTTGCTGGTGTGGGCGTCGCTGAACTGCTTGCACATGGTGGCTTTGGCCAGCAGTTCGGGCGGTGCAATCAACCAGCCCACGCGCAGACCCGGCGACAGGATCTTGCTGAAGCTGCCGCAATGCGCCAGCCAGTCACGGCTGCCCGGCACTTGCGCGCTCAGGGCCAGCAGGCTGGGCGGCGGCGGCTGGTCAAAATACAGTTCGCCATACGGATCGTCTTCGACCACCACTGTCTGCGTTCGCACCGCAAGCTCGAGGATGCGCTTGCGCCGCGCCAGGCTCAGTGTTGCCCCGCTCGGGTTGCCAAAGGTCGGAATCAGATAGACCAGCTTGGGTTTGTGTTCGAGTATGAGCTTCTCCAACCGGTCGACGTCGACACCGTCGGCATCGATCGGCGCGCCGATGATATCGGCGCCATACAGACGAAAGCACTGGATCGTGGCGAGAAAAGTCGGCGCCTCGACGATCACCTTGTCGCCGGGCGAGATCAGGGTCTTGCCGATCAGGTCCAGCGCCTGCTGGCTGCCCGTGGTGACGATCAGGCCCTCGGGCCGGACGACCGCATTGGACTCGCTGCCGGCGCCGCCCTTGGCGGCGTAGAAACCGCTGATCGCCTCGCGCAGCGGTTGATAACCCTCGGTGGCGCCGTATTGCAGCACCGCGCCGGGATTGCCTGAGAGCACGGCATCGGCAGACTCCCGGATTCCCGCGGCATCGAACAGCGCCGGGTCCGGAAAGCCGCCGGCAAAGCTGATGATGCCGGGCTTGCCCAGCAGTTTGAACAGTTCGCGGATGGCGGAGGTCTCTATCGCGTTCAGGCGCTCGGCAAATTGCATGGAATTCTTTCAGGGATGGATGGTTGCTTTATGCTCCTATTATTATTCAGACCCACGCCAACGGAGAAGCCATGCAGGCAAGTGCCATCGAAGGTTTTTTTGCCACGCTCAGGGCTGCCAATCCGTCGCCCCAGACCGAACTGCAATACGCGTCGGTGTTTGAATTGCTGGTCGCCGTCGTGCTCTCGGCGCAGGCCACCGATGTCAGCGTCAACAAGGCGACGCGCGGACTGTTTCAGGTGGCCAACACGCCGCAGAAGATCCTGGACCTGGGGCTCACGGGGCTCGAGAGCCGCATCCGCACGATCGGCCTGTTCCGCGCCAAGGCCAGGCACCTGATGCAGACCTGCCGGATCCTGCTCGAGCGACATGGCGGCGCGGTGCCGCGCACGCGCGAGGCGCTGCAGGCGCTGCCCGGCGTCGGCCGCAAGACGGCCAACGTGATCCTCAATGTCGCCTTTGGCGCGGCGACGATCGCGGTTGACACGCACCTGTTCCGGCTCGCCAACCGCACCGGTCTGGCGCCAGGCAAGACACCGCATGAAGTTGAAGTGGAGCTGATGCAGCGCATTCCTCCCGACTACCTGACGGACGCACATCACTGGTTGATCCTGCATGGCCGCTACGTCTGCAAGGCGCGCGCGCCCGTGTGCTGGCAGTGCGGCGTCGCCAACTTCTGCGATTTCAAGGACAAGACGCCGGCGCCCTAGGCGGCAAGGGCGGGCTCCGGCGCTTCAGTCCGCAAGCGGTAGCGCAACCCATTGCCGGCCCAGCGCGTGGATCGCGATGCGGTGCTGAAACACGGCTTCCAGCGCGCGATGGGTCGCGCTGTCGGCGCAGGCCCCCTGGTGCGTGATGCGACCGTCGGCCATGATGACCATCCGGTCGGCCTGCAGCGCAAACGATATTTCATGCAGCACGCTGACCACCGTCTTGCCCTGGCGCACCAGCGCGCGCACCACCGCCAGCCAGTCGGCCTGGTGCGGCGGATCCAGATTGGCCAGCGGCTCGTCCATCAACAGCACCTGCGCCTGCACTGCGAGCGAGCGTGCCAACAGGACGCGCTGGCGCTCGCCGCCCGAGAGCTGGCCCAGCGGGCGCTCGCGCCAGTCCCAGGCCTGGGTCGCGCGCAGCGCCTGCTCGACTGCGCCGTGGTCGGCCGGGCTCGGGCCGGCCAGCCAGCCCTGGTGCGGCAGACGGCCCAGCATCGCGACGTCCCACACCGTCAAATCGTCGCCTGTGGCCTCGTTCTGACCGAGCCAGGCCAGTTGCTGCGCACGCGCTCGCCGGGGCATGGCCGCCAGAGGCTGGTCGAGCAGGCTCACGCTGCCGTGATGCGGCAGCAGCCCGGCCAGCACCTTGAGCAGGGTGGACTTGCCGGCGCCGTTCGGCCCGACGATGCTGGTCCAGCAGGCCCCCGCCAGATTCAGTTCGATGCCATGCAGGATCTCGACGCCGCCCAGGCTGGCCCGGATCTCGGTCGCGGCAAGGGCGCTTGCGCCGAGCGTCTTCATGGCAGCCCGGCACCGGATGAAATTCGGGTGTCGCGCTGCATCAGCCAGAGCAGATAACCGCCCCCCAGTACCGCCGTCAGCACGCCCACGGGCAACTCCTGCGGCGCCAGCAGGCCGCGCGCCATCGTATCGGCCGCCATCAGCAGGACACCGCCCATGAGGCTGGCGAGCCAGATCAGATTGCCGTGGGTCGTTCTGCAGATCGAGCGCACCAGATGCGGTGCCGCCAGGCCGACAAAGGCGATCATCCCGGTTTGCGCCACCGCGGTACCGGTCGCCAGCGCCAGCACGCCGATCAGCAGAGCGCGCACCTGCGGCAAAGGCAGGCCCAGACTCAGCGCGGTCGCCTCGCCGAGCGACAGTCCGTCGAGCACCGGGCTCAGCAGCCAGGCCAGCGGCATGCACAGCAACCACACCGCCGCCATCACGGCGCACGCGCTCCAGCCAACAAAGCCGGTGCTGCCCAGAATGAAGGCCTGCATCGTCTGCATCACTTCGGGCACCATCAGCATGATCAGGGAACTGATGGCGCCCAGCACGACACCGACGATGACCCCGGCCAGCAGCAGACGCAGCGTGTGCTGCACGCCCCTGGCCAGCAGCAGCGTGAGCAGCACCGCGCCGACGGCACCGGCAAAGGCGGCGCCGCTCAGGCCGATCCGCACCAGCCACTGTGCCGCCAGTGGCGACACCCCAAACAGAAGCAGCGCCAGCGCCACACCAAGCAGGGCGCCGGAGGCGCTGCCCAGCAGGTACGGGTCGGCCAGTGGGTTGCGAAACAGGCCCTGCGCGACCGCACCGGCCAGACCGAGCAGGGCACCGGCGCTCCAGGCGCCGACGGTGCGCGGCAAGCGGATGTCGAGCACGATCTGCCAGGCCAGCGGGTCGCTGCCAATTCTGAAGACGTTGTCAAAGCCGGTGCTGCCGACACTGGCGCCAAACAGCAGCAGCAGTGCGCTCAGCGCCAGCAGACCCATTCCCATCAGGAACGGGGCTCGCGGCCGAACGCGCATCGGGGTCATGTGGCCCTGCCCAGCAGGCATTGCGCCATGATGCGCGCGCCCTCGGCCATGCGCGGTCCCGGACGCACCAGCACATCGGACTGCTCGGCCGAAAAAATGCAGACGCGCGCCTCGCGGATGGCGCGGATGCCCGACCAGCCGGGACGCCCTTGCAGTCCGGCAAAATTGCGGTCACCGACCATGATCAGATCCGGATTGGCGCGCACCACAAACTCGGGGTTCAGTTTGGGAAACGGGCCCAGACCGGCCGGAACGATGTTCTCAACGCCCAGGCGCTTGAGAGTTTCGCCGATGAAGGAGGCCTCGCCAGCGGCATAGGGCGCGCTGTTGACCTCGAAATAGACGCGGGTGCCGGCAACGCTGCGGGGCAGCGACTGCAAGGCGGCCGAGACGCCGGCATCGATCTCGCCCCAGACGCGCGGCGCATCGGGCAGTTCCAGCAGTTGAGCGATCTTTTCCAGCGCACGTCGCACCTCGGCATGGTTCTTTGGCTCCAGCGCCATGACCTTGATGCCCAGCGAGCGCAATCGCTCGATCACGGGCGCCGACGTCGCCATCAGCACCAGATCGGGTTTTAGGGCGGCGATCGCCTCGATATTGGGATCGAGCCCGCCACCGACCTGGGCCAGGCTGCGCACGCTCTCGGGATAGTTCGAATAGCGGTCCACACCCACCAGGCGCTGGCATTGGCCGAGCGCGCAAACGGTCTCGGTCAGCGATGGCAACAGGCTGACGATGCGTTGCGGCGGCTGCGCCAGCGAGACGACAACGCCTCGGTCATCAGTCACCGGCAGGGCCCGCGCAACCGCGCCTGCCATCAGCAAACCGGCCAGAAAAAATCGCAGGACGCGTCGGCTTGCCATGGTCAATCGCGCTACTTCTGCGCCCAGGCCAGGCCCACGTAGGCAGCCCGCCCAGACTGGTTGTAGCCATAGGCGGTCTGGTACTGGCGATCGAGCAGGTTGTCGATACGGGCCGTCAGCGCCAATTCGGGTGTCAGGGCGTAGCGCGCCGTCAGGTTCGCCACCGTGTAGGCCGGCAGCGATGGAACGCTCACGATGTCCGGGCGTTCGGCGGTGTAGCGCAAATCACCACCGAAGCTCCAGGCTCCGATCGGCAGCGATGCGCCAAACGAGGCCATGCTGCGCGCGCGCCGGATCAGGCGCGTGCCGGTGCTCTCGTCGAGCGGGTCCTGCAGTGTGATGCTGGCGCGCAGATCGGCGCTGGCGACTTTGCCGCTGTAGCTCAGCTCAAGTCCCTTGTTGCTGGCGCTGCTGACGTTGTTGAAGGCCCAGGTCGCGAAGTCGTACAGCATCAGGTTTTCGGTGCGGGTCTTGAACACGGTGGCGCGCAGCACCTGCGCCTCCTGCGCCCATTGCAGGCCCAGTTCGGTCGAGTGCGCAGTCTCGGGTTTGAGCGCCGGGTTGCCCGAGAAAGGGTCGTACAGATACGCCAGTGGCGGCAGATTGAATGCCGAGGATACGCTGGCGATCAGCTTCCAGGCCGCCGTGGCCTGCCATCCGTAGCCCGCATAGCCGGTGCTCTGTCCCGCCATGCCGTCAGCGTTGTCGCGCCGCAGGTTGAACTGCAGCGAATGGGCGCCGAGCGCGGCCGACAGTCCGGCAAACAGCGACGCGACACTTCGCTCACGCTGGAGTTGCGTTGCATAGCTGTCGTTGCTGTCGATAGACTGGCGCTGCGACTCGGCACCCGCCGTCAGCAGCCAGTCGCCCAGCGCCACATGGTTGCTCCAACTCAGCGTGCGGCTGCGCGTCACGGCTTCGCTGTCGTACGGGTAGGCGCTCAGGCGCGCGTCGTAGACCGAGCGTTCGCGACCCTGGCTAAATGTCAACTGGCTGCGCCAGTCGCGCGTGAACTGGTTGTGGCTATAGACCGACCAGGTGCCCAACTGGGTCGACCCCTTGTAGACGTCGCTGGCGGCGCCGAAGCCGCCGCCATCGCTATCGAACTCGCCATGGCTGCCTTCGGCGCGCAGACCCAGCGTCTGACCGCTGCCCAGCGCCTGGGACAAGCCCAGGTTGTAGTTGCTGTTGCTGTAGCCATCGGCATCGGGATTTTCTTTCGGGTACTGGTCCGTGTTCATGGCCGAAAAGCCGCTGCTCCTGTGCCGGCCAACGCCGACATAAAAACGGGTCTCGCCGGTCTGCCCGCTGATGCCGGCCGAGGCCCGCGAACTGCCATAGGCGCCGACTTCAAGCTGGGCAAAAGCCTTGGGCGCGCCCTGCCCTTTGCGCATGAAGATCTGGATCACGCCACCAACCGCGCCGCTTCCGTAAATGGCCGACACATTGCCGCGCACGATCTCGACATGATCGACCTGATCGAGCATGATGTGCTCCAGACTGACGGCGCCGGTGCTGTCCTGCTTGGTCAGCGGTACGCCGTCGATCAGCACCAGCACCTGCAGCGAAGCGCTGCCGCGCAGAAACAGGCTGGCCGCCGTACCGCGGCCGCCGCTCTGGGTGAACTGGAATCCCGCTTCAGTGGCGAGCAGGGTTGGCAAATCAACAGCCTGCGAGCGTTCGATCAGGTCGCGGCCGATCACCGTGGTATGCGGCAGGGCCTCGGTCAGAAGTTGGATCGAGCGATTGGCGGTGACCACAGTCTCCTCGAGTTGAAGTGACCTGCTGACAGTCTGGGAAAAGACCGGGGCGAACACGAAGAATGACGCAGCCAGAACAAGGAAGCGCTTGCGCGAAAAACAAATTTTCATATGGGAAACAAATCAAAAAATGCCCTCGCCGTCGTCCCCGACAGCACATGGGCGTCAAGACTGCGCGCCAAGAGCGTGCAGCCACCGTGTTGGCCGGTATCCGGGCTGGTGGAACAACCGTCATCGCCTTCCCAAGCGTGTGTTCAAAACGCTCAGTGGCTGTGATGGCGGCGAGACGCGGTGCGACTCGTCCACTTACCGTTGCGGGGGCAGCGCAGGTTGGGTACGGCCTTGACAGCCCACCCTCCTGCTTCCCGTTGAACTGCGGCGTGTGAACCACACCGCGAGCACCAACGGCGGAATTCTACAGCCCTTTGCTTTTGCAAACGCGAGCGCAAACCCTACAATGCGGTGCTATGTCGAACCAGTCCCAAATCGACCAGATTGCAGAGCGCGTGGAGCGTTTGCTGGTGCGTTATCAAGAACTGCAGCGCACCAACGTCCTGCTCAGCGCGCAGGTCGACGCCATCACCCAGGAGCGCGATTCCCTCAAGTCACGACTTGGCGCTGCGCGGGCGCGCGTCGATGCGCTGCTCGAACGTCTGCCTGAGGCCAATTCCACCGCGAAGTCATAGGCCGTGCATGAAACAGCTTGAAGTACAGATCATGGGACAGAGCTACCTGCTGGGGTGTCCCGAAGGGGGCGATGCGCGCCTGCTCGAAGCCGTTGAACGCGTCGACAGCGCGATGTGCAAGATTCGTGATGGCGGCAAAATCCGGGCGCGTGACCGGATCGCCGTGCTGGCGGCCCTGAACCTCGCCTTTGACCTGACCGAGCAGGCCCAGAACAAGCCAGCAGCGCGCCCCGGGACCGCCTCACCCGACCGAGATGGCCATGCCCCGGACGGTGAATCAGCCGAGGACAATCTGCCGCTGCAGTCCCTGCTGCAGCGCCTGGACGCGGCCCTGACCGACGACGGCCGCCTGATCTGAAACACTGGTCATTGGGCGGCGCGGGCGCACCGTTCTGGCTCTACAATCCGGATCGTCTGCGGTGCTTGCCGGACTTCTATTTCCTTGAACCAATGCTCATAGAGCCCGGGCTTGGAAAATCACCGGGCAAGCGTGATCATCTCGCGTTAGATGAACCCAATGCCCGGTTGACCTCGCCCACCTGAACCCCGGTTCAGGATGCGGGTCCGGCAGCACGGCAGACGCCTACCACTTTCCCGACCATGAACCTCGAACCGCTGCTGATCCTTGAACTTGCCGTGCTTGGATTGAGCGCCGGTTTTCTGGCCGGTCTGCTTGGCATTGGCGGCGGCATGATTCTGGTGCCCTTCATTACTTTCATTCTGTCAGCCCGCTCGGTGGCGCCCGACCTGGCCGTGAAGATGGCGATCGCGACATCGATGGCCGTCATCATATTCACCTCGATTTCGAGCGTGCGCGCGCACCACAAGCGCGGCGCCGTGCGATGGGAATTGGTCAAGGGCCTGGCACCCGGCATCGTGCTCGGTGGCGCCGGCGCCAGTCTTGGCGTCTTTGCCGTGCTCAAGGGTTCGTCGTTGGCGCTCTTCTTTGCTTTCTTTGTGGGCTTTTCGGCAACCCAGATGTTCCTGGACAAAAAGCCGGCCGCGACGCGGCAGGTGCCTGGCGTGCCGGGCCTGATTGGCGCCGGTAGCGTCATCGGTTTTCTGTCGGGACTCCTGGGCGCTGGCGGCGGCTTTATCAGCGTCCCTTTCATGACCTGGTGCAACGTCGCCATCCACAACGCGGTGGCGACCTCGGCGGCGCTCGGTCTGCCCATTGCGCTGGTCAACGTCGCTGGCTATGTGATCAGCGGACAGGCAGTGCAGAATCTGCCGCCCCATTCGATCGGCTATATCTGGCTGCCCGCCATGACCGTGATCGCGAGCGCCAGCGTACTGACCGCACCGCTGGGCGCGCACTCGGCCCACAAACTGCCGGTGAAGCAACTCAAGCGCGCCTTTGCCAGCATCCTGTACCTGTTGGCGAGTTACATGCTCTACAAGGCACTCGGCTAGCGCGCAACGTCTTGGGCGAGCGGTCGACATCAGGGAGCTTAAACAAACTTAACATGGCTGCCCGCCGCATCCGGTGTATTGTTAGACTGCGATAGTGTGGTGCCGGAGCGATGCTGGTACCCTGGGAGTCTTGTTTGCCTTGACCAAATCAAGGATACCCATGACGCCTGCCTCTCTACCCATCTCAATTGCGTTGTATGTCCACACCAACTAGAACTGCTGACCAACCAACTCCGGGCGGTACCCCCGCAAGAGTGGAAGAAAGGCGCCGAATCCCGCGCGGCCTGCCGGCTCCGGACGTCATTGAGGGCAATGGCGGCGACACCGATTGGGCGTTGTGGTCAGAGGTCACACGGCAGCAGAACGAAGCCGATTCCCCCTGGTCAGACACAGTGCCAATGCCGTCCGACCCGGCCGACACCAGGTAACCGGCCTGCCAACGCGACCGGCGCCGCAATGGCCACCAGTCGATATTTGCAACCCGCGCAGCACAGATCCAATGACATCCATTCGCATGATGCTCTCAGACGAACCAGGGTGGCTGATGATTCTTCGTGGCTATGTCTTCGGCTTCATGCCAGTCGCGCATGCCGTGAGCGCATGGCAGTCCAGGATGCCGCCGATTTCATCCAGCATGGTGGAGGATGTGCTTTTTGCTTTGTGGCTTCTCTGGATTGCCGCGATTTGGGCCCTGATCCCGTCCGAACTGATCTGCCTGGTCAGGATTAGGCGGCAGCCAGAACGGCGACGATCATTCGGGTGCGTTAGCGGGCACCTGGTCTCCCTCGGCTCTCTCTGGGCGATGGCCTGGATTGCTGACAAGCTCAATCTCCTGAGGTAGCAAGACAACAAAAAAGCCCCGTCTTCACTGGGAAAACGAGGCTTTTTACTATCGCATGTGGACTGAAAAAGACCCACAAAGACTTATCACTGGCGGAGCAGGGGGGATTCGAACCCCCGGAGGGTTTTACCCCTCGCACGCTTTCCAGGCGTGTGACTTAAACCGCTCATCCACCGCTCCAGCGGGCCCAAGTTTAACTGAGGCAGGCGTCAATTCGCCTGGCACGGTCAGAGCGGTCAAGAAAAAAGCCACCCGAAGGTGGCTTCTTGGTACTGCGTGCAAGCAATCAGTTCAAGGCAACCTTCTTGCCGTCCTTGTAGGTCGACAGGGTCATGGACGGATTCTTCAATTCGCCATTCGCCTCGAACGCGATATTGGCGGTGACGCCCTTGAAGTTGGTCTCGACCAGCTTGGGCACATAGACCTTCGGGTCGGTCGAATTGGCGCGCTTCATGGCATCAACCAGAACGAACGTTGCGTCATAGGTGAACGGGCTGTAGATCTGGAACTGGCCCGGGTACTTGGCGTCGTACCTTGCTTTCCAGGCGCTGCCGCCCGGCATCTTGGCGATCGATGCGCCACCTTCAGCGCAGACCACGCCGTCCAGGCTCTTGGCGCCCGAGGCAATCTTGATGATCTCAGCGGTGCAAATGCCATCGCCGCCAAAGTACTTGACGCTGGACATGCCCAACTGATCCATCTGGCGCAGCATCGCGCCGGCTTGCGCGTCCATGCCGCCGTAAAAGATCGCGTCGGGCTTCTTGGCCTTGATCGCGGTCAGGATCGCCATGAAGTCGGTCGCCTTGTCGGTGGTGAACTGCTCGTCCACGACCTTCATGCCCTTGGTGACGGCGGTCTTCTTGAACACCTCGGCCACACCCTGGCCGTAGGCCGTGCGATCGTCGATGACGGCAACACTCTTGAGCTTCAAGGTGTCGGCTGCGTAGACAGCCAACCCGGCACCCAGCGAGTTGTCGTTGGCGATGATACGGTAGGTGGTCTTGTAACCGGGCTTGGTCAGATTCGGGTTGGTGGCAGCGCCGGTGACGTGGGGAATGCCGCAGTCGTTGTAAATCTTGGACGCGGGGATCGTGGTACCCGAGTTCAGGTGACCGACGACACCGGCCACCTTGGCGTCGCACAGCTTTTGTGCAACCGCAGTGCCCTGTTTCGGGTCGGCTGCATCATCTTCTGCCATCAGTTCAAACTTGATCTTCTTGCCGCCAATGACGATGTTCTGGCCATTCAGATCCTCGACCGCCATCAATGATCCGTTGGCATTGTCCTTGCCATAGTGGGCTTGACCACCCGACATCGGCGCAACGTGTCCAATCTTGACGACCTGCACGTCCTGTGCCATGGCCAATCCAGCAGTAACAGCCAGCGCGGCGGCGGCGGTAAGTTTCAATTTCATTTGCATAGACAACTCCAAAATTTAAAAAAATGTGAATTAATGATTAACTCCACGCCCTACACGATAACCCAATTTTTGGCGACTTTAACTAGGGAAGACACTAACCCGGCCCATAAACCGCGGTTTATTTCCCTTCCGATGGGCGCTCCGATTCAGCCTGCGCCTGCGTCGCAGCGTCCCGCACAAGGGCTTCAAATTCCGCATGCAGACGCAGCCTGATGCCCTCCATCTGGTCCGCCACCACGGTGCGGACCAGCGCATCCACTTCCGCGCGCACGCGCCGCTCGATGACCCGGTCAATGTGCCGCAAGGCAGACCCGAGCCTGTCATCGGGAGCCGACATGGCAGCCGGCGGCGGCTGAACCAGTTCACCCTCCTTCACGATCTCGGTCAGCGTTGGAACGAATCGCGGTGGATGGGGGGACGACGAATGCATCAGCGGGACTCCTTCAGCGTCAGGTCATGACGCGTAATGGCGTGACCAAGTTCCATGTACTGTCGCCAGCGACCTCGGGCCAACTGACGATCCTCGTCGTCCAGGCCGACCAGTTCGATGACGCGCTCAAAACCCTCAAAACCCTGCGGCACGTCCTGACCCAGATTGAGCAAGACCTCGTGATGCGGCGCCGACTCGGTCGATGTGGCCAGGATGACGCGCGACGCGGCGACGACCCAGGGGTCGCTGTCGAGATGGCAGTGCGGCACAAAATCAGTGGCAGAAAAGGTCCACAGCGCGGCATCGAGCTGCTGCAACGTATCCTTATCACCCGTCACCATAACTTTGGCACCGCTGCCGACCGCCTTGCGCAGCAGTCGGCAGGCGTAAGCGATGCGGTCTGGCGCGTTGAAGTGAAACGCAAGCTCGGTCACTGCAGTTATTACTTGGCGGAGGTCAACAGGTATTGCAGCAACAGGGCCACCGGACGCCCGGTGGCGCCCTTGGCGGTCCCGCTCTTCCAGGCCGTCCCCGCGATGTCGAGGTGGGCCCACGGAAATTTTGCAGCGAAACGCTGCAGAAACTTGGCCGCCGTGATGGAGCCGCCGGCCCGTCCGGCCACGTTGGCGACGTCGGCAAAACTGGTCTTGAGGCCCTCGGCGTAGTCCTCGTCCAGCGGCATGCGCCAGCACAGGTCGCAGGCGGCTTCGCCGGCGGCCTGCAGCGCCGCTGCCAACCCGTCATCGCTAGCAAACAAGCCGCTGCGCACACCGCCAAGGGCGATCACGCAGGCGCCTGTCAGGGTCGCGATGTCGACCACGGCGCGCGGCTTGAAGCGTTCTGCGTAGGTCAGCGCGTCGCACAGCACCAGCCGCCCTTCGGCATCTGTGTTGAGTATTTCGATCGTCTGGCCGCTCATGCTGGTGACGACATCGCCCGGCTTGATGGCCCGGCCATCGGGCAGATTTTCGCAAGCCGGGATCAGGCCCACCACATTGATGGCGGGCTTCAATTCGGCCAGCGCCCGGAAGACTCCCAGCACGCTGGCGGCACCGGACATGTCGAACTTCATCTCGTCCATCTCGGGAGCCGGCTTGATCGAGATTCCGCCGCTGTCGAACGTGATTCCCTTGCCGATCAAAACCGTCGGCGCCTGCGTCTTGGCCGCGCCGGTGTAGCGCAGGACAATAAAGCGCAAAGGCTCTGCCGAACCTTGCGCGACCGCCATAAACGAACCCATCGCCAGACGCGCCACCTCTTTGGGACCGAGCACCTCGCACTGGATGCCGGAGAATTTTGCCAACGCCCGCGCTGCACCCGCCACCAGCGTCGGCGTCGCGTGGTTGGCCGGCCGGTTGGCCCATTCCTTGGCATACTCGACACCGGCCACCGCCGCGACCGCCTGCTTGAAGATCGGTTTCAAGCCCGACACCTCTGGCAATCCGACCAGCACGCGCTGAACGGCCCGTGGTTCAGGCTTTGATTTGGTTGTGGTGTATGAGTAACTTGCCTCGGCAATGGCCAGAACGGCGCCGTGCAGCGCGTCGGCCGAAGGCATGGCAGCAAAGCAGACCACCAGTTTCTTGAGCTTGTCGGTCTTGACCGCGCCGATGGCGGCGCTCAAAGCCTGGCGCAAATCCCTGGCCGTTGCGCTGCCAACGCTGACCAGCACCAGGCGCGAACAGGCCATCCCGGCAGGGCGGTAGCTCTGCAACAACTTGCCCGCCTTGGCCTCGAGATCACCGGTTTTCAGCGCCTGCGACGCCAGCACGGACAGGACATCCCTGGCGGGCTTGAAAGACACGGGCAACAACACGATCAGGGCATCGCATTTCTCCTTGGCGGCCAGCGCAAAATCGAGCGTCTTGAGTTCAAAGTTCATAATTCACCTATTTGATGGGTTCCGGGTCAATGCGGCTGTGACGGCGTGCCGGCCACCTGTCCGCTAAAGTTTCACGGTATGTTATTCCATTCCTCCATCCGTCAGGAACTGGCTCGCAGTTTTGGCGCCACGCTGGTCGTGCTGGCCACGGTCGTCATGACGATGACCCTGATCCGCACCCTCGGGCAGGCATCGCGCGGCAGTTTCAATCCGCAGGACGTCATGCTGGTCATGGGGTACACGGTGCTCGCCTATATGCCCACCATCCTGACGATGAGCCTGTTCATTTCCATCTTCGGCACCCTCTCGCGAATGTACCGCGACAGTGAAATGGTGATCTGGTTCGGCAGCGGTCGAGGGTTGGCGGCGCTGCTCAATCCCCTGTTCCGCTTTTCCTGGCCGGTCCTGCTTGTTGTCATGGCGCTCGCCCTGGTGGTCCTGCCGTGGTCGAACAGGAAGATTGAAACCATGAAGGATCTGTACGAGAAGCGCGGCGATATTGAGCGCGTCGAACCGGGCCGGTTTCAGGAATCGGCCGGCGGCAAGCGGGTCTTCTTCGTCGAGAAGAATAGCGGTGGCAAGGAGTCCGGCTCCAACGTGTTCATCGCCACCACCGAGTACGGCAAGGAGACCGTCACCTCAGCGCGCCAGGGCCTGGTGCGGCGCGTTGGAGAGGAACGCCTGCTGACCTTGAGCCATGGCCAACGTCTCGAAAACGTCATTGGCAAGACAGAATTGAAGATCAGTGAATTTGAGGAATACAGCACCCGGGTCGGTGTCGAGGCGCTCGCCAGCACAGACTTTGTGCCTGTCAACACCCGCCCGACGCTGGAACTCCTGAAAGATCGTTCGCTGCAGAACCAGGCAGAACTGTCATGGCGCATCGGCCTGTTTCTGGCGGCGATCAATTTTGTCATTCTTGGCGCTGCGGTCTCGAGCGCCAACCCCCGGGTTGGACGAAGCGCGAACATGGTCTTTTCGCTCTTCGCCTTCGTGCTTTACAACAATCTTCTGAACCTTGGACAGAACTGGATCGCCTCCGGAAAGTTCACCTTTGCGGGCTATATGCTGGCCCTGCACGGCGGCGTTCTGATGCTGGGAATATTCTGGCTCGCCAAAGGGCACAACAACTGGAGTTGGCGCACCCTTTCAAACCTGCGCCACCCGGGCAGCGCGAAGGTTTCGACGTGAAGACCATCCGACGCCTGATCTACGGCGAGGTGCTTTCGGCCGTGGGCTTCGTCACGCTGTGCTTTCTTTCGCTGTTCTTCTTCTTTGATTTTGTGGAGGAAATCCAGTCCATTGGCCGACACGGGGCGGCCCAATACCAGTTGGTCCACGCGCTGACCTACGTGACCCTGATGATTCCAAGCCACCTCTACGAATTGTTGCCAATCGCCGTTTTGATTGGGACCATCTTTGTCATGGCCCGCCTGGCCAAGAGTTCTGAATACACCATCCTGAGAACCAGCGGACTCGGCCCCTGGCGCGCCTTGAAAACCCTGCTCTACCTGGGCCTGGCCTTTGTGCTGCTGACCTTTGCCATCGGCGATTACATGGCTCCGGTGGCAGACCGCAGCGCGCAACTTCTCAAGGCCCGATACCAGGGACGCATCACGGTCGGCCACACGGGCGCCTGGCTGAAGGAGCGCCAGGCCTATTCCCAGTCCGCCGTCAACGTCGCCGCGCTCGAGTCGGACGGCAGCATGCGCGGGATACGCATTTTCGAGTTTGACAACCAGGGCTTTCTGATGTCGGTGCTGCAGGCCGAATCAGCCATCCACGAAAGCGATGACGCCTGGACCCTGTCGCGCGTCACGCGCACCGAGTTTCCGCTGCGCGGCGCCGATGCCGCTCACATCGAGCATCGGCAAATCGAGAGTTTTCGCTGGGCAAACCAGATCACGTCAGAAATGGTGTCGGCCGCTTTGCTGAAACCTGAACGCATGAGCACCATCGACCTGTTTCAGTACATCCGCCATCTGGATGCCAATGGCCAGAGTTCTCAGCGCTACCAGATCGAGTTCTGGAAAAAGGTTTTCTACCCCTTGAGTTGCCTCGTCATGGTGGTGCTGGCGCTGCCCTTTGCCTACCTGCACTTCAGAGCCGGCGGCATCACCGGCTATGTGTTTGGCGGTGTCATGGCAGGCATCAGTTTCTTTCTGCTGAACAACGTTTTTGGATACATTGGCAATCTTCAGAACTGGCAGCCCTGGCTGACGGCCGCGCTGCCAGGCATCATTTATTCTCTGCTGTCACTGACCGCCTTTGGCTGGCTGGTCTTCCGACGATGACCGTGCGACTGTGAGAAGGGTGGCAAGGCCAGTTCAAGGCGACCGGATAGTTGACTGAGGCATAATAAATTTCATCGTTAGCTGAAATTTGATATGAACTTGCACCAATTCCGTTTCGTTCAGGAAGCCGTCCGTCGAAACCTGAATCTGACCGAAGCGGCCAAGGCCCTGCACACCTCGCAGCCGGGTGTCTCCAAAGCCATCATCGAACTGGAAGAGGAACTTGGCATCGAGATTTTTGCCCGGCATGGCAAGCGGCTCAAGCGCGTCACCGAGCCGGGTCAGCAGGTTCTCAAGAGCATTGACCTGATCCTGCGCGAATTGGGCAACCTCAAGCGCATCGGCGAGCAGTACAGCGCGCAGGACAGCGGCACGCTCTCGATCGCCACCACACATACGCAGGCGCGCTACGTGCTGCCCGAGTCGGTCGCCCGGCTGCGGCTGGCCTACCCCAAAGTCAACGTCAGCCTGCATCAGGGCTCGCCCGAACAGGTGGCCAGGATGCTGATCGACGAGGTCGCGGAGATCGGCATGGCCACCGAGTCGCTGGCCAACTACCCGGAGCTGGTCACCCTGCCCTGCTACGAGTGGCAGCATATGCTGGTGCTGCCGGTCGGCCACCCGCTGGCCCAGAAGGAGCACCCGACACTCGAGGACATCGCGCAGGAGCCGCTGATCACCTACCATCCGGCCTACACCGGTCGGACCCGCATCGACCACGCTTTTGCCACCCGCAAACTGTCGCCGCGAATCGCGCTGGAGGCGATTGATTCGGACGTCATCAAGACCTATGTGCGCCTGGGCCTGGGCATCGGGATCGCGGCAGAAATGGCGGTGCGCGACGTCATCGCCGAGGGCGCCACGAGCGGCTTGCAGGTGCGAGCGGCCGGTCATTTGTTCGGCCAGAATGTGACCCGGGTCGCCTTCAAGCGTGGTGCCTACCTGCGCAACTTTGTCTACACGTTTGCCGAACTGCTGAGCGACCGGCTGAGCAGAACCCTGGTCGAGCGGGCCATGACGGGCCATGTCGATGACTATGAACTGTGAGCAACCGTCCGTTCCCCGCTGATTGGATCCCACGATGAACACTATCCAGAGCCCCGACCTGCGGAGCAAGCTCCCGGCGGTCGGCACGACCATCTTCACCATCATGTCGACGCTGGCGGCGGAGAAGCAAGCCGTCAATCTGGGTCAGGGATTCCCTGACTTCGACTGCGATCCGGTGCTTGTCGATGCGGTGACGCTGGCCATGAAGCAGGGACTGAACCAGTATCCGCCGATGGCGGGCATAGCGCCCCTGCGCGAAGCCATTGCCGACAAGATCGCCGGCCTGTACCGGCACGCCTACAGCGCCGGCAGCGAGATCACCATCACGGCGGGTGCCACGCAGGCCATCATCACTGCGATTCTGGCGGTGGTCCATGCCGGCGACGAGGTCATCGTGCTGGAACCCTGCTACGACAGCTATGTGCCCAACATCGAACTCGCTGGCGGCGTGGCGGTGCGCGTGGCGCTGAAGCCAGGCACCTTTCGACCCGATTTTGACAAGATTGCCGTGGCCATCACGCCCCGGACCCGCGCGATTCTTATCAACTCGCCGCACAATCCGAGCGGCACGGTCTGGACCGAGCAGGAGATGCTGCAGCTGCAGGAACTGCTGGCGCCGACCGATGTCCTGCTGATCAGCGATGAGGTCTACGAGCACATGGTGTTCGACGGCCGCCAGCATCAGAGCGCAGCCCAGTACCCGGCCCTGGCGGCGCGCGCCTTCATCGTCTCCAGTTTCGGCAAGACCTACCACGTGACAGGCTGGAAGGTCGGCTATGTGGCGGCTCCGGCGCCCTTGAGCACCGAGTTTCGCAAGGTCCACCAGTTCAACGTCTTCACGGTCAACACCCCGGTGCAGCACGGCTTGGCCGCCTACATGCGCGACCCGCTGCCCTATCGACAGCTATCGGCCTTCTACCAGCGCAAGCGCGATCTGTTCCGACAAGGGCTGGCTCAGACCAGATTCAGGCTGCTGCCGGGCGAGGGAACCTACTTTCAGTGCGTCGATATCTCCGAGGTGAGCGAACTCGGGGAGGCCGACTTCTGCCACTGGTTGACCAGCGAAGTCGGGGTCGCCGCGATTCCGCTGTCGGCCTTCTATGGCAATGGCTTTGACCAGCGCGTCGTGCGCTTCTGTTTTGCCAAGAAGGACGAAACACTGCAGGCGGCGCTGGGCCGGCTGGCAAAACTGTAGCGACCCTCAAGCGAACTGGGACCAGGCCTTTTCCAGCCGCTTGACGCTGACCGGCTGCGGCGTGCGCAAGTCCTGGGCGAAGAAGCTCACGCGCAGTTCTTCGAGCAGCCAGCGAAACTCCTGCATGCGCGCGTCGACCACGCCCTTGCGCTCGGCCACCAGGCGCCAGTAACGCTGCTCCAGCGGGCGCAGTTCGGCGGCACGGGCGGCGTCTCGCGCCGGATCGGCACGGTACTTGTCCAGGCGCGCCGTGACCGCCTTGAGGTAGCGTGCATAGTGTTGCAGCGCCCCCCAGGGCGACTGCAGCAGAAAGCGCCTGGGCATCAGGCGCGCGATCTGCTGGGCCGCATCGGCCGTTGCCTCCGGCGCGTTCCTGGTGTCCTTGATCTTGCGCGCCGCAATGCCGTATTCGGTCAGCACGGCGCCCGCCAGGCGCGCCACTTCATTGGCGATCAAGTTCAGCCGGGCCCGCCCCTCGTCGACCCGGCGCCTGAACTCGAACTCGTTGCCGGGCAGCGGCTCGAGCAGAAAGGCACGCTCGATGGCCAGCGCAATGATCTGTTCGCGCAATTCCTCCAGGGTGCCGCCGCCGGTGCCGTCGGCGGCCTTGCCGACCTGGGTGAAGACCATCGCCATCTTTTGCAGATCAGGGATGTTCTTTTCGAGGTATTTGAGCGCCTCCCTGACCTGCAGCGAAAAGAGGCGGCGCAGTCCGATGCGGTGCCTGGCCGCGGCCACATCGGGCTCGTCGAAGACCTCGATCGTCACGGCCTCGCCCGCATCGACCAGTGCCGGATACCCGATCAAGGTCTGGCCCCCTTTTTGGATCTCGAGCAGTTCGGGCAACTCGCCAAAAGTCCAATCGGTATGGCGCTGCCCGCCCGCGGTGGCTGGCGTGACGCTGGCGGCCTGCTTTGCAATCTGCGCGCGCCGGCCCTTGTCAGAAGCCGGAGCCGAGCCCGTATCCGTGATCTCCGCTGCCCTGGCCTGGCTCGCCAGTTTCAATCCGGCCAGCGCCTGGAAAGCGCCGCGCGCCTGGGCACCCAGTTCGGCCTTCAGCGCCGCCAGGTTGCGCCCGCTGCCGAGCTGGCGTCCGTGCTCGTCCACCACGCGCAGGTTCATGAAGAAATGCGGCGCCAGCATGTCGAGCTTGATGTCGGCGCGCGCGACATCGAGCGACGTCGCCTGGCGCACCAGCTTGAGTACTGCATCGAGCAACGAGCCGTGGCCGAACACTTCGGGCACGTTCAACAGTGCGGCCATCTTGCCGGCGGTCTCAGGCAGTGGCACCAGACGGGAACGGGGTCGCTGGTGCAAGGTCTTCAGCAGCGCCTGGATCTTGTCCTTCAGCATTCCCGGGACCAGCCACTCGCAGCGCTCATCCTGAACCTGATTGAGCACAAACAGCGGCACCGTGACGGTCAGGCCGTCACGCGCATCGCCAGGTTCATGCAGGTAGCTGCAGGCGCAATCGATGCCGCCCAGGCGCATCGTTCTCGGAAAGGTGTTGGTCGTGATGCCGGCCGCCTCATGCCGCATCAACTCCTCACGGGTCAACAGCAGGATCCGGGGTTGGCGTTTGACCTCTTCGCGGTACCAGTTCTCGAAACTGTATCCACTGCAGACATCGGACGGCAACTGCTGATCGTAGAAGGCGTAAATCAGTTCATCATCGACCAGCACGTCTTGCCGTCGCGCCTTGTGCTCGAGGTCTTCAACCTGTCTGACCAGCTTCTGATTGGTCTCGAGAAAGGGCAAACGGGTCTCCCACTGTCCATCGACCAGCGCCTCGCGAATAAAGATCTCGCGCGCCGCCTGCGGGTCGACCCGGCCATAGTTGACGCGCCGCCCGCTGTAGATGACGATGCCGTAGAGCGTGGCCCGCTCCAGCGCCACCACTTCGGCCGCCTTCTTTTCCCAGTGCGGATCGAGTAGCTGCTTCTTCAGCAAATGACCGGCCACCTGCTCGAGCCACTGCGGCTCGATGTTGGCAATGCCGCGGCCGAACAATCGCGTGGTTTCGACCAGCTCGGCGGCGACCACCCAGCGCCCGGGCTTCTTGCTCAGGTGCGCGCCCGGATGGGCAAAGAATTTAATGCCGCGCGCACCCAGGTATTCGCCCTGGTTCGCCTCGGCCTCGACCTTGCACCCGACGTTGCCGAGCAGGCCCGCCAGCATCGACAGATGCAGTTGCTCGTAACTTGCGGGCGCCGTGTTCAGGCGCCACTTGTGCTCGGCAACCACCGTGTGCAACTGCGAATGGATGTCGCGCCACTCGCGCACGCGCCGGATGTTGACGAAGTTCTGCCGCAGCAACTGCTCGTACTGGCGGTTTGAGAGCTTGTGCGAGGCGACCGGGGTCAGAGGCCGATCTACCGAGCCATCCACTGGCGTGGCTGACTCCGGTAATCGGGATCCGACCCCCCTCGCCTCGTTGAGCCACTTCCACAACTTCAGATAGCCGCTGAATTCGCTCTTCTCGTCATCAAACTTGACGTGTGCCTGATCGGCCTGCGTCTGCGCCTCCAGCGGCCGGTCGCGCACGTCCTGCACGCTCAGCGCCGACGCGATCACCAGCACCTCATCGAGCGCGCTGCGCGAGCGCGCCTCCAGGATCATGCGACCGACGCGCGGGTCCAGCGGCAGGCGCGCCAGCTCACTGCCGGTTGGCGTCAACTCGTTGGCCTCGTCCACGGCGCCGAGTTCGGTCAACAACTGGTAGCCATCGGCGATGGCGCGTCCGGACGGACGCTCCAGAAACGGAAACTCCTCGACCCCCCCAAGGTGCAGCGACTTCATGCGCAGGATGACGCCCGCCAGCGAACTGCGCAGGATCTCGGGGTCGGTAAAGCGCGGACGGCCGTCGAAGTCCTTCTGCTCGTAGAGCCGGATACAGATGCCGTTGGCGACACGGCCGCAGCGCCCGGCGCGCTGATTGGCCGAGGACTGGCTGATCGGCTCGACCAGCAACTGCTCGACCTTGCTGCGCAAGCTGTAGCGTTTCATGCGCGCCGTGCCCGCGTCGATGACATAGCGAATGCCCGGCACCGTGAGCGAGGTCTCGGCCACGTTGGTGGCCAGCACGATGCGCCGCCCGCTGTGGGCATCAAAGATGCGGTCCTGCTCGGCCTGCGACAGCCGCGCGAACAAGGGCAGCACTTCGGCGTTGCGAAACAGCGGCTGGTGGCTCAGGTGCGCGCGCAGGTGGTCGGCGGCCTCGCGGATCTCGCGCTCGCCCGGCAGGAACACCAGAATGTCGCCGCTGTTGTGCACATCGCGCCAGAGTTCATCGACCGCGTCGGCTATTGCCGAATTCAGGTCGTAGTCGCGCGATTCCTCGAACGGCCGGTAGCGCTGTTCGACCGGAAACATGCGGCCCGAGACCATGATCACCGGCGCCGGAATCAAAGGCCCCCACGCTCCGCGCTGCGCGTCGTCGCTGCCCCCCGAGGGGGCGTCGCCTGGCTTGGGGCGGCCCGGCGCCATGTCCGAAGGCCCCCACGCTCCGCGCTGCGCGTCGTCGCTGCCCCCCGAGGGGGCGTCGCCTGGCTTGGGGCGGCCCGGCGCCAGGCGTGTCCTGTATGCGAAGTGGTCGGCGAAACGCTGCGCGTCGATGG
>CAIMBE010000093.1 GCA_903839085.1 uncultured beta proteobacterium | reverse complement strand
TTTTCGTAGACGATCATCTTGCGAAAGGTGCTGATCTGGTCCAGGCCGGCATTGGTGCGCGAGTCGGACAGAAAAACCAGTCCGGCATTGAGTTTGATGGCGACGCAGTAGGTCATTTTCTGGGTAGTTGACGTAAATGGGCACAGTGTATCGGGCGCCTGGCGGCGCCTTGGTACACCCGTCGAGTATCTTGAACTGGAATTGTTGACCTCGCCCCGGTCTCATGACCGGATAAGGTCAACTTCAGGCTTTCCCTGCCAGCGCCTTGAGCTGGTACAGGGCATCGAGCGCTTCGCGCGGGCTCAGCGCGTCGGGGTCGACTGCCGCCAGCGCCTGCTCGACGGCGCTGGGCACGGCGCTTTGCTGCGCTGACACGGCGGCAAACAGGTCGACCTGTGTCCGGCTCTGGGTCGCCTGCTGCTCGAGCGCCTCCAGCGTCTGGCGCGCCTGGTTCACGACGGCGGCCGGCATGCCAGCCAGCCGCGCCACCTGGATGCCGTAGCTGCGGCTGGCAGGGCCGCTCTGGATCTCGTGCAGGAACACGATGTCGCGTCCCGACTCGATGGCGCTCACATGCACGTTGACGGCGGCGTGGTGCGTGGCCGGGAACTCGGTCAGCTCGAAGTAATGGGTCGCAAACAGGGTGTAGGCCTGGGTCCTGTCGTGCAACTGGCTGGCGATGCTCGAGGCCAGTGCCAGGCCGTCAAAGGTGCTGGTGCCGCGGCCGATCTCATCCATCAGCACCAGCGAGTTCGGCGTGGCGCTGTGCAGGATCTGCGCCGCCTCCAGCATCTCCAGCATGAAGGTGGACTGGGCATTGGCCAGGTCGTCGGCGGCGCCGATGCGGGTGTGAATGGCGTCGATCGGGCCCAGGCGGCAGGCGGCGGCCGGCACATGGCTTCCGATGCTGGCCAGCAGCACGATGACTGCGATCTGGCGCATGTAGGTCGACTTGCCGCCCATGTTGGGTCCGGTGATGATCTGCATGCGCTGCTTCGGGCCGAGCCGCGTGTCATTGGCGATGAAGGCACCCGCGCTGGTCTCGTTCAGGCGCATCTCGACCACCGGGTGGCGGCCGGCCACGATCTCCAGGCAGGGTTCCCGGGTGAATTGCGGCGCGCACCAGTTCAGCGTCAGCGCGCGCTCGGCCAGGGCGCACAGCGCGTCCAGCGTGGCCAGCGCCTGCGCCAGGCGCGTCAGCCGTGGCACGTGCGCCTGCAGCTGGTCGAGCAACTCCTCGTACAGGATCTTTTCGCGCGCCAGCGCGCGCTCCTGCGCGCTCAGCGCCTTGTCCTCGAACGCCTTGAGCTCGGGCGTGATGAAGCGCTCGACATTCTTCAGCGTCTGGCGGCGCCGGTAGTCGCCCGGCACCTTGTCGACCTGGCCCTGCGTGACCTCGATGAAGAAGCCATGCACCTTGTTGTACTGGACGCGCAGGTTGGCAATGCCGGTGCGCGCCTTCTCGCGCCCCTCGAGATCGAGCAGAAAGGCGTCGCAATTGGTCTGGATGGCGCGCAGTTCGTCAAGCTCGGCGCAGTAGCCGCCGGCGATCACGCCGCCGTCGCGCAGCAGCGCGGCGGGCTCGGGATCGAGCGCGCGCACCAGGAGTTCGGCACAGCCCTCGGGGCGCTGCAAGTGCGCCGAGAGTTCGCTCAGATAGGGCTCCCGCCCGCGCAGCAGCGGCACCAGCAGTTCGCTCTTTTGCAGCGTCTGCTGCAGCGCGGTGAGTTCGCGCGGACGCACCTGGCGCAAGGCAAGCCGCGCGGTGATGCGCTCCACGTCGCTGCTGCCCTTGAGCTGCTCGCGCAGCCTGAGCCAGGGGCCGGCCTGCGATGCCTGAGCCGGGTCATGGCACAGCGCGCCGATGGCATCGAGCCGCTGCTGCGCTTCGATGCGCTCGCGCCGCGGCGACAGCAGCCAGTTTTTCAGCAGGCGGCTGCCCATGCCCGTCATGCAGGTGTCCAGCAGCGAAAACAGCGTGGGCTGCTCCTCGCCGCGCAGGGTCTGCGTCAGTTCCAGATTGCGCCGCGTGTTGGGCGGCAGCGCGATCAAGTCGTCGTTGCGCTGCACCCGGATGCTGTGCAGGTGGGTCAGCGCGCGTCCCTGGGTGTGCTCGGCGTAGGCCAGCAGGGCGGCGGCCGCGGCATGGGCCTGCGCCAGATCCTGCGCCTGCCAGGGGTCCAGACTGGCGGCCCCGAGTTGCTCGAGCAGCTTGCGCCGCCCCAGACCGGCCTCGAACTGCCAATCCGGCCTGGTCGTGACCGTCAGGTGCCCGGTCGCCTGCAGGCCGCGCAGCCTGGCCTCGAAGCTTGGCGTGGCGCCGGCGCTGAACAGGAGCTCGCCGGGGCCGATGCGCGCCACCCAGTCCGCCAGCTCTTCACCCGTGCATTCGGCCAGGTAAAGCTCGCCCTGGGTGATGCTGAGCCAGGCCAGTCCGCATCGGTTGCGCTGCCCCTGGTGCAGCGCCAGCAGCAGCGACTCCGCCTTGTCGCCGAGCAACTCCATGTCGGTCAGGGTGCCCGGCGTGACCAGACGCACCACCTTGCGCTCGACCGGCCCCTTGCCCGTGACCTCGCCCACCTGCTCGCAGATGGCGACCGATTCGCCGAGCTTGATGAGCCGCGCCAGATAGGTGTCGAGCGAGTGGAAAGGCACGCCGGCCATCACCACGGGCTGCCCGGCCGACTGCCCGCGCTGCGTCAGCGTGATGTTGAGCAGGCGCGCCGCTTTTTCGGCGTCGGCAAAGAACAGCTCGTAGAAATCGCCCATCCGGTACAGCAGCAGCGTGTCGGGGTAGTCGGCTTTCAGGCTCAGGTACTGGGCCATCATCGGGGAATGCGTTTTGGCTGCTTCGGTCATTTGATGAAGTCTAGCAAGATCGCTCCAGCCCGGCCGGTGGCGACGCGGACGGTGACATACTTGGCGCCTGTACTGCATTTTTGGACAGTTCCACACATGACTTCAGCCGTTTCGTTACTTCGCAATATTCAGTTGTTCAAAACGCTGAGCGCACTGATGGCCTGCGCCATGGCCTGGTCGGCGGGCGCGATGAGCTTGCCGACGCAGCGCGCGGCTCCGGGCGGCGTCGTGAGTATCGCGCTCGGTTCGGCCGGCCAGGCGCCGCAAGCCAGCTTCAATGGCGTGCCGGTTCTGGTGGTGAAGGACGCAGCGCAGTGGACGGCGCTGGTTGGGATTCCGCTGGCCGCGGCGCCTGGCAGCGCGAGCCTGAGCGTCAAGCGCGCCGCTGACACAGAGCTGCTCATGCCTTTCGAGATCAGGCCTTTTCGTTATGCGCAGCAGCGTTTGAAGGTGGCGCCCGGGCAGGTCGATCTGTCGGCCGAGGATGCGGCGCGCTACGAACGCGAACGCGCGCATACGGCCCAGGTGATGGCGACCTTCAGCGACGCGCAACCGGCCTCGCTGCAATTGCGGCAACCGGCGGCCGGTCGGCGTTCCAGCTCGTTTGGGTTGCGGCGGGTCTTCAACGGCCAGTCGCGCAACCCGCACAGCGGCATGGACATCGCGGCCGCCCAGGGCGAACCGGTGGCGGCCGCCGCGGCCGGCGTTGTGATCGACACCGGCAACTATTTCTTCAACGGCAACACCGTCTGGCTTGACCATGGATCGGGCCTCCTGACGATGTACTGTCATCTGTCGGCAATTGAGGTCCGCACCGGCGATCGGGTCAGCGCCGGTTCCGTCATCGGCAAGGTCGGCGCAACGGGCCGCGCCACGGGTGCGCACCTGCACTGGTCGGTGAGCCTGAACCGCGCGATGGTCGACCCGGCGCTGTTTCTGGAGACCGGTGCCAGGTGAGGGCTGCTTGATCACCGTCTTGGCACAAAAGCCACGAAATGCGTGCAATACCCGCAAAACCCCCGCGTTGATTTGTGCTGACGAGATTCCTGAAATAGCATGTCACCATGCCAGCCGCTTTTACCGATCATTTGGGGTAAGTCCATGTCCGAGAGTGTCAAGACTTTTTGCCGCACGACCCTGATGCTGGGCCTGCTGTCCGGCGCGTCCACCATGGCGCTCGGGGCCGACAAGATCCCGGCCATCATCGAGCAGGTCTGCGCCGCCTGCCACGGGCTCGACGGCAACAGCGTCATTCCGACCATTCCAAAACTGGCCGGGCGTCATCCCGAATACCTGCTGCGCGAGTTGCGGGATTTTGTCGCGGGCACGCGCAAGAGCGATGTGATGGGCGCGATCGGGCCGACCATCGATGCGGGCGACATGAAGGACATCGCGGCCTATTTTGCAAGGCAGACGCCGACCTCCGAGAAGATCACCGATGCTGCGGCCGCCGCCGTGGGGGAGAAGATTTTTCAGGATGGCAACGAGGAGCGCGGCTTGCCGGCTTGCGCCGGATGCCACGAGCCCGACGGCGCCGGGACCAAGCGCTTTCCGCGCCTGGCAGGCCAGCACCGCGAGTATCTGGTCGAGCAGATGATGAAGTTCAGGAACGATGTGCACACCAATCCGGGAGCCCGTTTCATGCGCACAGTCGCCAAGCGCCTGACCGAGGATGAAATCCGGGCGGTGGCGGAATACATGAGCGCCAAGTAAGCGGCAGCAGCATCAGGAGACCTATCGTGAACCAGTTCCTCAAGATCGTCGTGTTTATTCTTTGCGGGCCGCTTGCCATGGCCGCGCACAGCCAGCTTTCGGGCAGCGCGGGCAAGACCGACCCGGTCTGGAACGAAATCAAGGGCGAGAAGTTGCAGGCGCTGCAACTCAAGGGCGATGCCGCGCGCGGCGCCGAGGCGTTCCAGGCCTGCCAGGGCTGCCACAGGCGCGGCGCCACCGGCAGCGGCAGCGGCGCCTATCCGCGTCTGGCCGGGCAGCATGCCACCGTGCTGATCGAGCAGATCACGGACATACGCTCGGGTCGGCGCATCAATCCCAAGATGGCGCCTTTCTCCGATGAGCATGTGCTGACAGTCCAGGAAATCGCCGACGTTGCAAGTTATCTGCAGGCGCTGCCAATGCAGAGCCAGGAAGGCGGCAAGGGTCCGGGCAGCGCGCTCGCCCGCGGCAGGGAACTCTATGCCCGCGATTGCGTGGTCTGCCACGGCGAGCGGGGCGAAGGCAATGCGCAGAAATTCATTCCGCTGCTGACCGGCCAGCACTACGGCTACCTGCTGCGCGAGGGCGCGTTGATCAGGGACGAGAAGCGCGGCAATGCCAACCCGGCCATGGTCAAGGTCATCAAGCCCTACAGCGACGAAGACCTGGCCGCCGTTTCAGACTACCTCTCGCGCATGCCCGTGCCCTGACCAGGCAGCCAAGCTGGTCCGAGAGCAGGTCAGCCGGCCTGTCATGCAGGCTAATTCTGTCCCTCGGTCAGGGTGTCGAGCTGGAACTTGCCGCTCTTGTCCCACAGCCAGACGTCGGTGTAAGTCACCCGGCCCATGTGCACGGGCGCCGGGAAGGGTGCCGCGTCGCGCACCATCTGCTCGATCTCGCGCACCACTTCCGGCGCGTGGCTGGGCGCGCGCCGCCAGCTGGTGGCCAGCATCTCGCCGCGCGGGCCCACCTCGACCTCGAGCACACCGACCGCATACAGCATCGGTGGCATCTTGCCTTTCATGATTCGCGGGCTGTTCTTGCTGTACAGGTGGCTGGCGGCGTCCTTGCGATAGGCCAGTGCCGTGGTTGCCGATGAGGTTGCACCGGCGCTGGGCGCCACGGCAACCGGCGCGGGCGGCAAGGGGGCCGGCGCGGGCGGGGGCGGGGGCGCTGGTCGGGGCGGTGCAGGCGGCGCCAGCACCGGCGGTGGCGGTGTCGCGCACCCTGCCAGCAGGGCCGCCGCGGTGCTCAGCAGCCAAAGTTCAAGTCGTGAAGTTCTCTTGTCCATGATGCCTCCCATTTTGCCGGATCATAGCGAATCGGGCGCTGGTCGCCTTGCCGCCGGCATGGCGGGGGCCGGCGGCCGTCAGGCAGACGTCGATCTGTCTTTGTCCAGCCACTGTTCGTAGGAGACGCGCGCAATATCAAACCGATCGCTGGTGCGGCAATAGACAGACGGCGAGCCGAGGCGCCCGATCGGCGAAAAATTGTTGACGTGAAAGCGCGGCCCCATCAAATGATCCGCCACATGCAACATGACGACCTCACCGATGAAGAGCGTGTTGGCGCCAAGCGGCTGCTCGCTGAACAGCTTGCATTCAAGGCTCACCTGCGCCCTCGCCACGCGCGGCGTGCGCACGTGGACGCAGGGGGAAGTCTGCAAATGGGCAGCCTCCAGTTCGCTGTGGTCGGGCGGAAAATCGGCCGCCGAAATGTTCATGGCGTCGAACAGTTCCTCGGTCACCATGTTCACCACAAACTCGCCACTGGACCTAATGTTTTTGGCCGTATCCTTGAAATCGCCGTTGGAGCGCAGCCCGATGCTGACCATCACATACAGGGGCTCGCTGCCGATCGCATTGAAGAAGCTGTAGGGCGCAAGATTGACAAGGCCGGCCTGATTGCGGGTGCTGACCCAGGCGATCGGCCGCGGCACGACCAGATTGGTGATCAGCTTGTAGTTGTCAGCGGGCGATTGAAGTGCCGGGTCGATTTGCATTCGGTTTGCTCCTGTGTGAACCGGATCCGATGATAAGGGGTCGGCCAGACTGCCATGAACCGGAGCCTGGTCCGTCGGTGCGCGGTCAGGGTCGCTGCGAGAGGATAATCGACCCGATCCAAGCTCACACGAGTTCTCTTACAGCATGAGCAAGTTTCCCGTTTACGCGCTTCCTGGCCTGCTCGACGATGAGCGACTCTGGCAGCATCAGGCGGCCTTCCTCGCCGGGCAGCATCCGTTCTTCACCGCCGACCTTGCCGGGCACGACTCGATTGCGGCGCTGGCCTCGGCCGCGCTGTCCAGAGCGCCCGCCGAGCGCTTCGCCCTGGCCGGGCTGTCGATGGGCGGCTATGTCGCGCTCGAGATCATGCGCCAGGCGCCGCAGCGCGTCATTGCCCTGGCCCTGCTCGATACCAGCGCCCGGCCCGACACCGCGCAGGCAAGCGAATTCCGGCACAGCCTGATCGCGCTCGCCAAAACAGACTTCGATGCCGTCATCGACAGCATCACGCCGCGGATTCTTCATCCGGCTCGCCTCGGCGACAAGGAGATCATGGAGGTCATCAAGGACATGGCACGCTCGGTCGGGGCAGATGCCTTTGTGCGCCAGCAGCGCGCAATCATGAGCCGGATGGACAGTCGCCCCTTCCTGGGCGCTATCCGCTGCCCGACCCTTGTGCTGTGCGGCCGCGACGACGCGCTGACGCCACTGGAAGTGCATGAAGAAATGGCAGCCGCGATTCCCGGCGCCAAGCTGGTTGTCATCGAACAGTGCGGTCACATGTCCGCGCTTGAGCAGCCACAGCAGGTGGCGTTGGCCATGCAGGGATGGTTGAACGGCTAGTTCTTGATCCGGCTGATCCTGCTTCCCTCGAACGTCAGGTTGTACATCAGGCCCTGGTTCGAGAAGATGAAGCCGATGATGGGTTTTGCGCGGTTTCGGCGTCGATAGAGACGCCCGTGCCAAGGGTGGCCAATGCCGTGCTGCGTGGCGATGTGGACGTGGTGGTGACCGTGACCGTAACCGTAACCAACCTTGCGCGGCGCCCGGTCAAGTTGCTGCGCTGGCAACTGCCGACGGAGGAACATGAGGGAGCGCTGTTTCGCATTGAGCGCGACGGTGAGAAGGTGGCCTACACGGGCGCGTACGACCTGTCGCGCAATGGCCGCTTCACCATCGAGTACCTCAGCCGGGGCGCCCATGGCCAGGACAAGGTCGCACTGCAGTCGGAGAAACTGTACCTCTGGCTGCGATGTGTGCCAGGTTAAGTTCGCGTGCTTTCGCGGCTATAAGCGCTTTCCAGCATTTCCGAATGAGTTGGCATCGACGCGTCGATCGGTACCAGAGTTTCATCTGGGGTGCAACCTTTGACCGCACGCTTCATGGCAGCCTGCCTCTGTCAAAGTCCCTTTACTGCAGTTGGTGACCAATCAGTCCTGCCATCTCAAACATCGACACCTGGGACTTGCCGAAGATCTTCTGCAGTTTCTCGTCGGCGTTGATGAGACGCGCGTTGACTGCATCTTGCAGTTTGTGCTTTTTGATGTATCCCCACAGCTTGGCTACAACCTCTGCTCGACGCAGGGGATTGGGACCAACTACAGCCGCAGGGGGAGGGCGCTCCTGCGGCTGGTGTGCCCGGCCGTTTCGCCCTGAAGGCATTTGGCTGAGGTGATGATGGCGGCCCAGAGGTAGAGGTCAAGCTCTGTGCAAACAGTTGCATTTTTAGCCAATCGGCGTCAATATGTATAGAAAATCGCATTTTGTATACAGATGACCGCTAACATACAAAGAAACCTTCAATACCTATATACATCGCCACTCTCAAGGTTCGTCCATGTCCATGCCCCCACCACTTGAACATCTCAACCCTGCCAGATTCGAGACGCCAGCTATTCTAAAAAAACTGGCGCGCAGCAGCCGTAAGCTGGCAGAGTTGAAAGGCATTGCGGCCTCAATCCCGAACCAAGGAATTTTGATCAATACGCTGGGCCTACAAGAGGCGAAGGACAGTTCCGAGATCGAGAACATTGTCACCACCCATGATGAGTTGTTCAAGGACGATGTGCTGCCAGAATCGTTTGCAAACCCTTCCGCCAACGAGGTCCTGCGCTACCGCCAGGCTTTGCGGGTCGGTTTTGAACAGGTGCGTGCCAGCGGCTTGCTTACCTGCAACCACATCATTGAGATTCAGGCCGAGTTGGAGCGCAACAACGCGGGCTTTCGCAAGCTACCCGGAACGGCGCTGAAAGACGGTGGCGGGCAGACCATTTACACGCCGCCACAAGACCCGGCGGAGATTGTGGCGCTGATGCGCTCCCTAGAGCGATTCATCAACGAGGCTGATGTGTTTGATGCCGACCCATTGATCAAGATGGCGCTGATCCACCACCAGTTTGAGAGCATCCACCCGTTTTACGATGGCAATGGCCGCACCGGGCGCATCGTCAATGTGCTGTACCTGGTGAAAGAAGGTTTGCTTGACATTCCGGTGCTGTACCTCAGCAAGCACATCGTGCGCCACAAGGCGGACTACTACCGCCTGCTGCAGTCGGTGCGAGAGGAAGACACCTGGGAAGCATGGGTGCTGTACCTGCTGGAGGCGGTCGAACTAACTGCCGGGGAAACTATCACCACCGTGCAGGCGATCAAGGCTGCGCTGTTTGATTACAAGCAACGCATTCGCTCAGGCTATAAGTTTTACAGTCAGGACTTGATCAACAACTTGTTTATGCACCCCTACACGAAGATCG
>CAIMBE010000092.1 GCA_903839085.1 uncultured beta proteobacterium | reverse complement strand
CATGCTGTCCGTTTTCGCGATCTGCATCGGCGCCAGCCTGGGGGCGCTGGCGCGCTGGGGCCTGGGCCTGTGGCTCAACCCGGGCGCCGCGCTGCCCCTGGGCACGCTGGCCGCCAACCTGATCGGCGGCTATCTGGTGGGGGTCTGCGTCGCCGTGTTCCAGGGCCTGCCCGATCTCGACCCGGTCTGGCGCCTGACGCTGGTGACCGGATTTCTGGGCGCCCTCACGACCTTCTCGAGTTTCTCGGCCGAGGTCGTCGGCATGCTCGGGCAGCAGCGCTATGCGCTGGCCCTGGGCACAGCCGCGCTGCATCTGCTGGGCTCGCTGGCGCTGACCGCAGCCGGCATCCAGAGCGTTGCCCTGTTTGCCGCTTCGCGCTCCTGAGGCCACTGCCGGGGCCCGCGGCCTCAGTCGCGGTTCAGCTCGACAATGCCGTCGACGAATTCCTTCATGGCCTGCGCCGCCAGCGGATCGATCGAGGTGAATTCGATCCGGCATTCCAGGCCTGCCTCGACCGCCGTCACGCGCAGCACCTTGGCGTAGATTTCGGTGATCCGCGACCCCATGAACGAGAGCGCGAGCGCGATCTTGATGTCGCCGAAGGGCTCGACCGGAACCGGGCTCACGATGTACATCCCGCCGTAGCTGACGTCGATCACGCGCCCGACATACTCCTGCGGCAGGACCGTCTTGCCGCTGAGCAGCTGAAAAGTCAGCGGCATGTCGACATGAACGCGCGGGCTGTTGCGAATCTCGCGCGCCGGCGCTGTCAGCAGCCGCGGGCGCTGGATCGACAGCAGTTCGTACAGGCGCACGATGTCCTTCTTGCCCTTGACCCTGACCTCGTTGGTGTCGCCGATCTCGATGAACTCGCGCGCCGCCAGATAGCTGTTCTCGCTCAGAAGAATCTGTCCGCGCAGGCTGTGCGCCTCGACCCGGGACGCCAGATTCACGTGGTCGCCGATGACCGTGTATTCGCTGTGCAGAGAGGAACCGAGGCTGGCCGCCACCACCACGCCGGTGTTGATGCCGATGCCCATGTAGAGCGGCGCCATGCCATAGCTCTTGTTCTGCTCGTTGATGGCGCTCATCGCGATCTGCATTTCGATCGCGCAACCCAGCGCCGCCTCGAGGTCGTCCTCGCGCGTCAGCGGCGCGCCGAACAGCGCCATGATCGAGTCGCCCATGAACTTGTCGATGGTGCCGCCATAGCGGATGATGATCTCGCTCATGCGCGCGAAGTAGCGGTTCAGCGCCTCGACCATTTCCAGCGCCGTGTACTTCTCGGCCACCGCCGTGAAGCCGCGCAGATCCGACAGCAAAATGGTGACGCGCCGGCTGTCGACCGCCTCGGACGTGAGCATGGCGCGCTCGACGGTGCTGCTTATCTGTTCGCGCAGGTCGGCCACGCCGGCGCTCGAGCGCGGCCCCGCAGGCTGCGCCTCGAACAACTTGAGCAGTTGTTCAATCAGCTGTTCTTTCCTGGTTTGCTGCATGGTCGTGACTGATCGTTTGGGCGGGCTCAGAGGATAGCAGGTGCGCGCCGGCCGGGCTCACACCTCGAACCGGATGCCCTGCGCCAGCGGCAGCGTGGCGCCGTAGTTGACGGTGTTGGTTGCGCGGCGCATATAGGCCTTCCATGCGTCCGAGCCCGATTCACGACCGCCGCCGGTTTCCTTTTCGCCGCCAAAGGCGCCGCCGATCTCGGCCCCGCTGGTGCCGATGTTGACGTTGGCAATGCCGCAGTCCGAGCCGCGCGCCGAGGTGAACAGCTCGGCCTCGCGCAGGTCCTGCGTGAAGACCGCCGACGACAGGCCGTGCGCCGCCGCATTGTTCAATTCGATCGCCTGCTCGAAGCTGTCGTAGGGCACCACATAGAGGATCGGCGCAAAGGTCTCGTGCAGCATCGGCCCGTGCTGGGTCGCCATTTCGACCAGCGCGGGGCGCACGTAGAACGCGCCCGCCGCGCCGACCGCCTCGCGACGGCCAAAGTGAACCTGTGCGCCTGCTTCGCGCGCCTGCGCCAGCGCCATTTGCATGGCGTCGAAAGCGCGCTCGTCGATCAGGGGACCGACCAGGGTGCCGCCCGCAAGCGGGTCACCGACCGGCAGGCGTTCATAGGCGCGGCGCAGGGATTCCACCAAAGGCGCATGGATCGAACGCTGCACAAGCAGGCGGCGCAAACTGGTGCAGCGCTGGCCGGCGGTGCCGGCCGCGGCGAACACCACGCCGCGCAGCACCAGTTCCAGGTTGGCCGAGGGGCAGACGATGGCCGCGTTGTTGCCGCCGAGTTCGAGCAGGGAACGCTTGAAGAGCGACGCGCAGGCGATGCCGACCGAACGCCCCATCGCCGTGGAGCCGGTGGCGCTGATCAGCTTGACAGCGGGATGCGCGACCAGGGCCTGCCCGACGGCGCGCTCGCCGATCAGCAGTTCCGACAGGCCCTGCGGGTCGATCCCCTGCGCCCGCGCGGTCTGCAGCAGCAGGGCGTTGAGCGCGAGCGCCGACAGCGGCGCTTTCTCGGACGGCTTCCAGACCAGCGTGTTGCCGCACACCAGCGCCAGCGCGGCGTTCCAGGCAAACACCGCCATCGGGAAGTTGAAGGCCGAAATGACGCCGACCACACCGAGCGGGTGCCAGGTCTCGAGCAGCTTGTGCTCGGGCCGCTCGCTGGCGATGGTCAAGCCGTAGAGCTGGCGCGACAGGCCGACGGCAAATTCGCAGATGTCGACCACCTCCTGCACCTCGCCCAGGCCCTCCTGCACGATCTTGCCGGTCTCCAGCGTGATCAACCGGCCCAGCGCTTCCTTGTGGCGTCGCACCGCCTCGCCAAAGGCGCGCACCAGTTCGCCGCGCTTGGGCGCCGGCACCTCGCGCCAGTTCAGCTGGCGCTGTTGCGCGCGCGCGATGGCGGCGCCGACCTGCGCGTCGCTGCTGACGGCGACGCGCGCCAGCAGGCTGGCGTCGATCGGCGTTCGCACCGCGATCCCGTTCGGGCTGTCGGGCACGGGCGCCAGGCCCAGGGTCGTGAAGATGGCTTCGACGTCGGTGCGGTAGTTCATGGTCGGTCTTGGTCTTTCAATGATTCAATTCCGGCGCGCATTCCAGGCCGGACGATTTTCGTTGATGGTATTCCAGTCCACGACCACTGCCGTCTTCACGTTCGTCATAGAGGCCTCAGGCCGCGGCGATCCATGGTCGCGAACTGCGATATGGATTGCTTCGCTGCGCTCGCAATGACAGTCAATGGTAAGGGCGCGTGGCAGTCAATGGCCGCGCGTGGCAGTCGATGGGCGCGTGGCGGTCAAGGGACGCGCGTGGCAGTCAAGGGACGCGCGTGGCAGTCAATGCCGACGCGTGATCGTCAATGACCTTGCGCCCGCTCAGGCAAACCCGTGCGCGACCCGGCTCTCCTGCTCCTGCACCTTGAACTGGTTGAAGCGCGGCAGGAACTTGTCCCAGTCGATGATGTGGCTGTCGAGCTCGGGGCCGTCGACGCAGGCGTGCTTGCGCACCATCTTGCCGGCGATGGTCACCGGCACCATGCAGGCGCCGCACATGCCGGTGGCGTCGACCATGATCGAGTTCAGGCTGGCCACGGTCTTGACGCCGTACGGTTTTGTCAGGTCGCTGACCGCGCGCATCATCAGCGGCGGGCCGATGGTGACCACCTCGGCGATCTTTCTGCCCTTGGTTGTCATGTCGTCCTTGAGCATCGCCTCGAGCGGCGTCGTGACAAAACCCTTCTCGCCAAAGCTGCCGTCGTTGCTGGTGTAGATGACATCGAGCTGATCGCCAAATTCGGCCTTGAGCGCTGAAACACGCTCACCGCCCCTGACCCAGAACAGCAGGTCGGCATTGCGGAAACCCGCGATCAGCGTCACGTGGTTGCCCAGGCGCAGATGTGCGCGCATGATCGGGTAGACCGGCGGCAGACCGAGGCCGCCCGCGGTGAATACCACCGTCTGCTGCCCTTCGTAGCGGTGCAGCGCACTGGGCAGGCCGAGCGGCCCGGCAATGCCGGTAAAGGCGTCGCCGACATTCATTTTGTTGATGGCGATGCTGCTGCTGCCCATGGCCTGCACCACCAGGCAGATCGTGCCCTTGCTGGCATCCCAGTCGGCCAGCGTGAGCGGAATCAGTTCACCCTTCTCCCAGGGCAGCACGCGCACAAACTGTCCGGCCTGCGCCGCCCTGGCCACCAGCGGCGAATGCACGATGAACTCGACAATGCCGTCGGCCAGCTCGATCTTTTCCAGGATCGTCTGCGGCGCGGCGCCCAGGCCGGTGTAATACTGCGCACCCTTGACCATGGTGCGGATCTCGCCGGGCGTCAGGTTGATGTCGCCGACGATCTCGCGCGCCGCGGCCTGCCCGTCGCCGGCCGCGCGGATCGCGGTCGAGCCCCCGCGCGTGGCGTCGCCGCCCGAATAAACCCCGGCCAGCGAGGTCTGCTGCGAGCCGTCGGCCACGTCGATGGTGCCCCACTTGGTGGTCTTCAGGCTCGGTTCGGACTCGCGGATGATGGGGTTGGGCGTGTTGCCCAGCGCCATGATGACCAGGTCCACCGCCATGTCTTCAACCTGTCCCGTGCTGACCGGGCTGCGCCGGCCGCTGGCGTCGGGCGCGCCCAGGGCGATCACGTCGAGCTTGGCGTGCGTCACGAAGTGGGTCTTGTCGTCGCCGACGAACTCGCTCGGTGCGCGCAGTTCCTTCAGCTTGATGCCCTCCTCCAGCGCGTGGTGCAGTTCTTCGACCCGCACCGGCATCTCGGACTGGGTCCGGCGGTAGACGATGGTGACGTCGCCGCCGAGCCGGCGCGCGGTGCGCGCCGCGTCCATCGCCGTGTTGCCGCCGCCGATCACGATGACGCGCTTGCCGCGGGTCTCGGGCAGCGGCGTCTCATAGTCCTTGTGCAGGCCCTGCATCAGGTTCACGCGCGTCAGGAACTCGTTGGCCGACATGACGTTGAGCAGGTGCTCGCCCGCCACATTCATGAAGCGCGGCAACCCCGCGCCGGTGCCGATGAATACCTTCCAGAAACCGGCTTTTTTCAGATCCTCGATGGTGGCGGTCTTGCCGACCACGAAGTTGGCGACGAACTTGCCGCCGAGCAGGCGGATCTTGCCGACGACGTCGTCGATCAGGTCATTGGGCAGGCGGAACTCCGGGATGCCATAGCGCAGCACGCCGCCCAGCGCGTGAAAGGCCTCGAACACCGTCACCGGGAAGCCCTCGGAGGCCAGCAGGTAGGCGTTGATCAGCCCGGCCGGGCCCGAGCCCACCACCGCCACCGGCGGCTTGTCGGCCTTGGCCCAGGGATCGGGCAGGTTGGCAAAGCGCGCGGCGATGCCGTCGGCATTGACGAGCTTCTCGCGCTGCGGCAGGTACCATTCGATCTGCCCGATCTCGATCGGCAGTTTGCGGTGCTTGCAGACGCCCTGGCACTGCAACTCCTGCGGGCAGACGCGGCCCGTCACATTGGGCAGCGGGTTGCAGTTCTCGATCAGTTCCATCGCCTCGCGAAAACGACCGGTGCCCAGCAGCTCCAGCATTTCGGGGATATGAATCTTGACCGGGCAGCCGCCCTTGGGCTCGAACTTGCCGGCCACGTGCACGCCGACCTCGCAGGGCTTGTCCTTGCACTGCTTGTCGCGCAGCGCCTCAAGCCAGACAAACATCTCGACCTCGCGCGCGCTGTAGCCCAGGTTCATGTAGCCAAGGTAGCCCTGGTTGACCAGGCCAAAGTCGTGCGAGCGCTCCTCGGCATCGCGCATATAGGGCGGGATCGCGTTCTCGGCCGGCCAGTCCTGCGACAGTCCCTTGAACATCGGGTAGCGCCCGGACAGGTGGGTGTCGATGGCGCGCACAAACTTGCGCTTCAACCTGACCGGCACGTTCCAGACAAAACGCATCAGCACCTTGCTGGCGTCGTCGTCGCGCAGCATCAGCGACCACATGGTGCGGATGAATTCGGCGCTCAGCTCCTCCTGCTTGAATTCCCAGGCCATGGCGTTGCTGCCGTCGGCGATGAACATGTCTCGAAAGGCCTGCGGCTCGCTCAGCAGGCGCCGGCGCAACAGGCTGAGCTGCTGGTGAAAGTTCTCGACTTCGGGCGATTGTTCGAGCGCCTCGATCTGCGAACGCGTGCTCTCGATGGTGCTGCTGGCCTGCAGGTAGCGCTGCAGATCCTCGCCGCTGCGGGGGGACAGGTTGTCGCTGCTCATTGAATGATCTCCGAATCACAATTCGCGATCACGCGCGCAATGCGGCTCTTGAGCTCGGGGGTGACCTTGACTTTGCCCAGTGCACCGGGAATCAGGCGCGCAACGTCCTTGGACTCGCCATCGACAACGATGCGCGTCTTCTCGAACAACTCGGGCAGGTCCTGGTAGCAGGTCTTGCAATCGGTGCACTTGACCTGGTCGGCGATGTCGTAGGTGACCACAGCGTCCGCCACGGCGGTGTCCGCGGTCGCCGTCGCCCCCGCGCTTGCCGCCACGGGCGTGATCGGCACCACCCGCGCCGCGCTGACCGGCGCCTTGCTCGAGGCCGCCAGTTCGGACATGGCGCGCGCAAAGGCGTCGAGCGACGAGTCGCGCAGGGTCACCGAATTCTCGTACTGCGCCTGCAGGGCTTCGATGCTGACACGGTGGCTCTCGTCGAGTTTGGCCACATGCTGGCCGTCGAGGTACTGCAGCAGGTGCCAGTACTTGCGCCGCTCTTCGACCAGCGCGACGATGGCCTCGGTCAGCGCCATCTTCTGCAGGCGCTTGCCGGCGTCGGTGGACCAGATGAAGGGCCGGATTCCCTTGCGCTCGTCCTTGGGAAGTTCAACATAAGCCTCCACCGGCATCGCGTTGACCTCGGCGGCGCCGAGCTTGCTGAACTGCTTCTTGAAACGGATCTCACCGATGGCAAAGTGCGCCGGCGTCAGCGCCGTGCTCAGCAGCTTGAGCTGCCCGGCGTCGTCAAGGTATTCCAGCGTCGTGCTGGCCCAGGTCTTCTCGGGCTCCGGGTTGCCCTCGAGCGAGAACCAGTCGTGCAGCGTGCTGCCGCGGCGCGGGTCGTGAACGAACACCGGATTCATGCGGCTGTGAACCGCCAGCCGCGAGCGCTCCGAGGAGGCCGCGTCGCCGATGCCGTGCTCGCCCTGACAGGGCGTGTAGACGTCAAGCAGCGCCGGGCCGTCGGTGTAGTTCAGGCACTCCATCGTGTTTTTCAGGAAGTGCCCCTGCAGCGAGGTGCTGGTGGAACAGACAAAGACGTTGGAATGGAAGGCGGCGATCAGGCCGAGTTCCTTGCGCGACTCCTGCTTGCCGCTGGCCGCGCTGCCAAAGCGCGCCAGGTCCGAGTCCTGGCCGATAAAGCTCGAGGTCGACGCCTGGCCGCCGGTATTGGAATAGGAGCCGGTATTGAGCACCAGCACCTTGAGCGGGGTGCCGCTCATCAGGACGCGCGAGAGCGCGCCAAAACCGATGTCGTAGGTGGCGCCGTCGCCGCCGACCGTGATCACCGTGGGCATCAGGCCCAGTTCCGCCACGCTGAACTGCTCCCATGACAGCATGCGCAGTTCCTGGTCGTGGCTGCTGGCGTCGTAGGCGTCGGCCAGTTCGAGCCGGGCCAGGCGCTGCGCGCGCACGTCGGCGACGGTCTGCGCTGCGAGGCCCTCGAAGATGCCCTTGGCCAGCGGCTGCGCATCCTGGAACAGGCTGTTGACCCAGGGATCGTTGTAGCAGTTGTAGGGGAAGGTGGACGCGTACACGCTGCTGCAGCCGGTGGAGTTGGCGACCACCGCGCCGGCCGGGCCCTTGCCGCCGGGTCCGCTCTCAAAGTAGTAAAGCCGCTTCTCCAGCGTGCTGATGAGCGCGTCCAGGCGCTGCTGGCGCGCGGGGTCCGATTGGCCCAGCGCAACCTTCTTGGCGCCCAGGCTGTCGATCAGGCTTTCGAGCTCGCGCACGTGGTCGTGCTGGCGCTTGTCGGTGATCGCCTGGTTGGTCGCCATCACCAGGCGGATGGCGGTGACCTCGCCGCAGCCGCGGCAGGCGCCGTGGCCACCGGTGGTCGAGTAGTAGTTGGCGCGGTCGAGCAGCAGGCGCTTGATCTCGCCCCCGGGCTTGATCGCCTCATCGGCAAAGCGCGCCGGCGTGTTGGGCAGCTTGCCCATGAAATCAAAGCGCTGCTGCAGAGTCTGCAGCAAGGCGCCGTCCTGCTCGCGCGCCACCAGGGCGCCGGGGCCGCAGACTTCGATGCACTCCAGGCAACCGCTGCATTTCCAGGGATCGATATTGGCGGCAAAAAGCCCGCCGCTTCCGGCCTTGGCCTTTTCCATGGCATCGAAGAAGGGCCGCGTGCGCGCCACCGGGTAGAGCGCCAGCACATCGATCAGCCTGCTGAAATTGCGCAGCACGCTCACGTTGTCGGTTTCCAGATGCGCTGCCGCTTCGGCAAACAGTTCATGCAGGGGCCGCGCCTGCTTGCTCTGGCGGTAGGCCTCGCGCACGCTTTCAGCCAGCGCGTAGACGTGACCGCGCATGGCCTCGCCCTGCGCCGGCGTGATGTCGAGCTGTTTGATGGCGCCGAGCAGCAGTTCGTAGATCTCGTGGACCACATTCGGAATCGCAGCGTCCGGGCAAACCAGCGCGCACTCCATGCAGCCGGTGCACAGATCGGCCTTGAACTCCGGAACGGTGCGCCGGAACAGGCCCTTGTCCTTGGCGCCTGCACTGCCGGCGGGCATGAACAGGCCGGTGCCGGGCAGCACCGGCGCCTCGCCGAGCGCGCCTTCTCGGAACGGACTCAGCACCATGTCCTCGTAATACTCGCTGTCGAACATGCCGGCGCAGCCCGACGGGCCCGCGCTCTGGCACTGCGCCGCCGACAGCGCGGCGCTGTGAATCTGGATTGGCGCGGGCCTGGCGTCGATCAGGGCAAATTCGGCGGACTCATAGTCGACCTTCTGCGTCGCCTCGATGCCTTCGCGGATCACGGCCATGTTGCCGTCGGTCACGGCGCCGCCCTTGCTGCCGAACTTCTTGGCAATCTGCTGGCGCACTTTGTCCAGGATCACCTCCTCGGGCGCACCGCCCGAGACCTGCTGCACATGGCCTGCCACGGCGCCGATGAAGGCAATGCCCATCATGCGCGTGGCCAGTTCGGGGGTTGGCGCGTTTCTCTTGGCGACGGCGAAGGCGTCGACGATGAAGAAGCGGATCCTGCTGGCGCGGATGGTCTGGCGCGCCTTGGGCGGCAACTCTGCCCAGACCTCCTGCGCGCTGGCGCTGGACTGCAGGATGAAGGTGCCGCCGGCCACCAGCCCGAGCAGCGGATTGGTGTGGCTGAAGACCTTGTGATCGGGCGCGATGACGACCTCGACATCTTCGAGCTCGGCGTTGGTGATCTTGACCGGCTCCGGGCTCAGGGTGATGTAGTAGTTGGTCGGGGCGCCGCTCTTTTCGGAACCGTATTTGGGTGCCGACTTGGAGTGCATATTGAGAACACCGGCCAGGATGTCGGTCAGCAGCTTGCCCGACGCAATCGTGCCGTAGCCACCGATCGAATGAAAGCGCACCCGAAAGCCGGCGTCGGGCAGCAGCTTGGGATTGGCCTCGGTTTGCAGCGCCATGAACTCGGTCTCGGGATAGGCGCTCTTGAGTCGCTCCAGGTAGCCCGCCACGCGCGGCGACGCCGTGTCGGAGAAGAACTGGGAACCCAGATAGATCAGCGGCGCGACCTTGCCGTCCTCCATGCTCTTGAAGGCGGCGATCAGGTGGCGCGGCTGCAGGTCGTGTCCTCCGAGGCCAAAAATGGCGGTGGTCAGCATCGGACTGACCTCCATTGCGGGAATGCCCGAATGGCGCATCTGGCTGGCGTTTTCACGCGCCTTGAACAACGCCTGGGTGACCAGGCTGGTGAGCGCGGTCTGATCGGAGCGTTCCAGCACGGTGGCCGCCTTCTTGCCCTTGAGCGCCGCCACCAGTTCGGCCTCCGGGAACGGTTGCAGCAGCTTGACGGCCACCAGGCCCACCTTCTTGCCCTGCGCGCGCAGATGGGTCACCACCGCTTCGACGTCGTCGTTGACCGAACCCAGTCCGACCATCACGTACTCGGCGTCCTCGCACAGGAAGGTTTGCACCGGGTTGTACCTGCGTCCCGTCAGTTCGGCGTATTCATCCATCGCCTGGCGCACGATGGCCGGCACGGCGCTGACGAAATGGGTGCGGTGATCGGCCGAGCCGGCCTGAAAATCGGGCTGGTTCTGGACCGCGCCGGTGAGGCCCGGGTTGTTCACATCGACCAGGGCCGGCACCAGCTGGCGCGTGCCCTTCTCAAAGGCATTGAGCCACTGGCGCTGCCACTGGCGCTGCAATTCCTCGGGCAGCCAGCCCTGCGTCTGGGCCAGCAGCTGGCCGGCATTGTCGGCTTCCACCCGGGCGGCGTTGTCGCTCAGATAAGCCTGAAGCCTGGCGTGCTGCTCTGGTGTCAGGTCGGCCTGGTGGCGCGCCAGGTACTGCTGCAACTGGAGCACCCGGCCCTTGGCGCCGTAGAGCATCTCCTGCGCCAGCGTGGGCGCCTTGATGCGGCCGGCGGGGTCGCCCAGGTAGTCGCGCAGCAAGGCGGGCTCGGGCATCAGCGCCTCGCTCAGCATGTGGCTGGTGGCAAAGCCGTCCATGGCGTTGGCCACCGGAATCAGCGAGAGCGAGGCCACGCGGTAGGAAATGGCCGCCAGATCCGCCGCCTCCTGCGGGTTGGCGCCAAACAGGATGGTGTAGCCCGATGCCAGCAGGGAATAGACGTCGTCGTGGCCGGCCATCACGTTGAGCGAATGCTTGGAGACCACGCGCGCGGCGACCTGCAGCACAAAGCCGCCGACCTTCTTGCCGACCGTCACGTAATGCGATTCGAGCGCGTACAGGATGCCCTGGCTCGACGAGGCGTTGGAGATGAACTGGCCCCCGGTCAGCGCCGCGCCGAGCGCACCGCTCTGCGCCGAATGCTCGCCTTCGGGCTCAAAGAAAAACGGGTGCCTGCCCCAGACATTGACGCCGCCCTCGGAGCGAAAGGCCTCGTAGATCTCGGCAATCTCGGTGGAGGGTGTGATCGGATAGCCGATGACACCGCCGCAGACCTGGCCCATGACGTAGGCGACGGCGCCGTTGCCATGAATCACGTTGGGGATGCCGGGGTATTTTGCTGTCTTGGCGTTCATTGTGTTGCGTCCATGAGTTATCGGTTGATCTCAAGGCCCACCCTGGATGAACTCACAGCTTGGTCGAACAATTTCCGGCCACAGACAGGTAAGCGGATAAACACTCACCCCAAATGGGCAAGCAAGAAGCTACGCTTCTCGCATATTTTGGCGAATGAATAGTAGCACCACTATGTGATAAATAGTGCATGGCACTCGCCATCTGTTGACGTGTGTCAAGGGAGCAATAAATGAGGCGCTACATGCCTTTGAACAAGCCGGCATAGCTGCGGCTGACTTCGAGCTTTTCCGGGTGGCCGCGCACGCTCACCAGTTGGCGCCCGCGAAAATCGCGGCTGACACCGGCGATGGCCTTGACGTTGACCAGGGTGGAGCGGTGAATCTGCCAGAACAGGTTCATGTCGATCTCGTCCACCAGTTCCTTGATCGGCTTGCGGATCAGTGCCTCCAGGGTGGCGGTCTGGACCCGCGTGTATTTTTCGTCCGAGATAAAAAACAGCACCTCTTCAACCGCAATCATCTGGATCGCCTGGCGCACCGTCGCCTGAATCCACTGCAGTTTGGCCGGCCGGTTGGGATTGATCTGCGCCGCCAGTCGCTGCAGCAACTGCTGCATGTCGGGCGTGTGCGCCGCCAGGGGAATGGCCGGCTCATCGAGCCCGTTGCGCTGCTGCTGCGAGCGCTCGGACAAGCGCTGCTTGATGCGCTCCATGGTCAGGCGCAGGCGCTCGGGTTCGGCGGGCTTGAGCACGTAGTCGACCACGCCCTGCTCAAACGCCTGCACCGCGTACTGGTCATACGCGGTCACGAAAACAATCTCGCAACCGGGCCAGCCATCCGCCTCCTCGTAGGTCGGCAGCTGCGCGATCTGCCGGGCGGCGTCCACCCCCGTGAGCACCGGCATGCGAATGTCCAGAAAGACCACGTCCGGGCGCTTTTGCCCGGTCAGGCTGACCGCCTCCTGCCCGTTGCGCGCCTCGGCCACGATCTCGAGCTCAGGCCAGACCTCGCTCAGGCGTGCGCGCAGTTGCTCGCGCATCAGACGTTCATCATCGGCGATCAAGGCAGTTGGCATTTCAGGTCTCGCTGGTCGCATGCGTTACATAGGGCACGGTGATCGTGACCGAGGTCCCGCCCGCGGCGGGTTCGTTCACCGTCATGCTGGCCTTGCTGCCATACAACAGGGCCAGTCGTTCCCGGATATTACTCAAACCGATGCCGGTGCCCGCGGTATCGGACTTGCCAAACCCGACGCCGGTGTCGGCCACGGTCAGCGCCAGGTTGCCGTGCACGATTTCGGCGCTGACGCGCAGCAGGCCGCCGTCCGCCTTGGGCTCAAGCCCGTGCTTGATGGCATTTTCCACCAGGCTTTGCAGCATCATCGGCGGAAACTCGGCCGACAGCAAGCCGTCGCTGACGTTGATCTCGGTCTGCAGGCGCTCATCCATGCGCACTTTCAGGATCTCGAGGTAGGGCCGGATCATGGCCAGTTCGCGCCCCAGATCCCGCGTGCCCTGGGCGTTGGCCTCGCGCATGGTCGGCATGCTGGCGCGCAGCAGGGCAATCAGGTTGCGCTGCATCTTGCCGGCGCGCGGCGGGTCGGTCTCGATCAGGTGCTCGATGCTGGCCAGCGTGTTGAACAGGAAGTGCGGCTCCACCTGCGCCTGCATGGCCGCCATGCGCGCCTCGACCACCTGGCGCTTGAGGGACTCCGATTCCGCGACCTCGGTCGCCTGCGCCGCCTTGGCCTCGGCCTGCACCTTGCCCTTGTAGGAGGCCTTGACGATGATCGAGAACAGGATGAACCAGAGCGTCAGCGGCATCACCGGGTCGCCATAGTGGTGATGGATCACGCGCGGACGCTGCGCTTCGGCGGCAAGCTCTGCCGCGTCGGCCGCCTCCTGTTTGGCCTCCTCGATGGCGTCCAGCAACTCGCGACGCGCCTCGTCGACCGCCTCCTTGATCGCCTGCGAGTCGACCCCCGGCGGCAGTTTGATCGTCACGTCTGGCACCCCCGGCACAGCCGGCACGGCCGGCGACGCCGGTGTGGGGGCGCTGTCCGAGGCCGGCAGCGCCGGCGCCGCCGCTTTGGTGGTGATGTGCACGCCGTGCTCATCAATTGAAATATCAACGCCATCGGCCGACTTCTTCCTGTCCGCGCTGGGCTTGGGCGTCGGCTTTGACTTGCGGCTGTACCTGGGCGCGTCAGTTTCGGCGACAACTTCAGAGTAGGTCCAGCTCAGCGGCGGTATGTCATGGAGGATCCCCATCGCGATCAGCAGCACCAGCGCCAGGCCGAAGAAGCGCCACCACGAAATGCTGACCAGCCAGCCCGCGTAGGCGTGATAGAACTTGAGCCAGGCGCTGTAGGCGTTGGCCCAACGGCTCGGCTTGGTCGGATTGATTGTTTCGTTGCTCATGATGGGTTCCGTCGCCTGCTTAGCTTGAATGCCCCGACTGTAAGCAAATTCAGCTGCGGCGCGCCAGTTCGAAGCGACGCTCTGCGCCTGCGCCGGACAAACTGCGGTCGGCGCCGACACGCGGGAGCGGATGGAGCATTTCAGTCAAGCCTGCGCGTCAATCCTCAAAACCGCCCGCGCGCCGCAAGGCCGCTGCCTGCGGGCCGGCCAGCAGGGCCACCAGCGCCGTCGCGGCTTGCGCGCTGGCGGCACTGGCGCTGACGCCGGCCGTGTAAACCGTGGCCAGTTCGAACTCCCTCGGCAACGCGGCCACCAGGCTGATGCCGGGGGTATAGAGAATCTCCGTGCATTGGGTGCAGCCGAGCAGGCCTGCCTCGCCCGCTTGCGCCATGGCGCTCATGGCGCTGGCGCCATTGGGAAACGGGCGCAGGCGATCGCTCAGTTGCGCCTCGATGCCAAGCTCTCTGATGAGGCCCATGAAATGAATGCCGGCGGTGGCCTTGAGCGGATCGGGAAAATAGATGCCGCGCGCGGCGAGCAGGGCCTGCCTGAGTTCCCCGGGCGTGCCGACCGCCGGCAGCGGATCGCCGGCCTTGACCGCAATCCCCGTCTTGACGGCGCCCAGGGCGCGTGCACTGCCCGCCACCACGTGGCCGCTGTCCTGCAACCCGGCCACCAGCGCGGCGGTAAGGATCAGCACGTCGCAGGCGGCACCCGCCAGCAACTGCTCGCGCATGGCGCCCACGGCGCTGAAAGTGCCGGCGATGCGGTAGCCGCTCTCTTGCGCAAAGCGCGCCTCGAGCCCGCAGACCAGTCCATAGGCGGCGCCGCCGCTGAGAAGAAAAAGCTGTGGCGACCCGTTGTTCATCGTCAGTCGGCCTTGATGCCGGCGCTCTTGATCACCCCGGCCCATTTGACAATGTCCTCGCGGGCGTATTTCTCGAACGCCTCCGGGTTCATCAGCAGCGCCGTGGCCCCCTGGCGGGCCCAGATCTGCTGCACCTCGCTCTGGCTGGCAATCCTGCTGACCATCGCATTGAGGCGCTCCACCACCGCTTTGGGCGTCCCTGCGGGCGCCATCAGGCCGAGCCAGATGGTGGCCTCATAACCGGGCACGCCCGCCTCGCTCAGGGTGGGCACTTCGGGCAGCACGGCCGAGCGCTGGCGGCCCGTGGTGGCCAGCGCCCTCACCTTGCCGGCGCGTATCTGTTCGGCCATGGTGGTCACCGCGTCAAACATCAGTTCGACCTGCCCGCCAATGACGTCGGTGCGCGCGCCCGAACTGCCTTTGTAGGGAATATGCACCAGCGAGACCCCCGCCATGCTCTTGAACAGTTCTCCCGCCATGTGGTACGGCGTGCCGGGTCCGCTGGAAGCATAGTTGATCCTGCCCGGCTGCGCTTTGGCGTGCCGGATCAGGTCCGACAGGCTGGCATCGGGCAGCGCCGGATGGGCCACCAGCACCAGGTCGGAGTAGTTGATCGGGGCCACGGCGACGAAGTCGCGCATCAGCGCAAAGGGCTTGTTGGGAATCAGGGTTTCGTTGACGGTGTGCGCGTTGGACATCAGCAGCAGCGTGTAGCCGTCGGGCGGCGCCTTGGCCACCACGTCGGTGCCAATCACCGAGCCGGCGCCGGGCCTGTTGTCGACGACAAAAGGCTGGCCCAGGGCGTCCTGCAGGCGCTGCGCGATAAAGCGCGCGTAGTTGTCGGCCGGGCCGCCTGCGGCAAAAGGCACGATGATCTTCACCGCCCGAGACGGATAGACCTGGGCCGGCGCTGACACGCAGGACAGCACCAGCGCAAGGGCTGGCAAGGCGCGACCCAAGCGCGCCCGAAGTCGCCGAGCCACTTGAACGAGTGATTTCTTGAGCATGCTGTTTTGCCTGCCTGAGGGCCGCGCTTCCTAGTCCAGGCGCCCGATGCGCCGAACCACGTCCACCATGCGCCGGGCGTCGGCCTGCACGTATTTTTCGAACTCGGGCGCGTCCTGGTACATCAGCGGGGTCCCGGCATTTCCGATCACCTCCCTGACCTTGGCGTCCTGCGCCGCCATCCTGGCCGCGCCGCGCAGGCGCTGGGCCACCGGCTCCGGCGTCAGCGCCGGGATGAACAGGCCGGACCACTGGGCGTACTCGGCTTGAAGCCCCGCGTCCTTCAAGCTGGGAACTTCCGGCAAGGCCGCCAGCGCAGCGCTGCCCCAGTGCGCCAGCGCGCGCAGCTTGCCGGCCTTGATGTGCTGCAACACGGTGGCCGGTCCCGACGACACGGCATCGATCTGCCCGCCCAGCAGCGCCACCACCGCCGGGCCGGCGCCGGTGTACGGAATGTGCGACAGCTTCACGCCCGCGGCCTGCGACAGGATCTCCATCGGCACGTGCATGGTGCCGTAGTTGCCCGAGGAACCGTAATTGATGGCGCCGGGGCGCTTTCTGGCGTCCTCCAGGAACTCCTGCAGGGTCTTCCAGGGCGCGTCCGCCCGCACCGCCAGCACCGTGGGATCGGCCGTGAAACGGGCCAGCGGCCGCAACTCGGTCAGGCTGTACATGGGCGCGCGCGCCAGCAGCGCGTCAGCCTCGGGCAGCACCGTGAACGAGGACAGCGCCAGCAGCACGGTGTAGCCATCGGGCCTCGCCTTGGCCGCCAGCCCCATGCCAATACCGCCGCCGGCGCCGCCCTTGTTCTCGATGATGACCGGCTGGCCCAGGTCGCGCGACATCGCCTCGGCCACCGGTCGGGCCACGATGTCGGCCAGCCCGCCGGGCGGGAACGGCACGATCATGGTGATGCTGCGCGCTGGCCAGGCGGTCTGTGCCCCAGCCAAGGTCGACAACGCGGTCAGAAAACTGCCCAAAAGGGCGAACAGGGTAAAGCAGCGTCGCATGGTGGCATCACTTTCGGTTAATTTGGGGAAACAAAAATTACCACAGCATCCTCCTCGTCAATGCGAGGCCACATTTTCTCCTCGTCATCGCGGCCGCATTTTCTCCTCGTCATCACGGCCACATTTTCTCCTCGTCATCGCGGCCGCATTTTCTCTTCGTCATCGCGAGGCCGCATTTTCTCCTCGTCATCGCGAGGCCGCATTTTCACTTCGTCATCACGGCCGCATTTTCTCCTCGTCATCACGGCCGCATTTTCTCCTCGTCATCGCGAGGCCGCAGGCCGTGGCGATCCATGCAGGCAGAGCAAAGACATGGATTGCCGCGCTTCGCTCGCAATGACGGGAGGAAAGGCACCACCCCGTCATCGCGAGGCCACATTTTCTCCTCGTCATCGCGGCCGCATTTTCTCTTCGTCATCACGGCCGCATTTTCACTTCGTCATCGCGGCCGCATTTTCTCTTCGTCATCGCGAGGCCGCAGGCCGTGGCGATCCATGCGGGCAGACCAAAGACATGGATTGCCGCGCTTCGCTCGCAATGACGAAAGGGCGCTCGCAATGACGAAAGGGTGCTCGCAATGACGGGAGGGTGCTCGCGTTGACGAATGAGTGTTCACAGTGACGGCTTCGAATATTGGCAATTTCCTGCCTGCCTGGCTATGCAATACGGATCAGGATCGAGCTTGCATAGCTGCTAACATTTGACACTGAATTAAGTTCATTCGTACCCCGTGTTTCCCCTGCCCACCAGCGGGGCACACGGTTCATTGACGGTCAGCCCCAACACGAGACCCCATCATGAAAATCGCCGCTTTTGTCCTGCAGGGTGTGCCCGCCGTCGGCCTGGTCAGCGCCGATCAACAATCGGTTCAGCCCTTTGCCCTGTCCGCCGAAGCCGCGGCGCGCGGCGCCCTGGGCATCGTCGAAGCGCAGGCGCGCGGCGACGCCCTGCCCGCCCTGCGGGAGCCGGTGGCATTGGCCGAGGTGCGCCTCACCGCACCGATTCCTCGCCCGCGCCGCAACATCTTTTGTGTCGGAAAGAACTACCACGCCCATGCCAAGGAGTTTGCCGGCAGCGGTTTTGACACCAGCGCCAAGGCCGGCGGCGATGTCCCGAGCGTCCCCATCATCTTCAGCAAGGTGCCGGAGTCGGTCGTCGGCACGGGCGACTTCATCGAGATGCCGACCGGCGTCTCTGACGCCATCGACTACGAGGCCGAACTCGCCGTCATCATCGGCAAAGGCGGCAAGGGCATCAAGGCAGGCGATGCCCTGCAGCACGTCTGGGGCTACACCATCGTCAACGACGTGACCTCGCGCGACTGGCAGAACCGCCATCTGCAGTGGCACATGGGCAAGTCCTTCGATACTTTCTGCCCGATGGGGCCGTGGCTGGCCAGCGCCGACGAGTGCGATGGTGGCAACACCGGCGTGCGCTGCTGGGTCAACGGTGAACTGCGCCAGGACGCCCGCACCAGCGATCTGATCTTCAAGATCCCGACCCTGATCGAAACCCTGTCGGCCGGCATCACGCTCTACCCCGGCGACATCATCGCCACCGGCACGCCGGCCGGCGTCGGCATCGGCTTCAAGCCGCCCAGATACCTCAAGGCGGGCGATGTGGTGCGGATCGAGATCGAGGGCATCGGCCAGATCGAGAATCGGGTGCGCTGAACACGCCCGCTCAGTCCTGGCGCAGGCACTCGATCGGCAGCAGGCGCGAGGCGCGCCGCGCCGGGTAGAAGCCAAAGAACAGGCCCACGCCGGTGGAGAACAGGACGGCGGTCAGCACATGGCTGAGGCCCAGGCTCATCTCGAACTTGCCGGTGCTGTTGACGCCCCAGGCACCGAGCGCGGCCAGCGCCACGCCGATCACGCCGCCCAGGATGCACATGACCACGGCCTCGCTCAGGAACTGCACCAGCACATGCGCCGGCTTTGCGCCAATGGCCATGCGGATGCCGATTTCGCGCACCCGTTCGCTCACGCTCACCAGCATGATGTTCATGATGCCGATGCCGCCCACGATCAGCGAGATCGCCCCCACCACGCCCAGGCCGATCGACAGGCCGGCGCCGATCGCCTCGCCGGTCTGCGCGATGCTGGCCAGATTGGTGATCTGGAAATCATCGAGCTTGTCGCCCGTGATGCGATGGCGGTCGCGCAGCAGTTCGGCGATGTCGCGCTCGGCCTCCTTCATGGTCGCCTCGTCCCGGGCCTGGGCGTTGATGTAGTGCACCGTGCGCGGGCGCGGCATGCGCACCGGAATGGCGGTGATCGGCACCGCCATCAGCTCGCCCAGGTCGGTGCCGTCCAGGGTGCGGCCGCTGCCGGCGAGCACGCCGATGATGGTGAAGGGCCGGCCATCGACGCGCAGCGTCTGGCCGATCGGATCGCGCCGGTAGTAGTAGGTGCTGGCCACCCTGGAGCCGATCACGATGACCCGGTTGGCCGAGCGCACGTCGCTGTCGGCCAGCGCCACGCCGCGCTCGACCTTCCAGTTGCGCAGGGCGAACATGTCGGGCGTGACGCCCAGCACCACGGAGTTGCTGTTGTCGTCGCCGTACAGGATCTGGAAGTAGCCCTGCAGCGTGGGCGCCGCGCCGCGCAGGCTGGGCAAGGCGCTGATCGCGACCGCGTCCTCGATCGTCAGTGTCGGCGACTCGTTGGTGCGCCGCCGGGCGCCGCCCTCGGTCGGCGTGCCGGGCTGCACGATCAGCTGGTTGCTGCCCAGCACGGCGAGTTCCTTGTTGATGAAGGCGCGCACGCCATCGCCGACACTGAGCATCAGCACCACCGAGGCGATGCCGATGATGATGCCCAGCATGGTCAGGCCGGTGCGCAGCCGGTTGGCCGCCAGCGAGCGGAAGGCTTCGAGAAGGATCTGCGCCAGGCTCATGGCCACCCCCACGCCCGGCACTTCGTGTCCTCGCTGCCACCCGAGGGCGCGCGCGCCCTCGCGCGAGCCTCGGCCAGAGACTGCGCGGCAAGCTTGGGGCGGCCCGGCGCGGCGCTCATGCTGCCACCTCTTGCCGCTCGTCCTGCGGCGCACCGTCATAGACGACGACGCCGTCCTTGAGCTTGACCAGGCGCTTGGCGTGGCGCGCCACATCGGCCTCGTGCGTGACGATGACGATGGTCAGGCCCTGCTCGCGATTGAGCTGCCCGATGACCTCGAGCACCTCGCTGGTGGTTCTGGTGTCGAGGTTGCCGGTGGGCTCGTCGGCCAGCAGCAAGGGCGGACGATTGACCAGCGAGCGGGCGATGGCGACACGCTGCTGCTGACCGCCCGAGAGCTGGTTGGGCATGCGGTGCCCCAGGGTGGCCAGGCCGACCTGCTCCAGCACCTCCTGCGCCCGCCTGCGCGCCGCAGCGCGCGCCTGGCCCGCGTAGAGCAGCGGCAGGGCCACGTTCTCCAGCACGTTCATGCGCTTCAAGAGATTGAAGCTCTGGAAGACAAAGCCGATGGTGCGGTTGCGCACCCCGGCGTGCTGCGCCGCGCTCAGGCCCGTCACGTCCTGGCCGTCGAGCCGGTAGTGGCCGGCGTCAGCGCGATCGAGCAAGCCCAGCAGATTCATGAGCGTGCTCTTGCCCGAACCGCTCGGTCCCATCAGGGCCAGGTAGTCGCCCCGGCCGACCTGCAGGTCGATGCCAAACAGCACCGGCGTGACGACGTCGCCGGTGCGGTAGCTTTTGCACACGCCGCTAAGTTCGATCAGGCTCATTTCTTCACCGCTGGCTCGACTGTGCGCGTGATGACCTCGTCGCCTGCCTTGAGGTCGCCGCTGATGAGTTCGGTGAAGCGGGTGTTGGAGATGCCGATCGTGACCTCATGCAATTTGGGCACCTGCTTGTCGCCCACGCTGTAGACACGATAGATCCGGCGCCCGCTGCGGGTGGCGGTGAGGACCCCGTCGTCATCGGCGCGCGCCTTTTCTTCTGCGGTCACCGGCGCCGAAGCGGCGCTGGCTGCTGGCGCGGCGCCCTTGGCCTTCAGGCTGTCCTCGTCCGGCCGAAAGCGCAGCGCGGCCGTGGGCAGGCGCATGACTTTG
>CAIMBE010000091.1 GCA_903839085.1 uncultured beta proteobacterium | reverse complement strand
GGGCATAGCCCGCGCCGCCTTGCTGGCCCAACCCGGCGTTGTGGCGGTGTTCACGGCCAAAGACATCCCGGGCGAAAACAACTGCGGGCCGATCGTTCACGACGACCCGTTTCTTGCCCCCGGCACGGTTCAATTCCTGGGTCAGCCGGTGGCGGTGGTGGTGGCGCGAAGCATGCTCGGCGCGCGCCAGGCAGCCAGGAGCGCGGTGGTTGCGGTCAGGGAACTGCCCGCCATCCTGAGCCTCGACCAGGCGCTGGCGCAGCAGAGCTTTGTCATGCCGTCCAAGGGCATCACGCGCGGCCGCCCCGACGAGGCCATCGCCGGCGCGCCGCACCGTGTCCAGGGCCGCACCGAGTGCGGCCAGCAGGAGCAGTTCTACTTGGAAGGCCAGATCGCCTACGCGGTGCCGCGCGAGGACGACCAGCTCACGCTGTATGTCTCGACCCAGCACCCCGACGGCAACCAGCGCGAGGCCGCTGCCGCGCTGAACCTGTCTGCCAAGGATGTGGAAGTGATCTGCCGGCGCATGGGCGGCGGCTTTGGCGGCAAGGAGGGCAACTCCAGCATCTTTTCGCAAAGCGCGGCGCTGGCCGCCTTCAAGCTGCAGCGTCCGGTCAAGCTGCGCGTCAACCGCGACGACGACATGATGATCACCGGCAAGCGGCACGACTTTCGCATCGACTACGACTGCGGCTTCGACGACCAGGGCCGCATTCTGGGCGTCGATGTCGTGCTGGCCTCGCGCTGCGGCTACAGCACCGACTACTCGGGACCGGTCAACGACCGCGCCCTGCTGCACATCGACAACTGCTACTACCTGCCAAACCTCAGGATCATCAGCCACCGCTGCAAGACCCACATGCAGAGCGCCACGGCGTTTCGCGGTTTCGGCGGTCCGCAGGGCATGTTCGGCATCGAGACCGTGATCGAGGAGATCGCGCACAAGCTCGGCAAGGACCCGCTCGAGATTCGCCGCATCAACCTGTACCGCGACCCCGCTGTCTCAGGCGACGCCGGCTCCATGACCACGCAGTACGGTCAGACGATAGAGGACTGGATCGGCGACCAGGTGATCGACCAGGTGGCGACCGAGGCCGGCTACACGGCACGCCGCGAAGCGGTCAAGCGCTTCAACGCCCAGAGCAGGCAGCGAAAGCGCGGCCTGGCCCTGGTGCCGCTCAAGTTCGGCATTTCGTTCACCGCCACCATGCTCAATCAGGGCGGCGCCCTGATCAACATTTACCAGGATGGCTCGGTCAGCGTGAACCATGGCGGCACCGAGATGGGCCAGGGACTGAACACCAAGATGGCGCAGGTGGCAGCCGATGGCCTGGGGATCCCGGTCAGCCTGGTGCGCGTGACCGGCACCGACACGCAAAAAGTGCCCAACGCCAGCGCCACGGCGGCCTCCAGCGGTGCCGACATCAACGGCGCGGCCATCAACAATGCCTGCGACCAGCTGCGCGGGCGCCTCAGGCCGGTGGCGGCACGGCTGCTGGCTTGCGACCCAACGGCAGTGGAGTTTGGCGCAGGCTTTGCAACCGTTCGGGCCGAGCCTGCCCAGGCACCCAGGGTCTCGTGGGCAACGCTGGTCAAGCAGGCCTGGCTCGACCGGGTCGGCTTGAGCGTCACGGGCTTCTACCTGACGCCCGACATCAAGTACGACTTCAACACGCTACAGGGTCGCGCCTTCTACTACTACTGCTACGGCGCCGCCGTCAGCGAGGTCGAGATCGACACCCGCACCGGCGAGTGGTGGCTCAGGGCCGCCGACATCGTGCACGATGTCGGCCAGAGCATCAACCCGGCCATCGACAAGGGCCAGATCGAGGGCGCCTACATCCAGGGCATGGGCTGGCTCACGATGGAAGAATGCATCTGGGACAAGCAGGGCAAGCTGCTCACGCACGGCCCGAGCACCTACAAGATCCCGGTTGCCAGCGATGTGCCCGAGCACTTCAAGGTCAGCCTGTTCGACGGCAAGAACGTCAGGCCGACGCCGTACCACAGCAAGGCCACGGGAGAGCCGCCGTTGATGAACGCCCTGTCAGTCTTCTTCGCGCTGCGTGACGCGGTCAGCGCCTCGGCCGGACACCGCGAGCGCGTTGACCTGATCGCACCGGCGACGCCCGAGCGCATCCTGCTGGCCTGCGAGCGGGCCAAGTCGCCGATCAGGCACTGATCGGACAGTGGCTGGATTCCAGCGGCACAAAGACCCAGAGCGCGAGGTAGGCCAGGAAACCAAAGCCCATGCACATGGTGGCGACAAAGACGATGCGCCAGACCCAGGCTTCCATGCCGGTGGAATTCGCCAGACCGCCACAGACTCCGCCCAACCAGCGGTCAGTGGCAGAGCGGCGCAGACCGTTGATGCTCTGCAGCACCGGCTCCGTCGGGTGCGGCGCGTTCAGCAGCCTGTTCTTGGCACGCTGGAATTCGTCGGCGCTAAGACTGGCGCGGTCACGCAGTTGTTCGAGTCGGATCAGATCATCGGCAATGGTCATGGGGTTCTCCATAAATCGGCGTCTTACCTGAGCGCCTGGGCCGAACTCTAGGTCTGTCCCCGCACGCCGGCAAGTAACATGCGATGAAGTGCAGAAAACGTGGATCGGAGAGTCAAATCTGATGGCCAGACCGAGTGGATCAGGCCGCCGGGGCACTCGTCTGCTGTCACTGGGGGCGCGGACGTCAACAATAGCGCTTTTGCTTCGAAATGACGGGCCTGCCATTATGATCAGCGGCAACTCAGGCAGGCGGCCATCGCGCCGACCACCGTTTATCCCATGTCAAAAATCACCCTCTTGCTCGGCTCCTCACTGGCGGCCGCACTCTTCATTGGGGCCGCATCGCCGGTCCTCGCACAGGACGTGCCCGCAGGCATGGGAGAGCCCGCTGCGCGCCCCGCCGGATCGCGCCTGGACCGCGTCGAGATCATCGGCAAGCAGCCCTACGACAACGACCTGCGCCGGCGCGCCCAGGTTGCCAAACAGATCTACGGCCGCGAGGAGCTGGACCAGTACGGCGACACCAACGTCGCCGATGTGCTCAAGCGCCTGCCCGGAGTGAGCATGCAGGGCAACGCGCCGCGCATGCGCGGGCTGGGCTCGGGCTACACGCTGATCCTGGTCAATGGCGACCCCGCACCACCCGGGTTTGCGCTGGACCAGCTCGACCCGGCGCAGGTCGAGCGCATCGAGATCACCAAGGGACCGACCGCAGACCAGAGCGCGCAGGCCGTGGCCGGCGCCATCAACATCATCCTCAAGGAAGCTCCCAAGGTATCGCAGCGCGATCTGCGCCTGGCGCTGGGCTACAACGCGGACCGCCCCACGCTGTCGGGGACCTTCACCCTCGGTGAAAAGTGGGACGGCCTGTCGTTGTCGGTGCCGTTGTCGGCGTTCGAATGGCGGGGCCTGAGCCAGTCCGCGACCGATCGCCAGCAGAGCGGCATCGATGGCCTGGCTTCGCAGTCCAGCCAGACCAATGACAACGTCTACTTCGGCCGCAGTCTCAATCTGGGGCCGCGCCTGAGCTGGAAGATCAGCGACGACCAGAGCCTCAACTGGCAGACGTTCCTGCAGTACGGGCAATGGAACAACCGCAACACGGTGGCGAGCCAGGTGATCAGCGGCTCGCCGAGCCTGGACGACAACAGCGAGTCGCGCGGCACCTGGCAAAACGCGCGCAGCAATGTGCAATGGGTCAACCACCTGAGCGCCGCCGAGCGCCTGGAGCTCAAGGGCGGGCTGCAGGGATCGCGCGGCACCTTTGACACCCAGACCTTTCGCCTGGGCAATCCCCAGCGCCGCAGCGTGGGCGACAACGGCGAGGTCGGCCTTACCCAGGCCGGCAACTACACCCGTCTGCTGGACGACGCTCACAGCCTGACCACCGGCTGGGACCTGGAGTGGCGCCAGCGTGACGAGAAGCGCGAGGTCACCGAACTCGGCGTGCCGCAACTGGCGGACTTCGAGGGCCAGCCGTTCTCGGCCCGCATCGCCCGCCAGGCGCTCTTCGTGCAGGACGAGTGGGAGCTCAGCAAACAGTGGTCCACCTACGTCGGACTGCGGGCTGAGCGCATCCAGACCACCAGCCAGGGGCTTGCCGCGCCTGTGTCCAACACCAGCCTGGTGGTCACGCCCATGTGGCATGTCAATTACAAGCTCGACGCCGTCGGGCGCGACATGGTGCGCGCCAGCGTCACCCGCAGCTACAAGGCGGCGGGTCTGGGTCAGCTGGTGGCGCGCCCCTCGCTGAGCGCCCTGTTCACCGACACCACGCAGCCCAACACCGAGCTTTCGCCCGACCGCGTGGGCAATGCCAATCTGCTGCCCGAACTGGCGGCCGGTCTCGACATGGCTTATGAGAAGTACCTGCCCAGTGGCGGCATCATCAGCGTCGGCTTCTTTTTCCGCGACGTCAAGAATCTGGTGCGCAACGTCACCACGCTGCAGAACGTCGCCTGGGCCAGCGTGCCGCGCTGGGTCTCGCAGCCGGTCAATTTTTCTCACGCCCGCACAGGCGGCATCGAACTCGAAATCAAGGGGCGCGCCGGGGAACTGCTGCCCACCCTGTTTGACGTCCGCACAGCGCTGAACCTGCGCAGCAGCCTCAATCTCTACCAGTCCAGCGTCGACGCGCTGCCCGGCCCCAACAACCGGCTGGTCGGCCAGCAGCCCTGGTCCGGCAATGCGGGCTTTGACTACCGTTTCTCAGGACTGCCCCTGAACACCGGCGCCACGCTCGCTTTCACGCCGGGCTACGCCACGCAGCAAAGCCAGACGCAGTCGATCGATCAGTCGCGCAGCCGCAGCATCGACGTCTTTGCGCAGTGGTTCTTCAGCCGCGCGGTCTCGGCGCGGATTTCGGCCAGCAACCTGGCCCCGCTCGACACGCAGACCCAGACCCTCGCCGCCGACGGCTTTGGCAGCAGCACCGTGAACCGCGGTCGCAGCAGTTTCAATGCGGGTGTCGAGATCAAGCTCTAGCCGGCGGTCCGCTCCTGCCCCGCGCGGCGGCGTGCTAGGACTCCATGCCCCGGGCCAGCCGCCACTGCTTGACCAGTGCATAGATCGCCGGAATCACGGCCAGCGTCAGGACGGTGGATGAGATCATGCCGCCGACCATCGGCGCCGCGATGCGGCTCATCACCTCCGAGCCGGTGCCCGTGCTCCACAGGATGGGCAGCAGGCCGGCCATGATGGCGACCACGGTCATCATCTTCGGGCGCACGCGCTCGACGGCGCCTTCCATCACGGCCTCGTAAAGGTCGGTCGCGCCGGGTTCGCGCCCCTGCGCACGGCACGCGGTTTTGACCGCTTCCCAGGCATGGTCCAGGTAGATCAGCATGATGACGCCGGTCTCGGCCGCCACGCCGGCCAGTGCAATAAAGCCGACCGCCACCGCCACCGACAGGTTGTAGCCCAGCGCCCACATCAGCCAGACACCGCCAACCAGCGCAAACGGTACCGACAGCATGACGATCAGCGTTTCGGTGATGCGCCGGAAGTTCAGGTACAGCAGCAGGAAAATGATCAGCAGCGTCACCGGGATCACGACCTTCATTTTTTCGATGGCGCGCTCCATGTACTCGAACTGCCCGCTCCAGGCCACAAAATAGCCGCTCGGAAATTTGACCTGTTCTGACACCGCCTTCTTCGCATCCCGGACGTAGCCGCCAATGTCGCGCTCGCGGATGTCGACATAGATGTAGGCCGAGAGCAGTGCGTTCTCGGTGCGGATGCCGGGCGCTCCCTGGGCCACCACCACCTTGGCCAGTTGACCGAGCGGGATCATGGCGCCATCCATGGTCGTGATCAGGACCTCGCGCGCGATCTGCTGCGGATCGCCCCGCAGTTCGCGCGGATAGCGCACCGTCACGCCATAGCGCTCGCGCCCCTCCACCGTGGTCGTCACCATCTCGCCGCCGAGCGCGGCGCCTACGACGTCCATCAGATCGCCCACGCCCAGGCCGTAGCGCGCCAGTTGCTCGCGATCGGGCTCGATGTTGAGGTAGAAACCGCCGGTGATGCGTTCGGCAAAGGCGCTGCTGGTGCCGGGCACGGCTTTCACGACAGTCTCGATTTGCCTGGCCAGCTTCTCCATCTCGTCGAGATCCTTGCCGAAGACCTTGATGCCGATCGGCGTGCGGATGCCGGTCGAGAGCATGTCGATGCGCGCCTTGATCGGCATCGTCCACGAGTTGGCGACGCCGGGGAACTGCAGCGCCTGGTCCATCTCGGCGATCAGCTTGTCGATCGTCAGCCCCGCGCGCCATTCGGACTCGGGCTTGAGGTTGATCACGGTCTCGAACATCTCGGTCGGCGCCGGGTCGGTCGCGGTGTTGGCGCGCCCGGCCTTGCCGTAGACCGAACTCACCTCGGGAAAACTCTTGATGATCTTGTCCTGCGTCTGCAGCAGTTCGGCGGCCTTGGTGATCGACATGCCGGGCAAGGACGTCGGCATGTAGAGCAGCGAGCCCTCGTTGAGCGTGGGCATGAACTCGGATCCCAGCCGCGAGGCCGGGTACCAGGAGGCGCCCAGCGCCAGCAGGGCGACCAGGATCGTGAGCTTCTTCCAGCGCATCACGCCCTGGATCACGGGGCGGTAGATCCAGATCAGCAAGCGGTTCACCGGGTTCTTCGCCTCCGGCATCACCTTGCCGCGGATGAACAGCAGCATCAGCACCGGCACCAGCGTCACCGACAGCAGCGCGGCGCCGGCCATGGCGAAGGTCTTGGTGTAGGCCAGCGGCGAGAACAGGCGGCCCTCCTGGCCCTCCAGGCTGAACACCGGCAGGAACGAGACCGTGATGATCAAGAGCGAGAAGAACAGGGCGGGGCCGACTTCCTTGCAGGCGGCGAGGATGGCTGTTGCGCGATCCTGGAAATTGGAGTCTGACCCCAATTTCTCCAAATGCTTGTGGGCGTTCTCGATCATGACGATGGCGGCGTCGATCATCGCGCCGATGGCAATCGCGATACCGCCCAGGCTCATCAGATTGGAGCTCATGCCCAGCAGGCGCATGGCGATGAACGAGATCAGGATGCCAACCGGCAGCATCAGGATCGCCACCAGCGCGCTGCGTACATGCAGCAGGAAGACAACGCAGACCGCCGCCACGATCAGGGACTCCTCCAGCAGCGTGCGCGTCAGGGTGTCGATGGCGCGCTTGATGAGTTCCGAGCGGTCGTACACCGTCTGCACCGTCACGCCGGCGGGCAAGCCGGGGCCGATCTCGGCGATCTTTTCCTTGAGGTTGGCGATCACCTCGAGCGCGTTCTGCCCGTAGCGTGCCATCGCGATGCCGGAGACCACCTCGCCCTCGCCGTTGAGTTCGGTCACGCCGCGGCGCTCGTCGGCCGTCAGTTCGACCCGTGCGACATCGCGGATCAGCACCGGCGTGCCCTTGTCGGCCTTGACCACCAGCATCTCGATGTCGGCCTTGCCGCGAAGATAGCCCTTGCCGCGCACCATGTACTCGGTCTCGGCCATCTCGACCGCGCGGCCGCCGACATCGCGGTTCGAGTCGCGAATCACCTGCGCCACGCGCATGAGCGGGATGCCGTAGGCGCGCAGCTTGACCGGATCGACCGTCACCTGGTAGGTCTGCACAAAGCCGCCGACCGAGGCCACTTCGGCCACGCCCTGCGCCTTGGTCAGCTGGTAGCGCAGGTACCAGTCCTGGATCGAGCGCAGCTCGGCCAGCGTCTTGTCCTTGGCCAGCAATGCGTACTGGTAGACCCAGCCGACGCCGGTGGCATCAGGGCCGATCTGCGGCGTGATGCCGCGCGGCATGCGTCCGGAGGCAAAGTTCAGGTACTCCAGCACGCGCGAGCGCGCCCAGTAGATGTCGGTGCCATCTTCAAAAATGATGTAGACAAAGGACGCGCCGAAGAAGGAAAAGCCGCGCACCACTTTCGATTTCGGCACCGACAGCATGGCGCTGGTCAGCGGGTAGGTGACCTGGTCCTCGACCACCTGCGGCGCCTGGCCCGCGTACTCGGTGTAGACGATGACCTGCACGTCCGACAGGTCGGGCAGCGCGTCAATCGGCGTGCGCAGCACGGCAAAGATGCCCCACAGCGTGATGAACAGCGTGGCGAGCAGGACCAGGAAGCGATTGCGCCCGGACCAGTCGATGATTTTTGAAAGCATGGTGTGTCAAGCGTTAGAAATCGTCATGGCAAACACTCTCTGGTCATGGCGAGCACTCTGGTCACGGCGATCACTCCTTCGTCATTGCGAACGCAGTGAAGCAATCCATGACTCCGGACTGCTGGACTGCCGCGTCGCTGCGCTCCTCGCATTGACGAGAGCGGGTTCATGAACCGTTTGCCTTGCTGGCCGGCAATGGTTTGACGCTGGTG